>JBEPUM010000045.1:0-21593 GCA_041691515.1 Pseudomonadota bacterium | reverse complement strand
CACCCCTTCCGCCAGCCGCGAATTGAATTCTCAGCCCAGTCTAAAGGCTTGCGACCACAAAGATGGCGGCAACGAGAATCCCGGCCAGACACGACAAAACCACGTCGAAACGCTCGGTCCTGACACGAGGCGCATCGCTAAGGTCGAAATCCGTCACTGCCTTTACTCCAGCGCCCTGCCTCAATCCTTAACGCGATCTGCGATCTCTGGTTCCCAGGGATTGGGGACCTACGGCCTCGCCACCGCGATCAATCGAGTACGCAAAGCCTCCTACCCGTCCGGACCGCCCCTCAACCTGAACCGGCGTCGGATACGCGGAGATTCAACGGGTTGCCGGCGGCTCTTGCGAGCCGGGTTTAGCGATGCCGGGCATTTTGCTCAGTCTGGGGGACTCAACGCCGGCCCCACGTGATTGCTGCCCAGATACGTTCATGCAGATAGTACCAGGCGATCTTGGTGATCACCTCGAGGCCCGCGATCGATCCTGCGACCGCGATCTTGCCAGTCATGAACCAACTGATTGCAAAGGTATCCAGCGTTCCCAGCGTGCGCCAACTGATGGCTTTGAGAATCGATCTCGAATGCGACTCCCCGCCGCGAAACAACAGCACGCGCTTAACCCTCCAGAGATCACGAAGGCATCACCTTATCAGCCGTATGTAGCCACGGCTAACGAGAGATGTTCGCTGAAATCAGCCGGACGGAATAGCGCGCGCTCTTGAGTCCTCGCCAAAACGGCGAAACATTTCGTCGCGCAGCGCGAGACCTAACTTGCCAGCGCGTGGAAGATCAGAATTGGCGAAAGACCGAGCACCACTGACCAGATACCGAAAGCAGAAACCATAAGGACGTCCTGCGCCCTCAGCGCCCAGCGATTGATCGGATATCTTGGCGAGCACGAAATTTGAACGTTCATTGTCCTCTCCCCCATTTTTGTTGGAGAACCAATAAGCGTCAAATTTTAAAATCCGAACGGCGAACTCCCTTGCATTGAAGCAAGGGGCACAAACAAAAATTTACCAAATCAAGCACGGCGATTGGTGCCAACTTGATCGTGGGTGGGATTAAGCCCGCAGTTTCGCAGAAATTGCATCGGGCGCCGGCAGCGGATGCAAGAGATCGCTTCAATCGAGGCCGCGCTCGCGGCTCAGGCGAACCATCTCTTCAATGAAGATGGCCTTCTGCTTGCTATCGAGGCTCCCGAATAACGGCTCCGCAGCATCGGCGACATTTCTCTGGTCGACGGCGCGATCGTTGAGAAACTGGGCCTCGTTGCGCATCTGCTCGATGATGTCGTCGGGGGGATCGCGTTTCGCGCGCGCGATGCGGAGGTTCAACCGGTCCGCGCCGTTGTGGCCGAGATAATGCATTGCGCTGTTGAAGGACGCCCACTGCTTTTCCTGTTCGGGAGTGAGCTTGAGTTCGTCCTTGATGCGCGCAATGTTCGCGTCGCTATTGGCGACTATCTGGTCGGCCGTGAGTTGCGCGGGTTCACTCTGCTGTGCAGCCTGCGGAGCTTTCGTCCCCTTCTTGCCTTTTGTCGTCTTGGCAGATTTCTCGGACGATCCCGCCTGACTGCCCTGCACCGGTCCCCGTACACTGCCGTTGTTGCCAGCCGGAACCCCGAGCACGCCGGTGACCGCGCCCACGACACCGCCGATAGCGCCTCCGAGCACGCCACCGACCGGTCCCGCCGCCTTGTTGCCGGCTTTGGCTCCGTCCTCGACGCCCTTGACCAACCCCTGGGCGTGAAGAAAACCTGGCGCGGCAAGAAGTAGCAGGGCGAGGATTCCAGCCGCGACGCGCGTCACTGGAAAATCGCGTTTCACGCCGATTGCTCTCATCATGATCTTTTCCCCCGCCCTCGCATCTCAATTTGTCCAACCACGCGATTGCACCCAGCACCACAATATCGTCGCCTGCAGATGCAAGTCCACGGGCCACAAGTCTACTGTCGGCGCTTGAAAACCTGCTCGCTTAGGCCAGTTCGCGACGCAGAGCCCCACCCGTGTTGGTCGATCATAAAATTTTGGTCGATCATAAAATTTTTGGTTGATCAAAAAAGCTTCGTGTGCAGTGCGGCAGAAGCTGGTCGCGCCAAAATCTGGAAATCCGGACATTCTTGATGCACTAAATTTGATCGTCTCTCGCGTGGCGACTCCCGACGTAAGTTTTAGGAATTTGATCGCGTTGATTTCTCGACAGATGCCGACAATTCTGTTCAGATCATAAGAACAATCACGTCCGCGTCCTGCAGCAGGAGCGGCGACATAAAAACAAGCCGGTTCAAATAAGGCACCATAGTTGGCTCATCAGGGAGAAGATGCCATGACTCGCAGGAAGCTTTCTCGACGGCAATTTTTAGCCACAACGGCCGCGACCTCCGCGGCGTTGATCACGGCGCCATACGTGCGCGGCGCTCATGCCGCCGGCAAACTTTCGATGGCCTTCTGGGATCACTGGGTTCCCGGCGCCAATGGTGTGACGACCAAGCTCGTCAATGAATGGGCGGCAAAGGAAAAAGTCGAGGTCACGATCGACTACGTGACATCGCAGGGCAACAAGAACCTGATCACCATCGCCGCCGAAGCCCAGGCGAAGTCGGGACACGACATCGTTACGATGCCGACCTGGTGGCCGCATGCAAATGCGGAAATGCTTGAGCCGATGAATGACATTATGGATCAGTTGATCGCCACAAATGGCAAGGTCAACGGAACCGTCGAATATCTGGCGAAGTTGGGAGACAAATGGATCGGCGTTCCCTGCACGACAGGCAGCCAAATCAAGGGTCCATGTTCGCGCATCGATTTGCTTAAGAAGCACGCCAATATCGACATCCAGGAAATGTTTCCGGCCGGCAGCCCGCCGAAGGCGGACAACTGGAACATGGAAACTTTCCTCAAGGCCGCCGAAGCCTGTCACAAGGGAGGCAATCCATTCGGCATCGGCCTCGGCGAGACGTCGGACTCCGTGGACTCGGCAGGTGCGTTCCTGCTGGCCTTCGGTGGCGCGCTGGTCGACGCCAAGGGCAACGTCACAGTCAAGACCGACGCTGTTCGTCAGTGGCTTGATTTCTACAAGAAACTGCAGGCCTTCATGCCGGCGGACGTTCCGGCATGGGATGACTCGTCCAACAACAAGTGGCTGGTCTCCGGCAACGGCGCCATGATCATGAATCCGCCGAGCGCCTGGGCGGTTGCAAAGCGCGACGCCCCCAAAATCGCCGAGCAGTGCTGGACTCATGGCTTCCCGACGGGACCGAAAGGCCGCTTCGCACCGTACCTTCCGTTCATCAACACGGTCTGGAATTTCTCACCCAACAAATCGGCGGCCAAGAGCTTGCTGACACATCTCTTGCAGCGTTCGTCGGCCGAACAGCAGGTTGCGGCCAGCGGCGGCTACGATCTTCCGGCGTTCGAGAAGCTGCTCGATTTCAAGACCTGGGCGGAGGAAGGACCGCCCAAGGGAACGCTGTTCAGCTATCCCGACCCCTATCATATCCAGACCCTTTCGATCGCAGCCTCTCCCGCGCCGCCGAAAATTGCCCAGCAAATCTACTCGCAGGCGACGCTCACCAAGATGTGCGTAAGGCACTACAAGGGCGAGTCGATGGAAAAGACACTCGACTGGGCCGAGAACGAAGTTCAAGGTTTCATGCGAACCTGACGTCCTTCAATTTCGCAACTGCATGTCCGGGCGTGGAGGCGCCCGGACATTTCAACCGCGAGGGGACAAATGGCCGACGTCGCAATCAATACACCACCGCGTTCAGCGAAAGCAGGATCGCGTAAACGCCCCATATCCGGCTTTCGCAAGTTCTGGCAGCGGAAATCGACGACCGCATTCTTCATGGCATTGCCATTGATTTTGCTGATCGCGATCCTCGTCGTCTATCCAGCGATCTATTCGGTACATCTGGCTACGCTGAACAAGTCGATGCAGCGTTACGTCGGGTTCGGCAATTTCACATTCCTGTTTACCCGTGAAACCTTCTGGATGGTGGTGCGGCAATCGTGCCTGTTCGCAATCACCGCGGTCATTTTCAAGGCGCTGATCGGATTCATCACCGCCCATCTCGTCCACAACGTTCCCGCCAACAAACAGCGCAGATGGCGCGGCATGTTGCTGGTGCCGTGGGTCGTTCCTCCCGCCATGAGCACCCTGACCTGGCTGTGGCTGTTCGATCCGTCCTACAGCGCCTTCAACTGGATATTGTTGCATTTCGGTATCGGACCGATTCCGTGGACGGGCGATGCGGGCTGGGCGCGCTTCTCGGTGATCCTTGTCAACATCTGGTATGGTGCACCGTTCTTCCTGATCCTCTATCTGGCTTCGCTCAAATCCGTGCCGGAACAGCTTTACGAAGCGGCCGCTATTGACGGATGCAATTGGTGGCAGCGGATCTGGTTCATCACGCTCCCGATGATGCGCAACATCATCTCCATCACCGTGCTGTTCTCGCTGATCGTCACTTTCGCAAATTTCGACATCGTGCGGATTCTGACATCGGGCGGACCTCTGGACTCGACGCACCTGTTCGCGACCTGGGCATTCAAGCTAGGCATCGAGAGCAGCGACATTCCGCTCGGCGCCAGCGTCTCGCTGTTCATGTTCCCGATCCTCGCAATCGCCGCGGTATTCATCCTGCGGGACATCAACCAGCGGGGGAATGAAGCGTCATGACCATGGCAACGACGATCGACAAAGCAGGCCCCCGCCGCAAATTGCGGAGCATGAGCCAGGATCGCGCCTGGGCGTTGCGCTGGTCCTATGTCTTTCTCACGATATTTGCGATCTTCTTCCTGTTTCCGCCAATCTACACGCTGATCACATCGCTCAAGACCAGCGGGGAAATATCGGCAGCGACCAATCCATGGTGGGTCTATCATCCCACGCTGTCGAACTACAAAGAATTGCTGGGATCTAGCCAGTTCCTGCGGTTCTTTCTTAATTCCGCGATGGTTTCCGCCTGTGTCGTGGTCATCACTATGCTGATCTCGATTCCGGCGGCGTTCGCGCTGGCACGGATGAAATTCTGGGGTTCGGCGACGCTGGCGACCGGCGTGTTCCTGACCTACCTGATCCCGGACAGCCTGCTGTTTATCCCGCTGTTCAAGATGTTTGCGGTGTTTCATGACCTCACCGGCATTCAACTTCTCAATCACTGGTATGTTCTGGTTGTTGTTTACCCGACGCTGACGGTGCCGTTCGCGACCTGGATCATGATCGGCTATTTCGCATCGATTCCAAAGGAGTTGGACGAGGCGGCGATTATCGACGGAGCGACCTGGATGCAGACCTTGCTGCGCATCTTCGTGCCAGTCGCCTTCCCCGGCATCATCGCCGCGACGATCTTTGCCTTCACCGTGAGCTGGTCACAGTTTCTCTATCCGCTCGCCTTCACGACAACGACCAGCGAACTCGTATTGCCGGTCGGCATCATCACGACCTTGATCAAGGGCGACGTTTTCAACTGGGGGCAGATCATGACCGGTGCGCTGCTGAGCGCGGCGCCGCCGCTGATCATCTACGCATTCCTGATGGACTACTACATTTCCGGACTAACTGCTGGCGCAACCAAGGGGTGAATTGGCGATGGCTGACGTAGAGTTGCGCAAAATTGTGAAAATGTACGACAACGTCGAGGCGGTGCGCGGCATCGACCTCGATATTGCGGACCACGAGTTCGTGGTTCTGGTCGGCCCATCGGGCTGCGGAAAATCCACCACCCTGCGCATGATAGCCGGTCTCGAGGAGATCACGGGCGGCGAGATTACAATCGACGGCGATGTCGTCAACGACGTGCCGCCGAAAGACCGCGATATTGCGATGGTGTTTCAAAATTACGCGCTGTACCCGCATATGACGGTCGCGGAGAACATGTCGTTTGGCTTGCGCCTGAAGCGCTTTCCGAAAGCGGAAATCAAGCAGCGTGTCGATGAGGCCGCGCGCATTCTCGACATCACCGAGCTTCTAGAGCGCAAACCGAAAGCGTTGTCAGGCGGTCAGCGCCAGCGCGTCGCGATGGGACGCGCCATCGTGCGGCATCCCAAGGTCTTCCTGTTCGACGAGCCGCTATCCAATCTCGACGCCAAGCTGCGCGTGCAGATGCGCATTGAGATCAAGAAGGTCCATCAGAAGGTCCGCACCACCACGGTTTACGTGACCCACGATCAGGTCGAGGCCATGACGCTCGCGGACCGGGTTGTGGTCATGAACAAAGGCAAGATCGAACAGGTGGGAACGCCGAACGAACTCTATCACAGGCCTGCGACCAAGTTCGTCGCAGGGTTCATCGGATCGCCGGCTATGAATTTCATCCCCTGCGAACTTGAGGAAACGTCGGGCCAGGTGCGTGTTCGCCTGAACGACCAGCTCGTGTTTCCGTTGCCGCCAGAGCGTGCTGCGCGATACAAATCGATCAGCCGCGATGACAAGTTGCTGCTCGGTCTGCGGCCCGAGCATATCACCGATGCCAAATCGAATTCCGGCCCCGGCTTTGAAGCCTTCGAGGCAAAACTCGATGTCACGGAGCCGATGGGCATGGAAACCCTGATCTATTTTCCGATCAACGGCGCGCAAGTCTGCGGACGCGCCAATCCGAGCGCGGGCGCACAGGACGGCGCGCCGCTGAAAATGGCGGTAGACCTGAACAATATGCACCTGTTAAACGCAGAAAGTGGGGTCGTCATCTGACCCCGTCGCAACAAGGGTCAGGGATTGGAAATGTCGACCAACAAGAAGAAACTACTGATCACGGAAACGATGTCATCGCTGGGCTGGGACCTGTTCAAGGACCGCGGCGACGTCGAGGCCATTCCCTTTCCGAACATGATATCGGCGGCCGATTTCGAGGCTCTCCTCAAGCAGCATGCGCCGGTACACGGCGTCGCGCTGGGCGGAACGCGCTTCGGCGAGCCCGAAGTCAAAGCGTCCGAGGACATGAAGGTGGTTGCCCGCATTGGCGTCGGTTTTGATGCGATCGATGTCCCTGCGCTCAGCCGTCATGGCGTTCCGCTGATGACGGCCGGAACGGCCAATTCGCCCTCCGTCGCCGAAGCCGCCCTGTTCATGATGCTGACGCTCGCGAAACGCGCGCAGGAAATGCACACCATGGTCGTCGAAAGCCGCTGGCCGCAGCGGATCGGTCAGTGGCCGTTCGATTTGTTTGGCAAGACCGTATTGATCGTAGGCTTCGGGCGGATCGGGACTCGCACCGCAAAGCGATGCCTGGCGATGGAAATGAACGTACTGGTCTACGATCCCTACAAGCCGGCTGCGGAGATCAAGGCGGCGGGGTGTGAGCCTGTCGCGGATCTCGATGCTGCGCTTCCGCGCGCAGATTTCGTGACCGTCCATTGTCCGAAGACGCCGGAGACGACCGGCTTGTTCAACGCGGCACGGATCGGACGAATGAAGCCGACGGCCTATCTCGTCAATACGGCTCGCGGTGGCATTGTGGATGAGCGTGCGCTCTACGATGCACTTTCCTCAGGCAAGCTTGCAGGCGCCGGCCTCGATGTCTTCGAACAGGAGCCGCCGCCGGTCGGACACTCGCTGTTCTCGCTGCCGAATGTGATCATGGCTCCGCACGTCGCCGGCGTGACCCATGAAGCGCTGGACCGGATGGGATTGCAGACCGCGAAGAACATTCTGAGTGCTCTCGACGGTGAGCATATTCGCCAGAACGTGATCAATCAGGACGTGCTCGGCTAACCGCGCGGCGGTTGCTGGCCGTCTTCAAACGGCGGCAGGTTTGTCAGTCTCTTCACAGCGAGCAGCGTGGATATCGCCATGGCGTTCAAGGAATATGGCAACTACGACGGTCTCGGTCTTGCTGCGCTCGTTCGCGACAAGAAGGTGAGCCCGAAGGAACTGCTCGATGAGGCCATCGCGCGGACGGAGAAGGTCGATCCTCAAATCAACGCGGTTGTCGTCAAGCACTACGACTACGCGCGGAAGCAGGTTGAACGCGGTCTTTCCAAAGGTCCGTTCGCCGGCGTGCCGTTCCTGATCAAGGATCTCGAACTGCTGGCAGGGACCGTCACAACCTTCGGTGCCAGCCTGTTCAAGGACAATGTCGCGGATCACAATGGAACACTTGCGCAACGTTTCCTCGATGCCGGCTTGACCGTCTTCGGCAAGAGCTCCAGCCCCGAATTCGGGCTGATGCCGACGACCGAGTCCCGCCTGTTCGGCCCGACCCGCAATCCGTGGAATCCCGCGCATTCCTCTGGCGGATCGTCAGGCGGCGCAGCCGCGGCGGTCGCCGCCCGGATTCTTCCCGTGGCGCATGCCAGCGACGGCGGCGGCTCCATCCGCATCCCGGCTTCTGCGTCGGGCGTGTTTGGGCTGAAACCGACGCGCGCACGTACGCCGGTCGGTCCCGATAAGGGCGAAGGCTGGGGCGGGTTTTCTGTCGGACATGTGGTCAGCATCAGCGTGCGGGACAGCGCGGCGATGCTGGACGCGATCCATGGCCCGGAGCCGTCGAGCCCGTATGTTGCGCCGGCGCCGGAGCGGCCATTCGCCGACGAAGTCGGCCGCGATCCCGGCCGGCTGCGGATTGCCTTCACCGACCGCTCGCCCTATGGCGATGCCGTCGATCCCGAAATCGCAAGCGCGGTTCGCGATGTCGCGAAAATGCTCGCCGGTCTCGGACATCATGTCGAGGAACGCGCGCCGGTGTTGGCCGCTGATCCGGCGGTCGGGATGGCGACGATCGTCGCCGCCAACACCGCGCTGACGGTGCAACTGACGGAGCAACGCCTCGGACGCGCCGTGACCGACCGTGATTTCGAACGCTTGACACTTGCCAGCGCCGCCAACGCGAAAAAGGCTGCGTCCGTTGATTACGTTGCTGCGCAGCTCGCCGCATTCCAGATATCCAGGAGCCTCGCTACGTTCTTCGAAGGTTGCGATATCTTCCTGTCGCCAACCCTGTGCTCGCCTCCGCTACGCATCGGCGAACTCGATACGATGTCGAACGATCTGTCGCATATTGCGCCAGTTCTGCGGCGCTACATGCCGGGCACAAGCATGTTCAACATGTCGGGACAGCCGGCGATGTCGGTTCCTCTCGCCTGGAACGCGGCGGGACTACCGCTCGGCATGATGTTCGCGGCGCGCTTCGGCGAGGAAGCAACGCTGTTTCGGCTTGCCGCGCAACTTGAGCAGCAGCGCCCCTGGAAAGACAAAAAACCGCCCATTTGCGCCTAGATACATTCATTCAGAAGCGCTTGGGGACGGGCGTTATCATTTGCGGTCTTATGGCCGCATCGTCCCCTATCAACTCGGGGGACAGGCAGGTGAGTGAAGGCGATCCGACCGACCATGTTCTTGCAGCGATAGCGAGCATCCTCGACAAGTCGGAAGCTTCCGACAGGCAGGAGGCGGTTCATGAGTCTTATGAGCCTGAGGCGGCGCGCGACGAGCCTGCGGTATCGGATCAGCCCGAACCTTCGGCGGAAGAGACTCCCGTGGAGCCGCCAGCCGCTGCCGCGCCCTCGGTTGCTCCTAGTGACATCGATGCTGACAGCTACACGAGGTATGGGCCCGGGCCGCTCGCCGCTATCAGATTCAAATGGACCACGCGCCGCGACGACAACGGCGACTATTTCGTCCATGAAACGATCGGTGAAAACTCGCACCCGCTCGTCAGCGGTCCTATGACACGCGAAGCCGCGATCAAGTTTGTGGATGACCACGAACATCAGGCACGCCAGCGGTTTGAAGCGCTGCGAAGCGAGATGGCCGGTGGCGAAATCGGCAGAAGCCGCGACGAACATTCTTGAAACGCCGTTAGCGGCCCAGATGACTAAGCCAGCGCGCGGCTCCGGACGATCGCGGGGGACCGGCAGCAAGCAGCCGCCGATTGAACCAGTACAGGCATTTCCACGACTCATAACCGGAAAGTGATGTTCATCACATTCCGAAGAATGGACCACACGTAAGGTCGGAAATGAGATTCCGAACCGGACTGGAGGTCCCCATGAAAAGGCTCATTATTGCCGCCGCGTTATTGCTGTCAGTCTCGGCTGCTCAGGCGGGTGAAAACTATTCATTCGACATCGGCGGCCGCACCGTCCGTATCCATATCCATGCTCCGCGCGGCTGTGATTCGCCCTCCTGCATCTCGATTTCGATCCCCGGCGTGTATGACTCCGGCCGGAAGGATTTCAACGGCGACGACGATTCCGACGTCCGGGATGCGCCGCAGGAGACCGCGCCTGTGGCTCGTGCTCCCGTGGCCGCCCGGCCGCCGGCAGCCCCAGTAGCCGCCGCTCCGGTGCAGCAGGCTGTTGCCCCGGCGCCCGCCGCTGCGCCAGCGACGGCACCTGCTCCAGCAGCACAAACCGCTGTCACCGCTCCGGTCCAGCAGGCTCCTGTGACCACAATAGTCGCGACGGCCGCCCCGGCAGGCGAACCAGTCCAGCCGCCCGCGCCGCCGGTTGCCGAACCGGTCGGACCGCTCGGCATGTGGATTACGGAGAAGAAAGAAGGACGCGTCCGGATCGAGGAATGCGGCGCTGACCTCTGCGGATATTCGGTGGATTCCCGCACCAATCAGAACAAGGAAAAAGTTCTGATCAACATGAAGCCCAGCGGTTCGAAGTGGAGCGGAAAGATTTACGATCCGAAGAGCGGCAGCACCTACAGCTCGACCATTGCGATGAAAGGCAAAGATGGGCTGCGCGTGCAAGGTTGCGCATTCGGCGGAATGTTCTGCGGCGGCCAGACTTGGGCCCGTGTGAACTGATCGGACTGCGCAACAACGCGCCAATCCGAAGCCCTGCCGTTCACGGCAGGGCTTTTGGTTTCAAAGGCTTTTAGCGTTGGTCACTTTGCGGCGTATTCCTCGTCGGTGACGTGCTCCATCCAGGTGATGTGATTTCCGTCGAGGGATTCATGCACCGCGATGTGTGTCATAGCGGTGGTTGGCGACGCACCGTGCCAGTGCTTTTCGCCCGGCGGGATCCACACCGTGTCACCCGGGCGTATCTCGCGGATCGGCCCGCCCTTGGTCTGCACCCGCCCGACACCGGAAATGACGTGCAGGGTCTGCCCGAGCGGATGAGTATGCCATGCGGTGCGCGCGCCGGGCTCGAATGCGACAGCGGCCGCGAGCACGCGAGACGGCGCGTTCACAGCAGCGACGATCGGATCCTGCAATACCGTGCCGGTGAAATACTCCTTGGGTGCACGTTTTGTCGGCCGCGAACCTGCTTGATGAATATCCATAGGTGACCTCCTGATTTCTCGCGCGGAACGCAACGACGTCCCGCATCCCGTTGTCGCGTGTTATTTCTTCTTCGATGCTGCGTAGCGTTCCTTGGTCTCCGCGTTCATCGGATAGAGGCCTGGCAACACCGCGCCGCTGTTCACTTCATCGACGATCCAGGCTTCCATACGCTCCTGCTCCGGTCCTTCGGCAAGGACATGATCGAGCATCGCCTGGGGGATCAGCACGGCGCCATCCTGATCGGCGACGACGATGTCGTTCGGAAATACGGCAACGCCGCCGCAACCGATCGGTTCACCCCATCCGACGAATGTGAGACCCGCGACCGACGGCGGCGCGGCAAAACCATCGCACCACACCGGAAGGTTCGTTCCCAGCACGCCCTCGAGATCGCGCACGACGCCATCGGTAATGAGCGCCGCAACGCCGCGTTTGACCATGCGCGCGCACAGGATGTCACCGAAGATTCCGGCATCTTTCACGCCCATGGCATCGACGACGGCGATGCAGCCTTCCGGCATTGCTTCGATGGCGGTGCGTGTCGAAATCGGGGACGACCACGACGCCGGCGTGGCAAGATCTTCGCGCGCCGGCACGAAACGCAACGTGAAAGCTGGCCCGACCAGCCGTGGTTGTCCCGGACGCAGCGGACGCGAGCCTCGCATCCAGACATTGCGCAACCCCTTCTTGAGAAGGACCGTGGTGATGGTCGCCGTCGAAACGCGCGAAAGGGTGGCAACGGCTTCAGCAGTGAGAGACATGGATAAGGCAACTCCGATGAGGGTAACTTGTGGCGCATCTTGCTGGCGCAATGCATCGCGTCAAGGCCGCCGCGCCGAGGCTCTGCAACGCGCGTCGCGTATTGCCATCGATTAGTGCATCTTATCGCGCTTGCAGCCAACAATTTATTGAATTTGCAAGCATTATTCTGCGATCCGAATTCCGCTCGGCGTCAAAAGACGCTATTGCTGAACTCCCTCGCTGACAAATTCATTGATCGCTCATGACCACGCCTCTGCCCCCGCCCCGCCTTCTGCCAAGTGGCGACGCCGCCATAACCGTGGAATTCAGCCGCACCATCAACGAGCAGGCCAATCGCCGCGTGCTTGCGCTCGATCGCGCGCTTGCAGAGATGCCTATCCATGGCGTCACCGAAACCGTGCCGACCTATCGATCGCTGCTCGTGCACTACGACCCGGTTCAAATTGGTTTCGATGCGCTCGGCGAACAGCTGTTACCACTCGCGCAATTGCCGGTGCCGCTCGCAGCGAACACGCGACGCTGGCGCATTCCCGTCGCCTATGGCGGCGAGCACGGCATTGATCTTGAAGACGTTGCCAAAACCTTGAACACCACGCCGGACGATATCGTCGCGCGTCATGTCGCGGGCGACTATCGTGTCGCCATGATCGGATTTACGCCGGGGTGGTCTTATCTCAGCGGTCTCGACAGTTCTCTTCAGATGCCGAGGCGGCAAAATCCGCGCCTGCTGACTCCGTCTGGTACGATTTCGATCGGCGGTGTTCAGACCGGAATCCAGTGCCTCGCCGGCCCCAGCGGCTGGCATCTGCTCGGTCAAACGGCGGTGCGCACCTATCAGCTTCACCGCGATCCCACCTTTCTGCTCGAACCCGGGGATGCCATCACGTTTTATGTGGTCGACAGCAAGCAATTTATCGAACAGGACCGCGCCGCCGAGCGCGGTGAGTTCGTTGCTGAACTGGTCGCCGCATGAGCAAGCTTGTCGTCACATCAGTCGGTCCCGCGACCTCGGTTCAGGACGGCGGACGCTTTGGTGCGCAACGCTACGGTCTTGTACCCAGCGGCGCGGCCGATCGCGTGGCCCTGGCTGCGGCCAATTCCCTCGTCGGCAATGCCTCCTTTACGGCGGCCATTGAAGTCGGCCCGCTCGGCGCAACTTTCACCGCGCGTGAGGGCAAGGTTCGCGTGTCGCTCGCAGGCGCAGGTCGGAATGCCGAGGTTGCGGGCCGTCCGGTGCCGTTCAACGAGTCATGCACGCTTGGTGACGGTGAGAGCCTGACACTCGGTTTCGCGCGCGGCGGGACCTTCAGTTATATTGCCATTGAAGGCGGCGTGAAGGGCGAGCCCATGTTTGGCAGCCTCGCCGTCAATGCGCGCGCCGGCCTCGGCAGTCCATTTCCGCGACCGTTGCAAGCAGGCGATGTTCTCGACGTTGACGCTGCGCAGGCGACGATCGAGCACCGGATCGAATTGCCCGCTATATCCGATCGTCCGATCCGCGTCGTGATGGGCCCGCAGGACGACGAGTTCGGCGACGCGAAGGACCTGTTTCTCAGCAGCGAGTGGAAGATTTCCGCGACCAGCGACCGCATGGGCTATCGTCTGGAGGGCCCCGACATCAAGCATCTGCACGGCCATAACATCGTGTCGGATGGTACCGTCAACGGCAGCATTCAGGTTCCCGGCAACGGACAGCCGATCGTACTGATGCCTGATCGCGGCACCAGCGGCGGCTATCCGAAGATCGCAACCGTGATCACAGCCGATCTTGGCCGCTTTGCACAAATCCCGGCCGGGCGTGGTTTCCGGTTCGAGTCCGTCACCATGGCGCAGGCCCAATCCGAGGCCCGTGCGATGGCTGAACTGCTGCGAACGTTGCCAGACCGCGTCCGCGAGGCACGCAATTCCGATCTCAACGAAGCGCTGCAGAACGCCAACCTCGCCGGCGCCGCCGTGAATGCATTCGACAGCGGGACGTGGCAGACTTGGTCGCTCCCGCAACCATAACAACCCGATCTCCACCAATGGAGTAAAGATCATGGCAATCGACCTCAATTGCGATCTCGGCGAAAGCTTTGGCGTCTGGCCGATGGGCAACGATGCCGCGATGATCGAGCTCGCGACATCGGTCAACATCGCCTGCGGCTATCATGCTGGAGATGCCGACACGATGAAGAAGACGGTCGATCTTGCTAAGGCGCGCGGTGTCAGCATCGGCGCGCATCCGGGTTACCGGGACCTGCACGGGTTCGGCCGGCGCCCCATCGTCGGTCTCACCTCGGTAGAAATCGAAAATCTCGTCGCCTATCAAATCGGCGCGTTGCAAGCCATCGCCACCATGGCCGGCCACAAGGTCACGCATGTCAAGGCGCATGGCGCGATTTCCAATGTGGCCTGCGAGGACGACATGACCGCGCGCGCAATCGCATCAGCGATCAAGGCGGTCGACCGCGATCTGATCTTCGTGGTGTTGGCAAATTCACGTCTCGTCGCCGCAGGGGATGCTGCGGGCCTGCCGATGGTGCACGAAGTTTTTGCCGACCGCGCCTATGAGGATGACGGGTCGCTGGTGTCGCGGCGGAAGCCGGGCGCAGTCCTGCACGATGCGAACGCGATCGCAGAGCGCGTGGTGAAAATGGTGCAGAGCGGAGAAGTCGTCTCGATCACCGGCAAACCGATCAAGATGCGGATGGATACCGTCTGCATCCACGGCGATACGCCCGGTGCGGTCGATATCGCACGCGGACTTCGCAAAGCGCTCAAGGACAACGGGATCGAGGTTGCGCCGTTCAAGACGGCAATGTGAGGTGTTCCGCCATCAGAATGGGTGGATTGATCGCGAGCCGATAACGACGGCGGCAATCAGAACGAACGAACTGTAGATTGCGACGATCCCGGTCAATCGGTTGAGGCGCAAACGCAAGTATGGTTCGGTGTGCTGTTCGCGCATGGTCATCTCCGATGTAATACACGCGACAAATGATGCGTGTTGCCTATCGGAAACAAGATGGCAGCAGAAATAACGACGCCGCTTCCGTCCAGCGGCGGGTTTCCAGGTGAAAATTCCGCCGTCGACCGTTCGGCGAGAAGAATATTCGGCGCGAATTTTCCGAAATTTCCGGCCTGTCGCTGGCTCGGCTTAGTAAACGTCCTGCTGAAATCGTCCCTTCTTTTTCAGGTCGCCGACAAAAGCGATGGCTTCGTCGATCGACCGCGCGCCGAACTGGGCGACAATATCGACAAGCGCCCGCTCTACGTCCTTTGCCATCCGCTTGGCGTCTCCGCAGATATAGAGGTGTGCGCCTTCCGCGAGCCATGTCCAAACGTCACGGCCGACCTCGCGCATGCGATCCTGCACGTAAAACTTCTTGTCGCCGTCGCGCGACCAGGCCAGCGATAATCGCGTCAGTACGCCCGACGCCTTCATGGCGTTGAGTTCGTCCGCATAGAAGAAATCGCAGTCGCTGCGCTGATGGCCGAAGAACAGCCAGTTCTTTCCCGGAGCGCGCGTCGCCTGCCGGTCATGCAGGAATGCGCGGAATGGCGCCACGCCGGTGCCGGGACCAACCATGATGATCGGCGTATCGGGATTCTGCGGCAAGGCGAAGCCGTGCGCCTTCTGAACATAGACCTTGAGTTTATCGCCGGGCTTGATGCGCTCGGAGAGAAACGTCGACGCGAGCCCATAGCGCTTTCGCTTTCCGATCATGTAGCGGACGCAGTCGACCGTCAGCGACAGTTTTTCCGGGGTCGCATTGTGCGAGGACGAGATGGAATAGAGCCGCGGCTGCAACGGCTCGAGCGCCTCAATAAAAGCTTCTGGATGTGGTCTTATGCCGGAGAATTTCTGCAAAGCCGCCATGACATCAAGCGTTGCGACGTCGCCGTCGGGATCTTCACCCTGCGCCATCGCCCGTGCCTTCTCGCGCTGCGCCCCGCCCGTGATGTAGGACAGCAGCTCGAACAGGCTATCGGGAGCCGGCGCCAGCGAGACCTCCTCATGCAATACGTCGCGCAGGGTCCTTCCCCTCACCTCCGTGGTGTGGGATGCGCCAAGCAACGCGATGATCTGATCGACATGACCGAGATCGTTGTTGGCGAAAATGCCGAAGGAGTCGCCGACGACATAGTCCAGGCCGCAGCCGCTGAGGTCGAAATCGATATGCCAGGTTTCCTTCTCCGATCCTGCTTTGTTGAGCAACCGGCGGGAAACGAACGTGGCGTCCGCGGGATTGTCCCGCGAACGTCCGGGCGGCGCGACTTCTGCTGAAGGTACCGATGGCGTCGCTTGCGCGGAAGCCGCCGGCGTCGGTGACTTGGCTGTGTCCAGTTCCTCGTAGAGCGTCTTCAGCATCCGCGCGGTTTCCTTGCCGCCGGGAACGCACAGATTCAGCCGCAATTCGGATTTGCTCGCCAGCGCATCGGAATAATCGCTGCAATTGTATCCGCACTGGCCGCAATCCTGCTGTGCCATGGCCGCCATCATGCGGCGGCGCAGCGGTCTTCCCTCCGCGCGCTTCATGCGATCCGTGATCGGCATGGTCTGATCGTGCCATGGCGCTTCGCCATCGTCGGTCTCGCCTGCAACCACAGCGACGCCCTGCTCGGGCGAGAGCGGTGTCGAACCGTCGAGCGACAACATGCCGACCAGAAATCCGTTCAACCAGGAGCGCTGCTGTTCGGAAAACGGTGCTGATGACGGGATCACCTCGATCTGCGACGGCGGTGTCATCTTGTTCATGCACTGGCCTCCGAATCGGCGAGCTTGCGCAAGGCTTCCCCGCTGTGTCGCCGCGAAAACGCGAGAAAAGTTTCATCGGATGACGTCCGATGCGCCATATATGCCTTCAGCAGACGCTCCACGGTCTTCGGTGCCTCCTCGGCCTTCAGATCGCGATAGACCTCCTGCCCGATGTCAGCGTCCGGCCCAAAGCCGCCGCCGGCAAACAGGTGATATCCTTCGACCGTATCCTCGTCGCTACCGCTTGGGACTTTCGCAGCGAGCAGCCCGATATCGCTGATGTAGTGCTGGGCGCAGGAGTGATGACATCCCGTCAGGTGAATATTCAAGGGCGTGTCGACCTGCACCTTGTCGTCGCACCAGTCGCCGATGGCAGCAGCGTGACGTTTGGTATCCGAGGCTGCGAATTTGCACCCGGCATTGCCCGTGCATGAGATAAGTCCGGCGCGAACGTGCGAAGCGTTGATGGCGAGACCGAGTTTTTCGATCGCCGCCGCCGCTAGCGCTACGTTGGCATCTGTTACGCCCGAGATCAGAAGATTTTGCCAGACCGTTAGGCGGATATCGCCGTCGCCGAGATCGGACGAGACCTTCGCGAGTCCACGCATCTGTTCGCAGGTCAGCTTGCCCAGCGGCAACACCACGCCAATCCAGTTCAAGCCCGACTGTTTTTGCGGATGCGCGCCGATATGTGCCATCCGGTCAAACGCGGGACGTACAGCAATCGCGTCAGCAGGCACGCGCGTCAGCGCAAAACCGAGCTTCTCCTCGACCGCCAGCATGAATGTATCGACTCCCATGCTGTCGAGTACGTATTTGAGGCGCGCCTTGAGCCGATTGGTGCGATCGCCGGTTTCGATAAAGACGCGGACGATCGCGTCGGCGACTTTCGTCGCATCCGCAGGCCGCACGATGATGCCGGTGTCCTTGGCAAAATCCTTGTGACCGGTGATGCCGCCAATTCCCAACCGGAACCATACGCCGGGATCCGCGCCAAATCCTTCCTTCACTTCGACCGCGGCGAAGGCAATGTCGTTGGTGTCTTCGAGAACGGCGACCTTGCCGGCGCCATCGAACGCGACATTGAACTTGCGAGGCAAGCCCGTCAGCGAACGGTCGTTGAGGATGTGATAGTGCCACTCGCGCGCATAGTCTCGCGTATCGATCAATTCCTGCGGATCGATTCCGGCCGTTGGCGTGCCCGTGACGTTACGGATGTTGTCGGCGCCTGATCCGCGCGAACAAAGTCCGATATCCTGGATGCCTTCAATGAAGGCGATCGTGTTCTTCGGCAATATCTCGCGCACCTGCAAGTTCGCACGCGTGGTGACGTGCGAATAGCCACCGCAATATCGTTCCGCGAGATCAGCGACGCCTGCGAGCTGCCAGTGCTTGAGAATGCCGTTCGGAATGCGCAACCGGCTCATGTAGGAGTCCTGCGCGGGCGCGACGTAGAACAAGCCGTAGTAGCGCCACCTGAAATTGTCGGCGGGCGTCGGCGGCGAATTGCTGGAGGCCTGTTGCTTCAGACGCTCATAGGCGTCGAAAGGATTCTGCTCACGCTTGAATTTTTCCGGATCGGAGAGCTTCTTGCCATCGCGAATAAAACCGTTCTGCGCCTTGAAGCCTGCGGCGTCAGGGCCGACCGGCTCCGGTTCGGCGGTGCTGTCAGGCGCGGGAGCCGCGCCTGACAGACCAAGACCTTTTCCGACACGGCCGACCTGAAGGCCCGACATGAAGCCTTCGAGGTAACGCTTTTGCGCGTCCGTGAATTCTGCGTTCGGCATATCAAGCATGGAAGACTTCCGGCCCTGATCTTCGATTATTCGGCAGGAACCTGCGGCGTGATCGATCCGAGCGGGGCCAGCTGCTTCGCAGGCTTGTAGGTCGCGTACAGCGCGATGCCGGTGAATACCGCGCCTCCGACGATGTTGCCGAGCGTGACCGGGATTTGATTCCACATCCACCAGTCGTAGACGCTGACTTTCGCGCCCAGCAGCATGCCGGTCGGGATCACGAACATGTTGACCACGGCGTGTTCGAACCCGAGCGCGAAGAACAGGAAGATCGGCAGCCAGATCGCCGCGATCTTGCCGACCGTCGATGACGAGGTCATCCCCATCACGACGCCGAGGCAGACCAACCAGTTGCACAGGATAGCTTTGACGAAAACGCTGACCATGCCCGCGACGCCGAGCGCCTCATTGGCTACGGTCTTGGCTTCGGCGACCGCGATAATGCGGGCCGCGACGCCTGATGGCGCCGATGTTCCCATGTTGGTGAGCGCAATGGCGATCAAGATGCCGAAAGCAATGCTGCCGAGCAGGTTTCCGAGAAATACCCAGGACCAGTTTGCGATGATGGCGCTCCAACTCGCCTTGCCTTCAAGGCGCGCCAGCGGCAGCAGACCAAAACTGCCGGTCACGAGCTCGAGACCGAGCAGAACGATCATCACAAGGCTAACCGGAAATACGAGCGCGCCAACGAATGGTTGCCCTGATGTCATCGCGGTGCCGAACGCGAGCACGGTCGCCGCCCCCAGCAACGCGCCGGACAGCGCGCCGCGGATCAGCAGATCGCGAGGCGCGATTGCCAGCTTCTTCAGGCTCGCGTCGATCATTGCGACAACAACGTCGGCCGGTTTTGCGTAATCCATCGTTTGAAGCTCCAGCTGCGGCGCGCGCTTGCGGCCATAAAGAAGGGATTTCGATCAGCGTCGTTGCTGCGGAAATCCCGTGCGGGATTATGGCCAACCGCCTTCAATGGCGGCTGGCTCCCTGCTCTATTCAAACAGTGTGCCAATGCAGCAAAAATAGAAATTCATTTGATATTTCAGTTGCTTGAGCTTGGCGGGTGCAATCTTGGCGTGTGGCGACGTTCGGCGATGCTGCTGGTTTGGAAAGCAGCTGCTTAAAAATTAGCCGAACTATTATTAAGATCAATAATTAGGCACGAAGTGACCCTCGGTATCACGAGGGCCGCCGCAAAATCGAAAATGAAGCCAGGTAGCCCGCGACGTCGTCAGCCTGGAACGCGGGTCCGGTAAAGGCGCCCATGGCGTCGCCAGGGGCGTCCGCGAGCGTCTCCCTGCGGCCAAGGGCGTCGTCATAGAGATCCGGTCTGAACACGGCCTGCGCCGTTCTGACGGCATCGGGGGGGATCGACGCCTGCCCCCAGCGGACCATTTGCGCGTACAGCCATGCGGCCTGCGATGGATCGGGACGCGCGGCGCTATCCTTGCCAAAGAGCAGAAAGCTGGCGTTCTCGCGGATGGTACCATCCGGAGAGACCTTCAGACGGCCGTCGATGATCCGGCGCAGGAGATCAACGTCCACACCGATACGCTCTGGCCGGGACAGGATGCGGGCGACCTCGGCGCGATTGGCAGGATCGTCGATGAAATCGGCCGCGCGCCGATGCGCTCGGATCAGGGCGCCCAGCACATCGGGATGCCGCTCGGCCCAATCCTGCCGGATCGCAAGCACCTTCTCCGTTGCGCGGCTGAAAATGTCGGAAACAAAATGCAGGATGTGACCAACACCATGATCGACGGCCGCGGAATTCCAGGGCGCGCCGACACAAAATCCGTCGACAAGGCCGTTCGCCAGACTGTCCACCATGTAAGGCGGCGGCAGCACCACCAGACAAACGTCTTCGTCGGGATCGATGCCGCCCGCAGCCATCCAGAATCGCAACTGATAGTTATGGGTGGAGAACGGAAAGGTCATCCCGAACGTCAGCGGTGGAGCGCCGCTCGTGCGCCGCGCTGCCACCACGCGCGCCAGTGCCCGCGCGGTGACCATGGGATCGAGCGGATCGCCATCCGCTTCGTGCATGATAGCGGCATGCAGACCCGGCGATACCGTGATCGCGTTACCGTTCACGCCCAGATTAAACGGCGCCACGATCGGCACCTTGATGTGACCGAGGCCAAGGCTCGATGCGATCGCCACGGGTGCCAGCAGATGCGCTGCGTCGAACAGGCCGATATTGAGCTTGTCCCGCACGTTCGACCATGACACTTCGCGGACCAGCGTGACATCGAGGCCTTCGGCCGCGGTGAACTCCTTGTCGACCGCAACGATCGACACCGCGGCATCGACCAGCGGAATGAACCCGATGCAGAGCGGACGACCGGTCATTTGAGCAGCTCCGCCGCCGTGATGATCGACTGAGCGATGTCGCCGATCTTCTTTTTCTCGCGCATCGCCGTCGACCGCATCAAGACGTAGGCTTCGTCCTCGGTAAGCCCCTTTACTTTCATCAGAAGCCCTTTGGCGCGATCGATGATCTTGCGCTCCTCGAGCGCCGACTTGGCGCGATCCAGTTCGTTCTGAAGTTTGGCGAAGGCATTGAAGCGAAACACGCAGAGATCGAGGATCGGCTTGATCCGTTCCTTCTTCAGCCCGTCAACGATGTAGGCCGAGACACCGGCATCGATCGAGGCCTGGATCGAGGCGGTGTCGCTCTGATCGACGAACATCGCCACCGGCCGGCGCACGGCACGGCTGACCTGGAACATTTGTTCCAGCACGTCGCGGCTCGGATTTTCCAGATCGATCAGAATGACGTCGGGATCGAGGGTATAGATCCGAGCCAGCAGATTGTGCATCTCGCGGATATGCTCAACGCGGGAGAACCCAGCCTCCTTCAGCCCCTCTTCCAGGATCGCGGCCCGGACCGGGCTTTCGTCCACGATGACGATTTTGGGTGACGGCTCAACGCCCATGACATGCTCGCATTCCCCTGACGATACCCATAGCATGCCGCCATCCCGCTTAAACCCTTGTAATTCCGGGAGATCAAGGCTAGCTGCAACCTTTCAAACAGGCAGATCGAAATGCA
>JBEPUM010000044.1:0-21809 GCA_041691515.1 Pseudomonadota bacterium | reverse complement strand
GTCGTGAAAACCGTCGATGCGCGCGCATGTTGCAACAACCCGCCAAGATAATTGCGGCCAAATGTACTGAGCGGTTCACCGCTCTCCGTTGCCATGAAGGCATTCTTACCCTCGGTCCGCGACACCAGCGACTGATGCAGATGCCAGCCCGACGCGACCACATTCGGTATTTGGGGGCGACACATGAAGGTCGCGTGGTAGCCGCGCCGCTGGCAGATCTGCTTCACCGCGCTACGAAACAACACCATGTTGTCAGCCGGCCGCAGGCCCACCGTCGGCTGGAATGTGAATTCGCATTGGCTGGGGCCGAATTCGACTTCGATCGATCGCAACGGCAGGTCCAGCGCAAGGATGTCGCGGCGGATCATCTCAAGCACCGGTTCCATCTGATCGTAACGCTGCTCGGTCAGATACTGATAGCCGTGCGACAGCAGACTGACAGATGGCGGCTGGCCCGGTTGGCCGGCATCTTCCGGCGACATCCGCGCATCCTCGAGCTTGAAGATGTGGCACTCGACCTCGAGGCCGGCGACGAAGTCGTAGCCCCGCTTCTCGAGGGTCGTCAGCACCGATTTGTAGAGATTGCGGGTCGCAAAGGGCACCGGGCGTCCGTCGGTAAAATGCACATCACACAATAGCCAGCCGGTAGCCGAAGCCCACGGTAGCACGCGAAAGCTCAGAGGATCCGGCACCATCAGGACGTCGGCGGCGCCCTCCATCTCCCGCATTCCAAACCCGCCGCCGGCCGTGAACACCGGGAACACCGTGCGATGTGAAGTGTCCTTGGCCAGCATCGTCGTGGTTATGGTGCAGCCGTTTTCAAGCGAGCGCAGTGCTTCGCTCGCCACCAGCGTCTTGCCTCTGAGGATGCCGTGCTGATCGGGAAAAGACAGCCTGATGACTTCAAGCTTTTGCTCTTCGACGATCCGGCGCAGGCGGACTGCAGCTTCTTTCTGTTCGTCCGACCACAGACCGTAACGCTCAACAAAGCTCAACGCACGGCCTCCCCCATACAAGTCGAAAGGCCATCGTTCACTCGGCAGCCGTCAGATGACGAATCTTTTCGGCAAGCTCGGCAGGAACCGGCGCCGCCCACGGCGCACCACGGCGGCGTTTGACATCCACCTCCATCCAAAAGGTTTCCCATCCACGCGTGGGTCCGATGCCATCCATCGTTGCAGGCCCCTGGATACTACGCGCATGCGCTCCATCGAGAAACATGAACGGCTTCTCGCCGCCAACAACCTTCTCGATTTGCTGCCGAAGCAAGCGACGGTACTGCACAATCGCCTTGTCGGACTGGCCGAGATGTTCATTGGTGCGATCCTGGATCGACCCCATGGATTCCACAGCCCACTGATCGTGCACGTTGATGTCGGTTCCCATGCCCGTATAGGTCTGGGTCGCCTGCTCGTGCGGATCGAAACCATAATCGTTCGTCTTGTTCTTCCGCGAGACGTAATCCGGAAGCTCGTAAAGCTCGAGCCGCTGGTCGCGCATTTTCTGCTTGTCCACCGGCGTCGAATAGCTGGTGAAGATCGCATACCAATAGCAATTCTCATCATCCACCGGCACATGCCACTGCGTAATCGTCATCTCGGTGCTCATGGGAATGACGAATCCGTGCGGAAATAGCTGGTTGGTGACGCGAACGTGGGTTCGCTCGTCGTCGATCTCGCGCAGCGCGATCAATCGCATGCCGTATTCGGTGTGTTCGACATTGATGATCGGACGATCGTATTCGCGCAGGATCTTTGTCATCGGCATCTCGCTGCCCGCCGACGCGCCACGGAACTGCTTGCCGTAGGCAGCGGCTGGGTCTTCGTCCTCGAAGAAGCGGTGCAGGAAAGACGCGTGCGCCGGATCGATCCCGACCTCGAGTGCCTGCAGCCAGTTGCAGTTGATATGGCCCTTGAACGCGAACGTATAGGCGTCGGGCGCAACGAAACAGTCGATCTCCGGAAACGCCGGCGGTTCGCCTTCGCCAAAATAGGCCCAGAGAATTCCGCTTTTCTCCACGACGGGATAAGCGCGCTGCTTGATGCCTTGGCAAAGCAGCGAGTCCTTTGGCTCGGCGGGTGTCTCGAGGCATTGACCTGTCGCGTCGAACAGCCAGCCGTGGAAGGCGCAGCGCAAACCGCCATTTTCCAGACGGCCGAACGCCAAGTCTGCACCGCGATGCGCACAATGGCGATCAATCAGGCCGTAACGGCCCTGCTCGTCGCGGAACAGCACCAGATTTTCACCGAGCAATTTTACCGGCTTAACCGGCCGCGGCTCTTGCAACTCATCGGCCAGGGCCGCCGGCTGCCAGTACATCCGCATCAGCTTCCCGGCCGGATCCTTGGGACCGGTGCGGGTGATCAGATCGTTCTGCTCCTGACTCATCATGATCGCGTCTCCCGTCTCGCCACCTGACTATTTCACATCGTACGCAAAAGGCAGAATGTTCGTCTATTTGAACATTTGTTCGAAAACAAGTTTACTGCGAGGGCGGCCCGGCGCAAGCGGTTTTCATCAGGCCCAATGAATTGAACGCCCGAGATCAAGCCAATGCCAAAGCCGAAGCGAACCAAATCCGAACTCGACGCAAAGCGTCCCGGGCCTGAATTCATCGAGAGTCTGGATCGCGGGCTTCGCGTCATCGAGGTCTTCGGCATCGGACCCAGACCGATGACGCTGAGCGACGTTGCCAAGGCTGCCGGGTTGCCGCGGGCGACGGCGCGCCGCATTCTCTTTACGCTTGCACAGAGTGGGTTCGTCGAAGCCGGCGACAAATTCTTTGCGCTGACGCCACAGGTGCTCCGGCTGGCGGCCGCGTGGCTCTCGTCGAGCCAGTTCGTCTCCGTACTTCAACCGGCATTGGACCGGCTGTCGAGCGAGGCACAAGAAATCAGCTCGCTGGCGATTCTTGACGGCGACGAGGTTGTGTTTGTGGCCCGCGCCAGTCCAGCGCGAGTATTTTCCGCCGGAGTCGATATTGGCTACCGGTTGCCGGCCTTCTGCACCGCCGTCGGACGCATCCTGCTGGGCCGACTGACGCAGGATGAGCTTGCCTCGACAATCGGTGCGATGAAGCTGACGGCGCTGACACCATCCACCGTAACGAACCGCAACAGTTTGCTGACAACGATCGCAGCCGATCGCAGCAACGGATATTCGCTGGTGGATCGGGAAGCCGAACCAGGATTTCGCTCAATCTCAGTACCGGTATGCCGCCATGACGGCGCGATCGTTGCCGCCATGAACATCGGAGCCCATGTCGATCGAATTTCGCGAGACGAAATGATCGAACGATTTCTTCCTCTGCTCCGAAATGCGGCGGAATCTGTGCGCCCTCTGATGCTCTAAGGACAGCAGCTCCGCGCCCGCGTGAGTTGCCAGCGCCGCCGAGTCTCAATAACAAGGACGACAATAACAAAGCTGGGCGGTTCTGAGCTAAAAGCCGCCTGCAAGAACGGAAGCCAGAGGTTACGTCTATGAAAGCTCAGTCACACGTTGCCGCCGGCAAATGGTCTCCCCCGGCAGAGGCAAGCGATCTCGTCAAAAGCATTCATGCGATGTTGCATCCGCGCAATATCGTTCTGGTCGGCGCAACGGACAAGCCGGGTAACTATGCTGAACGGATCTGGAATAACCTGATCAAATATAAATTCGAAGGCGGCTTGTATCCAATCAACGCCAAGCGTGAGACGATCTGGGGCGTTTCCTGCTACAAGGATTTTGCCAGCCTGCCCGACAAGCCGGATCACGTGCTGGTGCTGGTGCCGGCCCGGTTTGCAGTGCAGGTCGTCCGGGAGGCCGCAGCGGCGGGCGCCCGTTCGGCAACCATCGTTACCTCTGGCTTCAGCGAATTACAGGATGCGGAAAGTCAACGGCTTGCCGCCGAACTGCAGCAAGCGATCCAGGAAACGGGCCTTGCCGTCACCGGTCCTAATTGCCTCGGCAATCTCAGCGCCGGCGAAAAGCTGTTCACGAATATCGATGACCGCATCGTGACGATGGAAGCCGGGCCGGTCGCAATCGCTGGTCAATCCGGTGCGATTGTCATGGCGCTTCGCCAAACGCTCGAAGATCGGGGCGTCGGTGTCGGCTACATGGTCACGACCGGAAACGAAGCGGGCCTCGAGACCACCGACCTCATGGCCTATTTCGCGGCCGACCCAAGCGTCCGCGTGATCGTGGTCTATCTCGAAGGCGTACGCAATACCAAGGCATTCCGCGATGCCTGCAAGGCGGCCCGCGCCGCCGGCAAGCCCATCATCGCACTCAAGCTCGGGGCCTCGGAGGGCGGACGCGCGGCGGCGATGGCGCACACCGGCGCGCTCGCAGGCTCGATCGAGACGTTCGACGCTATCTCGACCCGCGAAGGGGTAATTCGTGCGCGTGGCATGGATGAAGTCATCGAAATGACCGAATGTTTCGCTCACGCAGATACCCCGAACGGCGATCGGCTCGCGGCGGTCAGCCTGTCTGGCGGCAAGCGCGGCTTACTGATCGATGCGTTCTCCGCCGCTGGCTTGAATTTCAAACCGCTCGGCAAGAGCGCGAGCGACAAACTCGCAAAAATGCTCGGTCCTGGCAGCATCGTTGGCAACCCGCTCGACGCGGGATTTGCGGCGGTGGTGGATCCATCTGTCTATATGCAGTCGATCAAGATCATGATCGACGATCCCGACACGGATATTGTCATCATCGACGCCGAATTGCCGAAGGCGCCGCACGAACTGCGCGAACGCAACCTCCGTATCGTCAACGATATGGCGGCAACTGCCGGCAAGCCGGTGATCTACATCAGCGCGATGTCGATCGGCTTCACTGAATTTACCAAGAGCTTGCGCAAATCCCTCCCCCACCTCACGGCCATGCAGGGTCTTGAGCGCGCTGTGACCGCCATCAAGGCGCTGACCGGCTATGCGCTGCTGCGCAAGGAGATTCCGGAAATTGTATCGACATCCAACGCGGCGGCACGGGTAACGCTAGAACGAACCCTCAAGAGCGCCAAAGGCGCGGCGCTTGACGAAGTCGCATCGAAGAGACTGCTCAAGGCGTATGGCATTCCGGTGTCGAAAGAAGAGATCGCGCAAGACGCAGCCAGCGCCGTGAAAATTGCGAAGAAGATCGGCTTTCCGGTCGTGGCCAAAGTCGTCAGCGCCGATATTCTTCATAAGTCCGATATCGGCGGCGTGGTGCTCAACATCAACAGCGCTGCGGAAGTGAAAAAAGCATTCAATGACATCACCACGCGGATCAAGAAATTGAAAGGCAAGCCGAAGCTGGAAGGCATCCTGATCGCGCAACAGGTCAAGGCCGATCTTGAACTGGTCGCCGGTGCTTCGCTCGATGCCGAGATGGGGCCAGTCGTGCTGTTCGGAACGGGTGGCGTCGATATCGAATTGATGAAGGACGTCGCGCTCGCCGGCGCGCCGCTCGATGCTGCCGGCGCGAAAGAACTGATCGGCCGAACCAAGGCCGGCGTCAAACTCCGCGGCTATCGCGGCAAGCCGGCGTTGCACGAGGCTTCGGTCATCAAGGCCATCGTTGGTCTGTCCAACCTGATGGCGGACGCTGGCACACGCATCGCTTCGATCGACGTCAATCCATTCCTGATCAATGCAAAAACCGGCGTCGCTGTCGATGGTCTGATCGTCCTGAATAACGCCGCGGCCAGAGACGCGTCCAAACACTAGGTACGTTTCAAATGCTCGTTCGTCCAAACCCCATAATCCGTGCGCCAAAATGCAGCCAGGAAACGGCCACATCAATCAGACTTTTGCCCTCACGCGCAAATTGCCCGCTTTGGAACGCCGAGCCTATCCGTTCGTTCTATGGATACCGCGCCTGCACGACGGCGCAGTAATTCATGACTTCGACGAGGAGTGTCTCATGCGAAACTACATTCTGTCTCTGGCTGCCGCTGTCTCGCTCGGCCTAGCCACACCCGCGATGGCCTACGATTCCGGTAGCCTGATTTCCATGCAGGATGCGCTTGGCGTCGCCACGGGCATCGGACTTGCGACCGTGTCAAACACCGAATTCGCCGGCAACGAATGGCAGATCGAGGGCCGTGACATGTCTGGCCGCTACATGGAGGTGGACGTCGACGCTATGACCGGCGACGTACTGAATGTCGACCGATAATCACGATCGGATCGATCAAGCCGAGGGCTTGAGAATAACGCGATCTCGCGATGAACCGATCACCGCGAGATACGCGGCCTTGGCAGCGTCCAGCGGATAAATGGCCTCGCGATTGATCGGAAATGGCTTGAGATGGCCGCTGACAAAACCCGGCAATGCCTCACGCAGGATAGCTCCGCTTTCGATTGACGAAAATGCGAGCGTATCGATGCCAACGTAGGTGTGCCGGCCGCGGTAGAATTCGAGAATGTTGAACTGCACGATCCGGTCGACGGCTGCGATCAGAATTTGCCGCCCCGCCGGCGCCAACGATTTGTGGGCTGCCTGAAAATAGGGATCGCCTACGGTATTAAAAACGATGTCGGCGCCCTTGCCGTTCGTGAGTGCGCGAACGCGCTCCGCGACATCGACTTCAGATGAATTGACGACCTCGATCGGACTGTTCGCGTGCCCTTGATATGTTTCGTCCGTGCGGACCACGCCGATCACGCGGGCGCCGCGCCATGACGCAAGCTGAGTCGCGGCCTGCCCGACCTTGCCGTTCACACCCATGATTAAAACCGTCTCATTGGCCTTCGGCATCCCGGCGCGGCGAAAGCCTTCGATCGCCGTCACGAACGGCACGCCGATCCCGGCTGCCTCCTCCGCAGACGTATTGGGTGGCTGCTCAACGAGCGCCGCGGTTTCGACGACCAAGTGGCTTGCATGGGTGCCGTCACGACGGATGCCGAGATCGCCTGAGGTCCCGAACACCTTGCGGCCGATCCACTCCGATGATCCCTCAACCACAGTGCCGGCGAAATCACGACCCGGCGTGCGCGGGAATACCGCATAGGGCATCAGGCCCGTCGCTGCCTTGACGTCGGATGGATTGACGCCGGCCGCAGCTACTTCGACGATCACCATGCCGTCACCGCCTTCAAGGCGACGCTTCTCGATCGCCAATGCGATCGAATCCGCATTTGCTGCCTTCTGGTTCAAGCGTACCGATTTGGCTTCGATCACCGGCCCCTCTGTGGTTGCCCGCTACAAGTTTCCATCGACATACCGGCAAGCATTAAAGTGGCCGGCAAGCCGTTGTGGTTGGCCGATGATGTCGCGCGGTTCGCCTAAGATCGCAATCAAAAAAGTTCGGTTTACTAATTGCACGCGGGTTGCCGTTGCTTCGGCTAGTAAGGCTAACGTCAGCCGTGCATGGTCAAGCCGCCCGACACGCTAATGGTTTGCCCCGTGATGAACGCAGCGTCGTCACTGAGCAGGAATGCAATCATCCCCGGATAATCATCGGGTTGTCCAAGACGCCGCAACGGAATCGCTCGGGCGAGTCCTTCGGCAATCTTGCCGCCGGACGGCGAACTTTTGGTGAAGGCGTCGAACAGCGGCGTATCCGTTGGGCCGGGACACACCACGTTGAGAATGATATTTTTGCGCGCCAGCTCGCGGGCCACCGTCTTGGTAAAGGAGATCAGGCCGCCCTTGCATGCCGAATAGACCGCCTCTCCGGAGGAGCCAACCCGGCCCGCATCGGAAGCCACGTTGACCACCCGTCCAAAACCCCGCTCAGCCATGCGCTTGACCACGACATGATGCAGATTGAGCGGACCGTAAAGGTTGATTCCGATGACCTTGTCCCAAAAGGCCCGATCGGTTTCGAGAAAGGCGATCGGTATATCCCAGCCGGCGACGTTGGCGAGCAGTTCAACCGGTCCGGCCGCGGATTCGAAACTGTCCGCCGCAGCAGCAACCGCATCGCGATCAGTGATGTCCACTTGAAAAGCCACCACCCGGCCAGGCTTGCCGGCGCAGAGATGCGCGGTCTCCTCCGCGCCGGCTAGATTCTGGTCGAACACGCCGACGATACAGCCTTCATCGGCCAACCTGAGCGTCGTTGCCCGTCCTATCCCGCTGGCACCGCCGGTCAGAATTACCCGCCGTCCGCTAAGTCCGCGCATATCTCTCCCCGTCTTCTTGATTTTATTGTCGTGCCTGAACACGATCGTGGCCGATTGTTTCGAACCATCGACGGGAGTCAACAACCGCCTTAGCCGCCGCAATCATACCGCTTCGTGCTACCGTCCTTCGAATCTCGGGCTTCGCTTTTCGCGGAAGGCCTTGATCCCTTCCTGCGCATCCGCCGTCCTGGAGATAGTCGCAAGCATTTGAGCTTCTTCCTCCAGTTGGCTTTCGAACGATCGGTTCGGAGCCTGCAGGAACAGCCGCTTGATTCCGCCATAAGCCTCGGTAGGCCCCGATGCCAACTCCCGGGCGATCCGCTCCGCTTCCGCTATCACGCGATCGTCTTCGACCACCAGATCGACCAGGCCGGTCGACTGTGCGGCGTCGGCATCCAGCGTTTCGGCGAGTAGAAAGAACCGCTTGGCCCGTGCCGGGCCCATACGCGCCGTCAGCGTCATTGTCGAACCTGTGTCAGGACTGAAGCCTATCCTGGTGAATGCGGACGTGATACGGGCCGATTTTCCGATCACGACCAGATCGGCGGCAGCCATCAACGAAACGCTGCCGCCCGCCACATGGCCCTGGACGGCAACTACGACCGGCGCGCGCATCCGTTTCATCCGCACGATCGCGGCGTGAAGATCGGCCGTCCAGTGCTTGATCATCGCCGGCAGGCCCGTTCCCTGTCTTTCGAACGCCGCGATGTCCCCGCCGACGCTGAACAGTTTGCCCCGCGCCGATATCAAGACGGCACGAACATCGTCGCGTTCGCTCAACTCCGCCATGGCGAAGCTAAACTCCCGGCAGAAGTCGCCATCTACGGGATTGCCCCGGTCGGGCTGGTTAAAAGTGATATGAGCAAGGCCCAGCCCGATGTCGCAGATGAAACTTGTCGTCGATTTTGCCAACCTCATTTCGATCTCCGGTCGTTGCGGGGTTCACTTTATCGGCCGCGCTGGTGGTCACAAGGCCGCAGATGCATCTCATATTCGAGCGGCGATTGACGAAGTCTTTTGGCTGCGCCAATAATCGCGCGCAGAAGGCGCTTTGAACATGAATCCGACGCGACGGTCTTTGTTGGTTTCCAAACCCCAGAAGCGCGTCTCCAACCCCAAGCGCGGGGCGTCCCCGGTTCCGGTCTTGAAACGCAAGGCCGCATCATCGGGGAAAACGGCGACGGACGTCGTCCAAGCCTCGAAATCGGAAAAGTCGCGCGATTCCATTCTGGAAGCCGCTGCCAGGCTTTTTCGGCGCCAAGGTTACTCCGCCACCACGCTACGCCAGATCGCGGCGATGGCTAAAATCAAGGCAGGCAGCATCTATTATTATTTCGACTCCAAGGAGCAAATTCTCGATGAGGTTCTGCATCTCGGGCTACTCGGCGTATTCGAAGCGGTCAAGAAGGCGTTGAGCGATGCAGGCAAGATCTCGCACCGCCGCCGGATTGGACTCGCGATCGAAGCCCATCTGGTGGCGCTGCTTGAAGCGAGCGATTTCACATCCGCCAATATTCGCATCTATGGCCAGTTGCCCGAAATGCTCAAGAAGCCGCACCGTCCGTTGCGCAGGGCCTACGCGAGGTACTGGGACCAGCTCTTTCTCGACGCACGCCGCGCCGGAGAAATCCGCGCCGACATCGAGATCGTCCCGCTGCGGATTTTCGTACTGGGCGCGCTGAACTGGACGATCGAATGGTTCAGCCTCGACAGCAAGGACGCGGTCCTGAAGTTGGCGCGACGAACCGAACTGTTGATCTTCGACGGAGTAAAGAAAGCATAACTCCTGCCGAGTATTCGTCTCAGCGCATTCGTTTGGCGACTTCCTCCAGCATAACCTCGGTGGTACCGCCGCCGATAGATTGCACGCGGGCATCGCGCGACATGCGCTCGATGGCGCTCTCTCGCATATAGCCCATGCCGCCGTGAAACTGCAGGCAATCGTACATCACCTCATTGACCAACTCGCCACAATAGGCTTTGACCATCGACACTTCTTTGGTCGCGTCGACCCCTTGCGTGACCAGCCACGCCGAATGATAGACCAGTTGCCGGCCTGCCTCGACCTTGGCCGCCAACATCGCGAGCCGTTGGCGGATCGCCTGTTTCGACCATAGCGGCGCCCCAAAAGCCTGCCGCTGCGTCACCCAATCCAGCGTGATTTCGATCGCGGCTTGGGCCTCGCCCATCGCCATCGCACCGATCACAATCCGCTCGTTCTGAAAGTTGCGCATGATCGCGTAAAAGCCCTTCCCTTCCTCGCCGAGCAAGTTCTCGGCCGGCACACGGCAATCCTCAAACACCAGTTCGGCCGTGTCGGACGAGCGCCATCCCTGTTTGTCCAGCGCACGGCTGACACGAAAGCCTGGTGTTGCTTTTTCCACTAGCAGCATCGACAGCCGCTGCGACGGCCGCGCCTCCGGATTGGTGACGGCCGCCACGCAGTAAAGATCGGCATGCACACCATTGGTGATGAACATCTTGGCGCCGTTGAGCACGTAGCTGTCGCCATCCCGGCGTGCACTGGTGCGGATAGCTTTGACGTCCGAGCCGGCGCCCGGCTCAGTGACGGCGACCGCTACGATCTTCTTGCCGGCCACGACATCCGGCATGAAGCGATCCTTCATGGTCTGCGAGCCGCCGTTGAACAGATGCACGGATGCCATATCGGTATGGACCAGAGCCGTGATGGCCACACCCGAGAACGTTGACCTGCCCAGTTCTTCCGCCAGCACCACCGTCGCCAGCGTGTTGAGATCGGAGCCGCCATATTCGACGGGATAGCGGATGCCGAAAAAACCGAGTCCGCCCATTCGGCAAAGCACTTCGCGCGGAACCATGCCGTCCTGCTCCCAGGCCAGCGCGTGCGGCTTGATCTCCTCGTCGACGAAACGCCGGATTTGGGCGCGCAGCAATTCGTGCTCTTCCCCGAGATAGGCTGAGCCCGCGAGCCCATTGGTAGCAGGGGTATTCATTCCAGTTCGCCCTCTCTGCTTGCTTGGTCTATCTGCTTTTGCCACACCGGTATGCGTTTTTCCAAAAACGCTCTTGGTCCCTACGGTGGACTCACGTTCGGGCATCGTGTTTCTCTTCCGGAGTATTCTAACATCTGTTAGAATACTGGCGAGCCGCTCGAATACAACCGGTATTCAATCTTCGGGACCATTATGCAGCCAATGCCCAATATGCGTTTCGCCCCCGACCTCCTGAAGGGCCAGGTCGCTCTCGTAACCGGCGGCGGAACCGGCATGGGCCGCGCCACCGCGATCGAAATGGCACGCTGCGGCGCAGACGTCGCGGTAATGGGCCGACGCCCCGAGCCGATCGAGAATACCGCTGAAATCATCCGCGAGCTCGGCCGCAAGGCTGTCGCAATCTCTGCCGACATTCGCCTGCCCGAGCAGATCGAAAGCGCGATGCAGCGCATCAAAGATGAATTTGGCCGGCTAGACATCCTGGTCAACAATGCCGGCGGACAGTTCGTAACGCCGGCGCGTGAGCTCAACAACAAGGGTTTTGAGACGGTCATCCGCAACAATCTGATCGGCTCCTGGCAAATGACCAAAGCCGTCGCGGACCACTTCATGCTGGCGAACGGCGGCTCGATCGTGTTCGTGACCGCGTGCGTACGTTCCGGCCTGAGCGGATTCGTCCATACCGCGGCCGCCCGTGGCGGCGTTCTTGCGATGATGAAGACGCTGGCCTTCGAATGGGCAGAGTTCGGCATCCGCCTCAATTGCGTCGCGCCCGGCACCATCAAGACCGAAGGAATGGATCATTACCCGATCAATCCCGAGCAATGGCTGAAGTTGAACCGCAATGTGATGGGTCATATGGGTGATGTCGGGGATATCTCCGCCGCCATCATTTTTCTCAGCTCGTCACTCGGAAAATTTGTCACCGGCGAGGAATGGTACATCGATGGTGGTGAAACGCTGCATCTGGCCCACGACGCGCGCGAGATGATCGACGCGGTCAAGTTCTCCAAGCGCGAACCTGGCATCGTCAAGACGAAGTAGCAAACCAACCGTCGCGCCTATCAAGGCAATCCAACAGTTAAAATGATCTAGTGGGAAAGCTCATGGACTACGCGCTCAGCGAGCAGCAGCAGGCGTTTCGCGAAACCGCAGGACGATTTGCGCGCGAGAAGCTCGCGCCCCACTACCAGAAGCGCGCCAAGCAAGACCGCATCGAACGCACGATGCTGAGGGAGATGGGCGATCTCGGGCTGATCGGCGTCGACCTGCCCGAGCAATATGGTGGCCTCGGCGAGAGCAGCGCCACCGCGGGAATCATTATCGAGCAGATCGCCTATGGCGATTTCAACGCCAGCTATGTTCAATTGCTGGCCTCCCTGATGGGTGGCATGATCGCGCAGCACGCCTCGCCCGATATTGCACAACAATGGCTGCCGCGCGTCACCAGCGGCGAAGCCATCATTGGACTTGGACTGACCGAGCCGCGCGGCGGATCGGATGCCGCCAACCTCACCCTGCGCGCCGAAAAGTCGGGTAACGGCTATCGCCTCAATGGCGAAAAGACCTCGATGAGCTTCTCGGATCAATGCGACGCCGCCGTCATCTTCGCGCGAACCGGCAGCATCGAGGACGGAGCCCGAGGTGTAAGCGCCTTCTTTGTCGATCTAAATCAGAACGGCATCACCCGCACCCACTTTGACGACATCGGCACCAGGCCGGTCGGCCGCGGCTCGGTATTCTTCGATGACGTTTTTGTTCCGGCCGAATGCCTGATGGCTGAAGAAAACAAGGGTTTTTCCAAGATCATGTCCGGCTTCGACTATAGCCGCGCCCTGATCGGCCTTGAATGCATCGGCCCGGCACAGGCGTCGGTCGACGAAGCCTGGCAGTACACGACCGGCCGGGTCGCCTTCAAGCGGCCGATCGCGCAGTATCAGGGCGTGAGTTTTCCGCTGGCGGAAGCCGAGACCCAGCTCACGATGATGCGGCAACTCTGTTTCTACACGCTATCGCTGCGCGACCGGCGGATGCTCCATACCGCGGAGGCCGCGATGTGCAAATGGTACGTGCCGAAAGTGAGTTGCGAGATCATCCATCAGTGCCTGCTCACCCACGGCCATTACGGCTATACCACCGACCTACCGTTTCATCAGCGCTATATCGACGTGATGGGACTTCAGATCGGTGACGGCACAGCGCAGATCCAGAAGCTGGTCATCGCCCGCGAAAAGGTCGGGCGGGTGGCGGTTCAATATGACAACCAACCCGAAACAAGAACGATTTTGAAATAGCTCTTTGCGATCTTACCGCCCGCCGTCAAAAGCGGCATCGCGTACCTGCACCCGATCGACGCTCGATTGCCAAAGCTTCGGGTAGGTCGTGCGAAAATCCCGCAGCAATCGTCCGATCGGCGGATCGGCGAACCAGCCACGGTCGTTGACATACTCCATATGCCTTTGGCTGCTGGTGTCGAATTCATGAAACAACGCGTCGCTTTTTCCGTCGAAGACCAATTGCCTGACGCCGAACCGCTCGCACATCTCGGTGTTGAAGGCAGGCGTCACCTTGAACCGCCTGCCGTCCAGCCAAAGCGCGACATAACCGTGGTAGATAAACAGATCAGTTCCCATCAGATCCGCCAGCTTCGGCGAGTTCAAGTGATTGCGGACATCGGCAAATCCGACGGCTGCCGGAATACCGGCGGCCCGCAAGGCGGCGGTCAGCAAGATCGCCTTCGGCACGCAGTAGTTCGACGGTTTTCCAGCGATCCGGCTCGCGCGGTAGTCGTCTTCAGTAGTGCCGACGTCGAACGGATTGTACCTGATCCGATCTCGTACAGCATCGAACAACCGGATCGCGGTTTCCGTCTCGGACAGATTGCCAATGCCTTCCAAGCTGCACGCGACGAAATCGCGAACTTCGGATGAGTCGCTATCGACAAATTCCGTCGGTACGAGAAACGCGGAAGTACCGGAATTCATATCGTCTCCTTGCCTTTCCTCTATTTCTAACAAACGTTAGATTCAAAAGAAAGCCGCCCATTGACGCAAAACGTACCGGAGCGTTAGCTTGCCCGCGACCTGGCAACCCTGCTGCACGAAACAAGATCGTTCATGAACGACAGCCCATCCTATATTTGGACGCCGCCACCGGAACTGGTCGCGCAAAGCAACCTGACCGCATTTTTGCGCGCCACCAGCCAAAAGGACTATGACGACCTCGCGCTGAAGGCCGAATCCGATCCGGCATGGCTGATGGAGCAAGTATTCAAGTTTTGCGATGTCCGGTTTTACCGCGATTACGAGCAGATGCTGGACGTTTCGGCCGGTCAGGCATGGGCACGCTGGTGTGTCGGCGGCACCACCAACATCGTGCTGAACTGCCTCGACAAGCATCGCGGCACCGCCGTGTGGGATCAGACGTTCCTGGTCTGGGAAGGCGAAGACAAACGTGAACGTCGCGCGCTGAGCTACCGAGAGTTCGACCAGGAAGTTGGGCGGTTCGCACAGGGCCTTCAGAACATCGCGATCGGCCGTGGCGACGTGGTCGCGATCTACATGCCGAATCTGCCCGAGACATTCGTCGCGTTCTTTGCAATCCTGAAACTTGGCGCGATCGTTATGCCGCTGTTTTCGGGGTTCGGGCCCGCGCCGATTCAATCGCGCCTCAATCATGGTGAGGCGAAAGTCGTCGTCACGGCAGATGGAACTTGGCGGCGCGGCACCCAAGCGCCGCTCAAATCCGTGCTGGACGTGGCGCTCGAGCACTCTCCTACCGTCCAGCATGTGATCGTCGTCGGCCGCGATGGTCTCGACATCGAAACGCCTATGCGCGCCGGCCGCGACCGCTGGTGGAGTGAAATCGTTGCCGGCAAGGATGGGTCCGTCGATACCGCCAAAATGCAGGCTGAAGATCCAGCAATCCTGCTTTATACGTCAGGTACAACGGGCGAGCCGAAGGGCTGCGTATGGACCCATATCGGTTTCATCGGCTCGATGGTCACCCGCGACATCATCATCTGCGGAGACTTCAAATCATCCGACCGGTTTTTCTTCTTTAGCGACATGGGTTGGATGGTTGGCGCGATGTGCGCCTGCATTCCGAGTTTTGCCGGCGGTAGTCTACTGATCGCGGAAGGCACACCGGATTTTCCTGACACCGGGCGATTTTGGCGCCTGATCGCCGAGTATCGGGTGACCTATCTCGGCGTGTCGCCGACGATCGTACGCAGCCTGATGCGCTACGGCCTCGAGATCGAGAGTTACGACCTTTCCAGCCTGCGAATGACTGCCTCCGGTGGCGAAGCCTGGACCGCGGCACCCTGGATGTGGTTTTTCGAGCACGTCTGCAAGAAGAGAATCCCGATCATCAACATTTCGGGCGGCACTGAAGTCGGTGGCTGCATTTTCACCGGCACGCCCAATCACCCGATGAACCCCGGCTCTTTCTCACGGCGGGCGCTCGGCGTGGGCGCTGATATCGTCGACATGGCCGGCCAGCGCGTGCCTGACGGGACGGTCGGCGAACTGGTGCTGCGACATTCATCGATCGGACTGACCAAGAGCCTGTGGAAGGCCAATGAGCGTTACATCGAGAGCTATTGGAGCACGCTACCCGGGCTGTGGATGCATGGCGACTTCGCCATGCGCGCCGAGGACGGACTTTATTATATTCTGGGCCGCTCCGACGACACCATCAAGATTTCCGGCAAGCGCACCGGTCCGGCCGAACTCGAAGGCATTCTGATCGCGACCGGCACGCTCGCGGAAGCCGCCGCGTTCGGCATTCCGCATCCGGTCAAAGGCTCGGCGATCATCTGCGCCTGTGTACCAATGCCGGACGTAAACGCCGATGATGACCTCGCAGGCCGACTGTCCTCTGCCATTGTTGATGGCATGGGCGCGTCCTATCGCCCCGAAACGATCCTGTTCGTCGACGATCTGCCGCGCACCCGCAACCTGAAGATCATGCGCCGGGTGTTGCGCGCCGTGTTCGAGAACAAGGATCCCGGCGACCTCTCGGCGCTGTCCAATCCCGAAGCGGTCGACCGGCTGCGCGAGAAACTCGCCGCGATGTGAACTGAACGAGAGAGTTGAACAAGTGGACTAGACATGTGAGGCAGACCCAGAGCCGGGCGAACCCGGCCTTGTCAGAAGACGGCCGCATACGAACGTTAGATCGGGCAGTCCGACGGAAACACCGGCTTGCGCTTCTCCAAATGCGACGCCAAGCCCTCCCGCGCCTCCGCGCCGGTGAAGCCGAGAATCTCCAGCGCGGTCGACGTGTCGAACAGGGGCCCGTTAACGCGCAGCCAATTATTCAACGCATATTTGGTCCAGCGGATCGCACTTTGCGCACCGGTCGCCAGATCCTCGGCGGTTTCGAGTGCTACCTTTTGCAGTTCTGCGTCCTCGACGCATAGCGAGACCAGCCCGATCCGCTCCGCTTCGGTGCCCGACAGCGGTTTGCAGGTCAGCAGATAATATTTTGCCTTGGCCAGTCCGCACAACAGTGGCCAGATAATGCACGCGACGTCGCCTGCGGCAACGCCAAGCCGGGTGTGACCGTCGACGATGCGCGCCGATTTTCCGCAAATCGAAATGTCGGCGAGGATGCCAACGACAAGGCCTGCGCCAACGGCGACCCCGTTGATCGCGGAAATAATCGGTTTGTTGCAGTTGATGACGTTGTAGACGAGGTCCTTGGCCTCCTTCCACGTCGCCATGCGCGCGCTCGGATTGTCGAGAATGCTTTTGATCAGCTCGAAATCGCCGCCGGCCGAAAACGCCTTACCCGCGCCAGTAACAATCACCGCGTTGATGTCGGGATCGTCATTGATATCGCGCCAGATATGCGTGAGCTGGGTGTGAGTCTGCGCGTCAACGGAGTTATAGGTCTCGGGACGGTCGAACGTCAGCCGCAGGATCCGCTTGGACGGATAATCAATCTTCAACTTAGTGTAGGCGGCATATCGGTCGGACATGTGCTCCCCTTTTTTGTTGGTGGGCCAAGCCCAGGCCCTCGATCGCTTGTACGCAACCGATTACGGATCGTTTCGAACAGGTGTTAGAATTTAGGTTTGATCGGATATCGCTGCAAGCATATAGTTCCCATCATATCGACGGGCGCAAAACTAGAACGAAACGCCTTTTGGAGTGGACGGAATGATTGGCGAATTCGATGGCGCCGCCACAGCCGGCTCCGGTCCCACCGTCGGCGAATTGTTCCGCAGTCGCGCGCAAACCCAGTCGGCCGACACGGCGATCGAATATCAGGGCCAGCAGACGACCTACGGACAATTGCTGACCCGCGTCGAACGCACGACGGCGATGCTTTCCGCCAGCGGCCTGATCCGTGGCGACCGGGTTGCTTTGCTGTCGCGCAATCGTCCCGAATATATCGAGATCGAACTCGCTGCGGCCAATCTAGGGATCATCACCGCCTGTCTGAATTGGCGTCTGTCACCGCGTGAATTCGGCTATTGCGTCGAGTTGGTGTCGCCCAAGCTCGTGATCGTCGAACCGGACCTCGCAGGCAACCTCGTGGCTCCCCCGGGGGACACATGGCAGGTCCTCGAAATCGGACCGCAATACGAACGCCTGCTGCAACAGCAACCTGACCATGCGATGCCGGTCATGGCCGAGCCTGAAGACGGCCTGGTGATCCTGTACACCAGCGGCACCACCGGCCTGCCCAAGGGCGCCGTAATTTCGCATCGTGCGATGATCGCGCGCTCCCTGGTGTTCAGTTCCGAATTAAGCATTTCCCATCGCGACAGTTTTGTCGCATGGGCGCCGATGTTTCATATGGCCTCCACCGATCACAGTCTCTCGACCCTGCTTCGCGGCGGCACGGTGGTGATGATCGATGGATTCCAGGTCGAACCGCTGCTTGCGGCCGTCGAACGTCACCGTATCGGATGGCTGGTTCTGATCCCCGGCATGGTGGAGACGTTTGCCGCCGCACTGAAGCTGCAGGCCACCAAGGTAAAAGGCGTTCGCGTGTGCGGCGCGATGGCCGATTTGGTCCCCCCGCACGCGATCGCGGAAGTGACGGAATTGTTGCGAGCGCCCTATCTCAACAGCTTCGGTTCAACTGAAACCGGCCTGCCGCCCGCGACACGGGCGCTGATCGCACCGGGCGAAATACCTGAACGGCTGTCGAAGCAGCAAAGCGCCTTTTGCCAGATTAAGCTGGTCGATCCGTCCGATCAGGAAGTCGGACCAGGTCTGCCCGGAGAGCTTGCCATGCGCGGCGCCACATTGTTTTCCGGCTATTGGCAGGCCGACGAAACCAACGCGCATGATTTCCGCGGCGGCTGGTTTCACATGGGCGATGTTTTTCGGCGCAATACCGACGGCTCACTCGATTTCGTCGATCGGGTCAAATACATGATCAAGTCTGGCGGCGAGAACGTTTATCCGGCAGAGATCGAACGCGTGTTGATGAGCGACAGCCGCATCACAGAAGCTGCGGTCGTCAGGGCGGCCGACTCGAAATGGGGCGAAGTCCCGGTCGCCTTCGTCTCCTGCCGCGACAACAGCGTGACCGAAGCTCACCTGCTCGAACTGTGCCGACGCGATCTCGCCTCTTACAAACGGCCCCGGCAATTCAACTTCATTGATTTCTCGGAATTTCCCCGCTCGACCAGTGGCAAAGTCCAGCGCCACGAATTGGAAGCGAGGCTTGCCGAAACCTCTGCCGGAATTTCGTCATAAGCCTGTACGCGACGCCGCTGGGACACGCCGGGATCGCAAGGATCGGATGCAGTCTTTTTCTAACAAATGTTCGATTTCTAACGATTGTTAGATTGATATCCTGCGGGCTTCTGCCTAAACAAGTCGAGCCACTGCCAACCGGAGCCGATCCATGGACTTTGATCTTACGCATGAGCAGCGGCAGATCCTTGAATATGGAAATTCAGTCGCCAAAAAATTCGACCGCAAATATTGGATGGACTGCGCCGACAAGCACGTGTTCCCGGAAGCGCTGTATCAGCAGGTCGCCGACGACGGCTTCGTCGGAACCATGGTGCCGGAAGAGTATGGTGGCGCCGGCCAGGGCATGGTCGAAATGCATCTCTTCCTGGAAGGGCTTTCGAATAACGGAATTCCGTTGTTGAATCTCGTGGTCGGCGCCGCGATGAGCCTCGGTTTTATCGCCAAATATGGCTCCGAAGCGCAGAAGCAGCGTTACTTGCCGGACGCGTGCAGCGGCAAGACGCGCTTCTGTTTTGCGATCACAGAACCCGACGCCGGAACCAACACCATTCGTACCGCTACAATGGCGACCAAGCGCGGCAACCGCTTCGCATTAAACGGCCAGAAGACCTTCATCACAGACGCCGATGGCGCCGACCATGCATTGGTTGTGGCGCGCACCACGCCGCATGGCGAGACCGCAAAAAAGACCGACGGCTTCACCCTCTTCGTCGTGGACCTGAAAGCCAAGGGAATCGAGAAACAGTACATCCCGGTCAGCATCCCGGCGCCGGAAACGCAGTGGCAGTTGTTCTTCGACGATGTCGATCTCGGGCCGGAGGATATCGTCGGCGAAATCGACAAGGGTTTTGGAATTCTGTTCAAGAGCTTAAATCCCGAGCGTATTCTAGTGGGCTCGATCTGCTGCGGTCTCGGCCGCTACGCGCTCAACCGAGCGGTCGACTATGTCAAAGAGCGCAAGGTCTTCAACAACGTGCCGATCGGTGCGTATCAGGGCCTGCAGCATCCATTGGCCAGTGCCCGCACCGATGTCGAGATGGCTTCGCTGATGACGTTGAAGGCCGCCTGGATTTTCGATCAAGATCGCGAAGCCGGCGAATTCGCCAACATGGCCAAGCTTGCGGCCGCCGACGCCGGCATCAAGGCGGTCGATACCGCCGTGCAGTGCCATGGCGGCAACGGTTTCACCAAGGAATACGGCATCTTCGACATTTATCCATTCGTGCGGCTGCTGAAGACCGCTCCGCTCAATCGCGAAATGATCCTCAACTATATCGGCGAGCACGTAATGGGCTTGCCGCGCAGCTACTAGGTTTGCCGGCGATGGCGATGATGAAGTCCGAGGTTTCGACAACGAGCGAGGAGTACCGCCGTAACCGGCTGGCCTATGAAGCACGGATCGCAGATCTCCATGCCCGCCGATCGGCGGCGGCTGCCGGCGGCCCGGAACGAGCGCGCCGGCTGCACAAGGAGCGCAAGCAATTGCTGCCGCGCGAGCGCATCACCGCGCTCATCGACCCCGGCTCGCCGTTCCTGGAGTTTTGCCAGTTGGCTGGCGAAGGCATGTATGAAGGCGTGCCACCCGGCGGCAGCATCATCACCGGCGTTGGTATGGTATCGGGCCGTTCCTGCATGATCATCGCCAATGACGCCACGGTAAAGGGTGGCACCTATTACGGTATCACCTGCAAGAAGCACGTTCGCGCCCAGCGATTCGCCTGGCACCATCGGCTGCCTTGCATCACGCTGGTACAATCCGGCGGCGCCAATCTGCCCGACCAGCCCAATATCTTTCCCGACGAAGGCCAGTTCGGTTCGATCTTCTACAACCAGATCCGGATGTCGGCCGAAGGCATCCCGCAAATTGCTGTCGTTCACGGGCCATCGACGGCCGGCGGCGCGTATATGCCGGCGCTGTGCGACGAAACCGTGATCGTACGCAATCAGGGCGCGATGTTTCTCGGCGGCCCCCAACTCGTCTACGCCGCAACAAAGGAAGAGGTTGGTGTGGAAGCGCTCGGTGGCGGCGAGATGCATAGCCGCGTCAGCGGCGTGACCGACCATCTGGCTGAAAGCGACGGCCACGCCATCGCGATCACCCGCGACATCGTTGCGCATCTCGGCGAGATTCCACCACAGCGATGGACGGTGACCCCGCCTATTCCACCGCGCGCCGATCCCGACGATATCTATGGCTTGATCAGCGCCGACCCGCGCATCCCGACCAACAACCGCGACATCGTGGCGCGCCTGGTCGACGATAGTGAATTTCACGAATTCAAGCCGCTGTATGGCGACACGCTGATCACCGGCTTCGCGCGCATCATGGGATTTGAAATCGGCATTCTGTGCAACAATGGCGTGCTGTTCTCGGAGAGCGCACTGAAGGCGACGCACTTCATCGATCTCTGCTGCAAGCGCAATATTCCTCTGCTGTTCATGGCCGACGTCACAGGCTTCATGGTCGGCCGTGAGGCCGAGGAAGGCGGCATTTCCAAGCACGGCGCCAAGATGATCACGGCGATGGCCAGCGCCAACGTACCGAAATACACGCTGATTATCGGCAACGCCTATGGCGCCGGGTACCTCTCGATGTGTGGCCGCGCCTTCAGGCCGAATGCGATGATGATGTGGCCGAACGGGCGTTCCGCCATCATGGGACCAGATCAGGCCGCCAACACGCTCGCCATGGTCAAGGACGAAGGGCACAAGCGCGAGGGCACAAGCTGGACCGACGAGGAACGCGAGGCCTTTCGGGCGCCGGTGCGCAAGAGGTTTGAAGATTTCGCCAACGCTTACAATTTCGCTCGCAATACCTGGTGCGACATGGTCATCGATCCGCTCGAAACACGCAACGTGATGGCGCTGCTGCTAGATCTAGCCGGGCGGATGCCGCAACAGGACACCGATTTCGGCGTTTTCCGGATGTGACGACGGAGGATCGCCCGGTGTTCAAGAAAATCCTGATTGCCAATCGCGGTGAGATCGCCTGCCGGATCGCGCGCACCTGCCGGCGA
>JBEPUM010000043.1:0-22887 GCA_041691515.1 Pseudomonadota bacterium | reverse complement strand
GTGGGGCCGGGCGATACCAAAATGGTGGCGATCCCAGCAGGATTCGAACCTGCAACCCACGGAGTAGAAATCCGTTACTCTATCCAGTTGAGCTATGGGACCGTTAGAGCCGTCCTAGCACCGCAATATGAAAAATCTGGTCGTCCGCCAAGCCCCTGATCCGAACCATTTCGCACGACCCGACGACAAACTGGCAGGGATGACCGTTGCCTTCGGTTTGCCCCATCGTCGGGCGCCTCGTAGGCATTGCCCGGCGGCAGGCTGACCGGCTCGGAATATCGCATGCGGCTTTCGTCTTGTATCGCAAAGTCCCAAAGGCCATGAGTCCGTCACCTTTCCGCGCATTTCTAGGCATCACGCGGCGATCGTCCGCGCAGGGAGTTCTCCATGATCGGTTTGGTTCGCGCCGTCACACTTTGCGCGGCGCTGGCGATTGGCCTTGTTTCGGCACAGGCGGCGGATAAAGCCTTCAAACGCGACGACCTGGCCGATCAGGCGATCAAACTCGAAGCCCAGATCAAGAGCGAGGCCGGCACCGTCACCAAGTCGGCGCCGACATTGCGGACCGATGCCGACGCGGCTTTCAAGCGATCCGACTTCCGCAGCGGTCTGCAGATTCTCGGCCAGATCGCGACCATCGCGCCCGGCGACAGCGGCAACTGGCTACGGTTGGCGCGAACGATTTTCCAGATCCGGCCGACCACCAGCAATGAGCAGACCTTCTTGCTGGAGCGGGCGTCCACTGCCGCCTATATCGCCTATCAGCGGGCGAATAATCCTGGCGACGAGGCTGACGCGCTGGCGATCCTTGGACGCGCCTTCTCTGACCGCAAGCTGTGGCGGCCGGCACTCGATACGCTGCGGCTATCGCTCGACCTGCGTGAGGTTGCCGACGTTCGCGGCCAATACGAAAAGATGCGCGACGATCACGGCTTCCGCCTGCTCGATTACACCGTCGATTCGGATTCGGCCTCGCCGCGCGCCTGCTTCCAGTTCTCCGAGGACCTCGCCAAGCGGACCGACTTCTCGCCGTTCGTCGCGCTTGCGGGCACCGACAAACCCGCGGTGTCGTCGGAGGAGAAGCAGCTTTGCGTCGAAGGCCTCAAACACGGCGAACGCTACAACATCAATTTGCGGGCCGGCCTGCCATCGACCGTCAAGGAAAGCCTGCCAAAATCGGCGGAATTCAATGTTTATGTGCGGGATCGCAAGCCGTTCGTGCGCTTTACCGGGCGCGCTTATGTGCTGCCGCGCACCGGTCAGCGCGGCATTCCGCTGGTCAGTGTCAACACCCAGGCGGTGTCGGTAAACGTGTTCCGGATCGGTGACCGCAATCTCATCAACACGGTGATCGACAGCGATTTCCAGAAAACGCTCAGCAGCTATCAGTTGTCCGATCTGGGTAACGAGCGCGGGGTCAAGGTCTGGTCCGGCGAAATCGCCACAGCCTCCACGCTGAACGCCGACGTGACGACAGCGTTTCCGGTCGATCAGGCGCTCGGAAATCTCCAGCCCGGCGTTTACGTGATGACGGCCGCCGCCAAGGGGCCGGGCTCAGGCAGCGACGAGGATTCCGGCTCGCTGGCAACTCAGTGGTTCATCGTCTCGGACCTCGGCCTGACCGCCTATTCCGGCAATGACGGCATCCACGTGTTCGTCAACTCACTCGCGACGACCGATGCTATCGGTAAGGCCGAGGTTCGGCTGGTCGCGCGCAACAACGAAATTCTTGCGACCAGGGAGACTGACGAATCCGGCCACATCCTGTTCGAGGCGGGGCTTGCGCGCGGCGAGGGCGGATTGTCGCCGGCGCTGTTGACCGTCAGCACGGATAAGGCCGACTATGCGTTCCTCAGCCTGAAGTCGAGCGCGTTCGATCTGACCGATCGAGGCGTGTCGGGCCGGGCAGTGCCAGCCGGGGCGGATGCGTTCGTTTACGCCGAGCGTGGCGTTTATCGCTCCGGCGAGACGGTCTATCTGACCGCGCTGTTGCGCGACGGGCAGGGCAACGCCGTGACAGGCGGGCCGCTGACGCTGGTGGTTGAACGGCCCGATGGTGTCGAGTTTCGTCGGGCTGTTCTGGCCGATCAGGGCGCAGGCGGGCGAAGCCTGACCCTGCCGCTCAATTCGGCGGTGCCGACCGGGACCTGGCGTGTCCGCGCATTTACTGACCCCAAGGGCCAGTCGGTGGGTGAAACCACCTTCATGGTCGAAGATTATGTGCCTGACCGGATCGAATTTGACTTGAGCAGCAAGGCGAAGCTGATCAATGCTGAAGCTCCAGTAGAACTTAAGGTCGATGGTCATTTCCTCTATGGCGCACCGGCGTCCGGGCTTCAGCTCGAAGGCGACATGCTGGTCGCCCCTGCTGCCGCACGTCTGGGTTATGCCGGATATCAGTTCGGGGTGGCGGACGACGAGACCACCAGCAACGAACGCACCCCGATCGAGAATCTGCCCGAAGCCGATGCCAACGGCGTTGCGACTTTCCCGGTCAGTCTTGCCAAGCCGCCGTCATCGACCCGGCCGCAGGAAGCGCAGATTTTCATTCGCATGGCCGAGGCCGGTGGCCGCGCCGTAGAACGCAAACTGGTGATCCCGGTCGCGCCGGCTGTGGCCATGATCGGCGTGAAACCTCTGTTCGGCGACAAGAACGTCGCGGAAGGCGACAAGGCGGCCTTCGACGTTGCCTTTGTCGCCCCCGACGGAACCTCGCTTGCACGCGATGGCCTGCGCTACGAACTGCTCAAGCTCGAGAGCCGCTATCAGTGGTATCGCCAGAATTCGTCCTGGGAATACGAACCGGTGAAATCGACGAAGCGGGTTGCCGATGGCGACCTCACGATTGCTTCTGACAAACCGACGCGGATTGAACTCTCGCCCCAACCCGGACGCTACCGGCTCGATGTCAAATCCGCAGATCCCAACGGCCCGCTGACATCGGTGCAGTTCGATGTCGGCTGGTATTCCGACGGCAGCGCCGATACGCCCGATCTGCTGGAAACGTCGATCGACAAGCAGGACTACCAGTCCGGCGACACCATGATGGTTTCGGTCAATGCCCGAACCGCGGGAAAGCTGACCATCAACGTGCTCGGCGACCGGCTGCTGACCACTCAGACAACCGAGGTCAAGGAAGGCACGTCGCAGGTCAAAATTCCGATCGGAAAGGATTGGGGCACCGGCGCCTATGTGGTGACGACGCTGCGGCGGCCACTCGACGTCGCGGCCCAGCGCATGCCCGGCCGCGCCATCGGAGTGAAATGGTTCGGCATCGACAAAACCGCGCGGACGCTTTCGGTCAGCCTGTCGCCGCCCGCGCTGGTGCGGCCGTCGACGACGCTGAAGCTGCCGGTGAAAATCGGCGGTCTCAATCCCGGCGAGGACGCCAAGATCGTGGTTGCCGCGGTTGACGTCGGCATCCTCAATCTCACCAACTACAAACCGCCTGCGCCCGATGATTATTATCTCGGCCAGCGCCGCATGACCTCGGAAATCCGCGATCTTTACGGGCAACTGATCGACGGCATGCAGGGCACACGTGGCGCGCTCAAGACCGGCGGCGACTCCGCAGGCGCAGAGCTGCAAGGCAGCCCGCCCACGCAAAAGCCGCTCGCGCTCTATTCCGGTATCGTCACCGTTGCCGCCGACGGCACCGCCGAAATCGATTTCGATATTCCGGAATTCGCTGGCACTGCACGTGTGATGGCGGTGGCCTGGAGTGCGACAAAACTCGGCCGCGCGACGGTCGATGTCACCGTGCGCGATCCCGTGGTGCTGACGGCAACGTTGCCGCGTTTCCTGCTGACCGGCGATCAGGGCACGATGAATTTCGACCTCGACAACGTCGAGGGCGCAGCCGGCGACTATACCATCAACGTCAAAACCTCGGGGCCCGTGAAGGTGACGGGCAATCCCGCGACCACGGTCACGCTCGCGGCTAAACAGCGTAGCTCGATGGCGCTGGCATTGAATGCGAGCGGCGGCTCCGGCACCGCACAACTCGATGTCGATATCAAGGGTCCGAACGGGCTTGCGCTGGCTAGGCACTACGATCTCGACATCAAGCCCGCAACTCAGATTTTGGCTCGCCGATCTGTCCGTACGCTGGCGAAAGGGGAGAGTCTCACCCTGACGTCAGACATGTTCTCCGATCTCGTCTCCGGAACGGGCGGGGTATCGATGTCGGTTGGCCTGTCGACCGCACTGGATGCCGCGACCATTTTGAAGGCGCTCGATCGATATCCTTATGGCTGTTCCGAGCAGATCACCAGCCGTGCCATGCCGCTGCTATATGTCAACGATCTTGCGGCGGGTGCTCATCTAGCGATGGACACGGGCATCGACGATCGCATCAAGAGTTCGATCGATCGTCTGCTGGCCCGGCAGGGTTCGAACGGCTCGTTCGGCCTCTGGTCGTCGGGCGGCGATGATGCATGGCTTGATGCTTACGTCACTGACTTCCTGACCCGCGCGCGAGAGAAGGGGTTTGCGATCCCCGATCCGCTGTTCAAGAGCGCGCTCGATCGCGTTCGTAATTCCGTCGTGAATGCCGCCGAGCCAGAGAAAGACGGCGGCCGCAATCTGGCTTACGGACTCTATGTTCTCGCCAAAAATGGCACCGCGCCAATCGGCGATCTGCGTTATCTGGCCGACACCAAGCTGAACAATCTGGCGACGCCCATCGCCAAAGCTCAGCTAGCGGCGGCGCTTGCGCTGGTCGGAGACCGGACGCGTGCGGAACGTGTCTATGCTGTCGCGGCTGAAAGTCTGGCGCCTAAACCGGTCATCGAGTTCGGCCGGGTGGACTACGGCTCCGCCTTGCGCGATGCCGCTGCGCTGGTATCGCTGGCCAGCGAAGGCAACGCGCCGCGCGCGACGGTGACGCAGGCGATTCAGCGTGTCGAAGTTGCGCGCGGACTGACGCCGTATACCTCGACGCAGGAGAATGCGTGGCTGGTTCTGGCGGCGAGGGCCCTTGCCAAGGAAACCATGACGCTCGATATCGACGGTGCGCCGATCAAGACGGCGCTCTATCGCAGCTACAAGGCAGCCGAGATGGCCGGTAAGCCGATCAAGATCACCAACACCGGCGATGCGCCTGTGCAAGCGGTGGTTTCCGTGACCGGTGCGCCGGTGACGCCGGAGCCTGCTGCCTCGAACGGTTTCAAGATCGAGCGAAACTATTTCACCCTCGATGGCAAACCGGCGGATCCTGCACGCGCCAGGCAGAACGATCGGTTTGCGGTGGTCCTCAAGATTACCGAGGCCAAACCGGAGTACGGTCACATCATGGTGGCCGATTATCTTCCGGCGGGTTTTGAGATCGACAATCCGCATCTGGTCTCGTCTGGTGATACCGGGACGCTTGACTGGATCGAGGATGGCCAGGCGCCAGTCAACACGGAATTTCGCGACGACCGGTTCACTGCGGCCATCGATCGCACTGCCAAGGACAAGGCGGTGTTCACCGTCGCCTACGTCGTGCGCGCGGTATCGCCGGGCAAGTATATTTTGCCGCAAGCCTACGTCGAGGACATGTACAATCCGTCGCGGTACGGCCGCAGCGGCACGGGACGTGTTGAAGTGCGCGCCGCGAAATGACCGCATCCGACACCATCGTCACAGCGGTCCAGCCGCGCCGCCGCTGGCGGCGGGTGAAACTGGCGGCAACCGTCGTCGCGGTTGCGGCTGTATTTGCCGCTGGCGGATTCGCAAGCTGGGTGATTTCGCTGGGCCCCGTGCCGCTGAAGGAGGCGCGGGAAGTTTCGAGAACGGTGGTCGACCGCAACGGTAAATTGCTGCGCGCTTATGCGATGTCCGATGGACGGTGGCGATTGCCGGTTGACGCCAAGACTGACGTTGATCCCGGATATCTCAACGTGCTGCTAGGTTACGAAGACAGCCGTTTCTATTCGCATATCGGTGTTGATCCACTGGCGCTCGGACGCGCGGCGCTGCAGCTTTTGACGCGCGGTCACATCGTGTCCGGCGGATCGACCATCACCATGCAGCTTGCCCGGCTGATCGAGCCGCGCCGTCAGCGCTCGGTCTATGCCAAACTTCATCAAGTGGTGCGCGCGCTCCAGCTTGAGCACGAACTTTCGAAGGATGAAATCCTCAACCTGTACCTGACGCTCGCGCCATTCGGCGGCAACCTCGAAGGCATTCGCTCGGCTTCGATCGCTTATTTTGGAAAGGAGCCGAAGCGGCTGTCGCTTGCGGAGTCGGCGCTGCTTGTGGCGTTGCCGCAGTCGCCAGAGCACCGGCGTCTTGATCGCCACCCAGCCGAGGCGCGAGCGGCGCGCGATCGTGTGCTGACACGCATGGTCGAAGAAGAGCGCGTCTCGGCGGAGGATGCCGGGCAGGCCAAGGCAGTTCCCGTCCTGCGCATGCGCAAATCAATTCCGATGCTGGCGCCGCATTCGGCGGATCAGGCACTGGTTACGGTCAAAGATTCCAGCGTCGTCAAACTAACGCTGGAGTCCGGCTTGCAGCGAAACCTCGAAGCGCTGGCGCACGACCGCGCATTGGCGCTCGGACCCGACATTTCGATTGGCATCATTGCGGTCGATAACGCCACCGGCGATGTGCTGGCTCATGTGGGGTCGGCCGACTATTTTGACGAGCGGCGCGCGGGACAGGTCGATATGACCGGGGCGGTCCGCTCGCCAGGATCGACGCTGAAGCCCTTTATCTATGGCCTCGCATTCGAAGACGGGTTCGTTCACCCGGACAGCCTGATCGATGATCGCCCGGTCCGGTTCGGCAACTATGCGCCAGAAAACTTCGACATGACGTTCCAGGGGACGGTGCCGGTGCGCCGCGCGCTGCAATTGTCGCTCAATGTGCCTGCGATCGAACTGCTCGACCGCGTCGGCGCCAGCCGGTTGTCCTCCCGATTGAAGCAGGCAGGCACCGATCTGGTGCTGCCGAAGGACGAGGTCCCGGGCCTCGCGATGGGTCTCGGCGGCGTCGGGATTACGCTGCATGACCTGGTGCAGGCTTATTCCGGAATTCCTCGATTAGGTAGCGTGATACCCTTGCGTGAAATCGAACGCACCGGCGAGAGCGGCCCGGAGCCGCTCCGCCTGCTGGATCCGGTTGCGGCATGGCAGGTCGGCAATGTCCTTTTGGGAACGCCGCCGCCCGAAAACGCCGTCCGGAACCGGATCGCCTTCAAGACCGGCACCAGCTACGGCTATCGCGATGCGTGGTCCGTCGGCTTCGATGGCCGCATGACGATCGGTGTCTGGGTCGGACGTCCCGATGGCGCGCCGGTGCCGGGTCTCGTTGGGCGCGTCGCTGCCGCTCCGATCCTGTTCGACGCGTTCGCCCGCTCCGGCAAGTTGCCGGCGCCGCTGCCACGGGCACCTCGAGGGACCCTGATCGCAGCTAATGCCAAGCTCCCGCTGCCGCTACGGCGGTTTCGCCCTGCGGGTGAACTCATCCGGACCGGGAACGAGCACACGCTTCATATCCAATTTCCGCTGAATGGCTCGCGGATCGATGCCGGAGCCGCGGACGGGATGAAACTCTCCGCGTTGCCGGTGAAGGTAGCGGGCGGCGTCTTGCCGATGACGATGCTGGTCAATGGCGTGGCGGTTGGCGAAATCGACAGCCGCCGCCAGCGGATGATCGATCCACCTGGACCTGGCTTCGTCCGCCTGACGGTGATGGACGCTGCTGGCACGGCGGACACAGTTACGGTCAGAATTCAATAGTGACCGGCTAAGCGGTTGTCGCTGCGTTGGTTTCAGCGTATGCGGAGCCCCCATGGCTGAGACCCTTTCCCGTCCCCGATTTGGAGAACCACGCGAGCCGAAGAACCCGGTAAACCCGGGTCGAGGTCTTGCGAGCGTGATCGATTTTGTCACCGCCGGCCATGTCAGGTCGGCGCTCTTTTTGACGATCGTCGGCCTGCTGTTCTTCTTGCCCGGCTTTTTCAACATCCCGCCGATCGATCGTGACGAAGCCCGCTTCGCGCAGGCGACCAAACAGATGGTCGAGACCGGCGATTTCGTCGATATCCGCTTTCAGGACGAGGTGCGTTACAAGAAGCCGGTCGGCATTTACTGGCTGCAGGCTGCGGCCGTTGAGACCGCCTCGTCGCTCGGACTTCCGCGTGCGCAGGTCCGTATCTGGCTGTATCGCGTGCCATCGTTGATCGGTGCAATCGGCGCGGTGCTTCTGACTTACTGGACGGCGCTTGCCTTCGTAACGCGGCGGAGCGCAGTCTTGGCCGCACTCATCTTATGCAGTTCTGTTTTGCTGGGGGTCGAATCGCGACTTGCCAAGACCGATGCCATGCTGCTGCTGACTGTGGTTGCGGCGATGGGTGCACTCGCGCGCGTCTATCTGTCATGGCAGCGAGGGGAAGATCCTGCACGTCCGCCCTGGACACACCCGGCAATTTTCTGGACGGCGCTGGCTGGCGGAATTTTGCTGAAGGGCCCGCTAATCCTGATGTTTGCGGGATTGACGATCGTGACCGTCGCTATTTTCGACCGATCCGCATCGTGGTTGTGGCGTCTGCGGCCCGTCTGGGGGCTGATGTGGATGCTGGTTCTGGTGTTGCCCTGGTTTGTCGCGATTTTCATGCGCGCTGGCGACACGTTCTTTGCGGATTCGATCGGCGGCGACATGCTGAGCAAGCTTGCCGCGCAGGAATCTCACGGCGCGCCACCCGGAACCTATCTCCTTCTGTTCTGGATTACGTTCTGGCCTGGAGCGCCGCTGGCCGGGCTGGCTGCGCCGGCGATCTGGCGTGCGCGCCGGGAGCCGGGTGTGCAGTTTTTGCTCGCGTGGCTGATTCCATCGTGGATCGTGTTCGAGCTGGTGTTGACCAAGCTGCCGCACTATGTGCTGCCGCTCTATCCAGCAATCGCGATCCTATCGGTCACAGCGCTTGAGCGCCACGTGCTGTCCCGATCGTGGCTGACGAAGGGTGCAGCGTGGTGGTTTGCCATTCCCGCAATCACCTCAGTACTTGCGGTTATCGCCACCATCACCTTGACGCGCCAACCCGTTTTTCTGGCATGGCCGTTTGCCGCAGCAGCCCTGATCTTCGGATTGTTCGCGTGGTGGCTCTACGACGACAGGCATGCTGAACGTTCGTTATTGAATGGCGTAGTCGCTGCACTGTTTCTGAGCGTTTCCGTCTACGGAATCATCGTGTCGGCGTTGACGCCGCTGTTTCCCAGCCCTGAGGTCGCGCGCGCGTTGCGAAACGTTGTGTGTGTCGGACCCAAGGCGGCGGCGGCAGGCTATCATGAGCCAAGTCTGGTTTTCATGACCGGTACGTCGACGCTGCTGACCGATGGCTCGGGCGCCGCCGATTTCCTTGGCCACGGAAGCTGCCGGTTCGCGCTCGTCGAATCCCGCTCGGAGCGCGCCTTCGCGCAGCGCGCCGAAGCGATCGGATTGCGGTACAACGTCGCCGCGCGTATTGACGGCTATAACTTCTCGCAGGGAAAGGCGATCTCGATCGCCATCTTCCGCTCCGAGGGGACATATTAGGATGCCTGCGGTGGCCGGCGTGGGACAACCTCTCAAATACGCTGCCGATGTTCTGTCGTTTACCCGGCAGTCATTTGCGAGATTGGTGCGACCGCCGTCACATTCGCGGCGCGCCGAAGCCGCGCGGCGATTGGCGTTTCATTGGCTGCTGATCGCGACGATTGGTGCTTTGGCGGTCGTCGCGTTGATGTACGGGCTGGATGAACGCGAGATCGGTCTGATGCCGCCGCGAGGCAACGCCGCTCTCTGGCCGCTACGCATCCTGACTGATTTTGGAAAAGCAGAATACGTTCTGTCGCTGCTTGCCGCGATGCTGGTCGCCGTTGCCGTGATTTCGCCGCGGTTCAAGGGAGTGCCACGTTCGCTGCTAATCGGAGTTGGTACGCGGGTTCAGTTCCTGTTCGTGGCTGTTGCGATACCAGTTCTTGCCGGAGACCTTATCAAGGGTGTGGTCGGGCGGGGCAGGCCGTTCGTTGGCGGTAAAGCCAATGCCTTCAACTTTTCGCACTTCGACTGGACTTCGGCTCACGCGAGCTTTCCGTCGGGACATGCTATTACCAGTTTTGCATTGGCTTTTGCGGTCGCGGCACTTTGGCCGCGGGTGAGGGCCGTTGTGGTCGTTTATGCCGTCGTGATCGCAGTCACCCGCCTGGTCTTGCTTGCACATCACCCAAGCGACGTTATTGCCGGCGGGTTGCTGGGGGTCATCGGTGCCATGTTCGTACGGTACTGGTTTGCGGCACGGCATCTGTGCTTTTCGATCGATCTTCAGGGAACGGTGTGGCCGCTCGCGGGACCTTCCCGGGAACATCTCAAAAGGGTTGCCCGGGGCGCTTTCGCACCATAAGAAGCGGACGCCGCGATGTCAGTTTGGCGCGGTTCTGACCGGCGGACCAATCGAACGATGAACGACAACATGTCAGCCACCAGCGCGACGGCGCCGACGGTTTCCATTGTTGTGCCCGTGCGCAACGAGGCGGACAATGTCGCGCCGCTGATTGCCGAGATCGCGGCGGCGCTCGACGGCCGATGGACCTACGAGATTGTTTACGTCAATGACGGTTCAACCGATGCCACGGGCGAAAAACTGGCGGCGATCATGGCCCAGCGTGCAAACCTGCGTCAGATACGCCACGGAAAATCATCCGGACAATCGGCGGCGGTTCGTACCGGTGTGCGGGCGGCGCGCGGCACCATCGTTGCGACGCTGGACGGCGATGGGCAAAACAACCCTGCGTTTTTGCCAGACCTGATAGCGGCAATCGAGAATGGGAGTGGCCGCGTCGGTCTTGCCGCCGGTCAACGCGTTGGCCGCAAGGATACCGGCTTCAAGAAGTTTCAATCGCGAACCGCCAATAAGGTGCGAAGCTGGGTGCTGAGCGATGGCACGCGCGACACCGGTTGCGGGCTGAAGGCGTTTCGGCGCGATGTATTTCTGTCGTTACCTTATTTCGACGGCCTGCACCGGTTTCTTCCCGCACTCGTGCGGCGTGAGGGTTACGACATTGCCTATGTCGATGTGATCGACCGGCCACGGCATTCGGGCGTGTCGAATTACGGTTTCTTCGATCGTCTTTGGATCGGAATCATGGACCTCGCCGGCGTATGGTGGTTGATCCGCCGCAAAAAATCGACGCCGGTTGCAACCGAGGTAACGCATCATGGCTGATATCATCGGCATGCTGACCAACTATTTTCACGAGGTGTTCGTAGTCAAATTCGACGGCTGGGTCGCCCTCGGCTTTGTCGCGCAGGCCTTCTTCACCATGCGTTTTGTCGTGCAATGGATTGCCTCCGAACGCGCGCGAAGGAGTGTGGTGCCGGTTGCGTTCTGGTTCTTTTCGATCGGAGGCGGGACGCTCTTGCTGGCTTACGCCTTGTATCGGCGCGACCCGGTGTTCATCGCTGGCCAGGCTCTCGGACTCGTCGTCTATTTGCGAAACGTCTACTTCATCATCCTCAACGGACGTCAATCCTCGACCTGAGGATACTGTCCGCTAGGGCGCGGATGGATGCGCCGGGGCGGAAATCCCGATCAGGTCGTTTTCACCCTGACGCAAGGCTGGAAGCTCGCCTGCCGCATCAAGAACGGGATAGGCGACCGAGCAGATGTGGGAGTGGATCCGACGCAGATCGCGCAAAACGTCGAGATGCAACGATGTCGTTTCGATGGTTTCCGGACGCCCCTCGCGCAGCCGCTCAAGATGCCGCTCGGTTGCCGCGAGCTCGAGGTTCCGTAACGCTACTTTCTCTGCAAGAAGCCGGCGGGCCTCGTTGACATCACCCGACATGAAAATGCCGAACGCGATGCGAAGCGAATCCACTGTCCGCTTGTGGAACGTCGATAATTCGCTGGCGCCTTCCGGCGAGAATTGAAAGCGGCGCTTGATCTTCTTGGTCGCGAGTTCGCTCAGGTTCTTGTCGATAATGTCGCCCATATGTTCGAGATTGATGGCGAATGCGATGATTTCCATGGCGCGATGACCTTCGCGTTCGTCGAGGCTGCCGCGGGTCAGTTTGGTGACATAGAGCTTGATCGCTTCGTCGAGCGCGTCGACGCTGTTGTCCATGCGGGAGACCTGATCGACCAGCGACCGGTCGTTCGTCATCATCGCCGCCATGACGTTGCGCAACATGGTCTCGACGAGATCGCCCATATGCAGCGTTTCGCGGGCAGCGTCGGCGAGCGCAAGCGAGGGCGTCTCCAGCGCGCTGGCGTCCAGATAGCGCGGCCGGGACGGATCGGCCACCAAGACCTTTTTGGGCAAAAATCGCTCCAGCAGCCGGGCGATTCCATCGAGCAAGCCGATGAAGAGGATCGCGGTGACGACATTGAATGCGATGTGGAATTCGGCCGTCGCCTTCGCGAGGTCCGGCTGCAGATGTCCAAGGAAGTCCGCAATGGGTTGCAGAAACGGTGCGATCAGCAGCACGCCGACTATCCGGTTGAGCAGATTGCCAACCGGAAGCCGGTAGCTCGCCGGATCATCGCGGCGCGCTCCTTCGATGATCGGGTTGATGGCGCTGCCGACGTTGGCCCCCAGCACGAGCGCAAACGCTGCATAGGGCGTAATGAATTGAGAAAAAGCGAGCGACATGATGAGCAGAACAGTCGCGACGCTGGAATGAACGGCCCAGGTGACAATCGCCCCGATGACGATGCAGAGGATCGGGTCCGACGTTATGGAGCTCATCAACAGGCGCATGCTCGGCGCATTCTCGGCCGGCGCCAGCGTGTTGAGAAGAATATGCAGTGCCAGCAGCATCAGGCCGAGGCCGATGAAGACCCGGCCGATGTCCTTGATGCGCGAACGCGCGCCGGTGCGGAACGCCGTCAGGCCGATGATGAAGAAGATGGGCGCAACCGCGGAGATGTTGAACGACAGGACCTGAACGATCAGGGTGGTTCCGACGTTCGCACCCAGCATGATCGCCAGCGCCGGAACCAGGCTGACCAGACCTTCTGCGGCAAACGAGCTGGTGATCAAGCCGGTCGCCGTACTGCTCTGGAGCAGCGCGGTTAGCCCAAGCCCGGCACCGAACGCGGCAAAGCGGTTGTTGAGCGCCTTGCTCAGCAACCGCCGCAGATCTGGACCAAAGGCGCGCAAAATCCCGCTGTGGACCATATGCAGTCCCCACAGCAGTAGCGCCACGCCGCCCATCAGGTCGAGAAGTACAAGGCTTCCCATGATCGTCCATATTTGAATTTGAGTCGAAAGCTGACGCTATCTGCAAACGACAGCGGATCAATCTTTTTATTTCGTTTGCGCTCGAAAACGTCAGATTAACGAAGGACTCGAAGGATTGCCTCGCTCCAGCGGGCGCTCAGGAACTGGCCGCTTTGAAGGCCGCAAATCCCCGGTCGAGGTCGGTTTTCAGGTCGTCGACGCTTTCCAGCCCAATATGAAGACGCAAGGTCGGCCCGCCCGGCGCCCAGGTCGTCGCCGTGCGATACTCCGCGCAATCGAAGGGGATGATGAGGCTCTCGTAGCCGCCCCACGAATAGCCCATGCCGAACAGCGTGACTGTATCGAGCAGGGCATCGACCGCTTTTTGCGACGCCGGCTTAAGCACGACGCTGAACAATCCGGAGGAGCCGTTGAAGTCGCGTTTCCAGATCGCGTGACCGGGATCATCTGGCAATGCGGGGTGCAGAACCTTGGCAACCTCGGGCCGCGCCGCGAGCCACTGTGCCATTTCGATCGCGGCCTGCTGATGATGCGCAAGCCTTACTGCCAGTGTCCGCAGTCCTCGCAAGGCCAGAAACACGTCATCGGGTCCCGCACAGACGCCGAGAAGTCTGATGGTTTCGGCGAGCGCAGGCCACGCCTTGGCGTTGGCCGATATGGTTCCGAACATGATGTCGGAGTGCCCGCCGATGTATTTGGTCGCGGCCTGTATGCTGATGTCCACGCCTTGTTCGAGCGCGCGGCGGAACAGCGGGGTGGCCCAGGTATTGTCGTCGATGACCAGTGCGCCGCGCGCATGCGCGACCGCCGCGATCGCCGGAATGTCGGGCATCTCGAAGGACTGGGATCCCGGCGCCTCGACCATCACCACACGGGTGTTGGACCGGAAATGCTTGGCGACGTCCGCGCCGATCAGAGGATCGAAATAGGTGGCTTCGACTCCGTAGCGGGCCAGAAACCCATTGCAGAAGTTTCGCGTAGGCCGGTACGCGCTGTCGCTGACCAGAATATGATCGCCGGCTTTCAGCACCGACAGGAGGGCCGTGGAGATCGCAGCCAATCCCGACGGAACGAGCCCAACGCCTGCGCATTGGGGTCCCTCCAATGCCATTAACGCATCTTGCAGGGCGCGAGTCGTTGGGGTGCCCAATCGTCCGTATTGGAATTCCCCGCGATGAGCATGCAGATCGCTGGCGGTTGGATAGAGCACGGTCGAGCCGCGAACGACCGGCGGATTGACAAATCCCTTTTGGGCCTTGGTGTCGCGGCCTGAAACGACCAATCTGGTTTCCGTTTGGAGCGATGTCGCCCGTTCGTCATCTGAGGAGTTCATGCGTCCGCCGCTGTAAAAGGAGGCATTTTGTCGCTGTGCGACTGCCCGAAAACCTGCCGGACGTTAACCTCCGGAGTGATTTCGTTAGTAACAGGAGGGGGAAGAGGCGCGTCAACCCCTTGACCCGGCCCTCCAGTCGTTCTGTGATGTAAACCAACTGTCTAGTCGCCGCATGTTGAGGGGCCTGCCGCGAGCTTCGACCAGATTTCCACCTCAGCCGATCGACGAAGTTTGTCGTTTGGCTGCTCTTGTGGAGAGATGAATCGACCGGCGGGTCTCAACCGAGCGTCTGAACGGCAACGATCGACCCGTCCTTTGATGTCCTTGAAAGGCATTGCCATGAAACGCGTACTTGCTGTCACTTTCGCTCTCGCCGCCGGTCTTTCGCTGCAATCTGCTTCCGCGCAGGATTCTGCCAAGGCAAAGACCACTCTTGAGGCAATCAAGGCGCGAGGCATGATTTCCTGTGGCGTCAGCCAGGGATTGCCCGGTTTCTCTGCACCCGACGATAAAGGCAACTGGACTGGCATCGATGTTGACGTCTGCCGTGCAGTCGCAGCCGCGGTATTCAACGATCCGACCAAAGTCAAATTCGTTCCGCTGTCGGCCAAGGATCGCTTTATCGCCCTGCAGTCCGGCGAAATCGACGTGCTGTCGCGCAACACGACCTGGACGGTCTCACGCGACACGTCGCTTGGAGCAAACTTCACCGGCGTTACATATTATGACGGGCAGGGATTTCTGGTCAAAAAATCGCTCAAGGTCAATTCGGCGCTGGAGCTGAACAGCGCGTCTGTATGCGTCCAGACCGGCACCACCACCGAACAGAATCTCGCCGATTACTTCAAGAGCAACAAGATGAAGTATGAGGTGATTGCGTTCAGCACGGCCGACGAAACTGTCAAGGCTTACGAGTCGGGCCGATGCGACGTGTTTACGTCAGACGTTTCGCAACTCTATGCCGAGCGTTTGAAGCTTGCCAATCCGGCAGATCATGCGGTTTTGCCCGAGGTGATCTCGAAAGAACCGCTCGGACCCATGGTGCGTCACGGCGACGATCAGTGGTTTGACATCGTGAAGTGGACCTTGTTTGCGATGATCAATGCTGAAGAACTCGGCATCACGCAGAAGAACGTCGATGAGATGGCCAAATCGGACAAGCCTGAGTTGAAGCGCGTCTTCGGAACCGACGGCAATCTCGGCGAACAGCTTGGTTTGACCAAGGATTGGGTATCGCGCATCGTCAAAGCCGTCGGCAATTACGGTGAATCGTTCGATCGTAACGTCGGTGCTGGCTCGAAACTTGGCATCGCGCGCGGCCTCAATAAGCTCTGGAACAAGGGCGGCATTCAATACGCGCCGCCGATCCGCTAGAGCCAGCGCCTGAAAACGGCGATGGCCGACGAGCCTCGAAAACCGCCGCCGCAGTTTCTTTTCAAACTGCGGCGCGCGCTCGGCGGAAAAGCGGGCTGGGGTGGACTTGCGCTGCAGGTGCTGTTCGTCGCGGCGCTGGCATGGATCAGTTATGAGATCGTATCCAACGCGCGCGGGAACCTCGAGACGCAACATATCGCGTCCGGCTTTGGTTTCATGTCGCAAACAGCAGGCTTCGGCGTCAGCCAGACCCTGATTCCGTATTCCGAGAGCGACACCTACACGCGCGTATTTCTCGTCGGCCTTCTCAACACGCTATTGGTGGCCGTCGTCGGCATTTTCTTTGCGACGATTATCGGTTTTCTTGTCGCGCTTGGCCGGCTGTCGCCGAACTGGCTGATCTCGCGTATTTCGGGTGGGTATGTCGAGCTGGTTCGAAATCAGCCGCTGCTGTTCCAGATTCTATTCTGGTATCTCGCAGTGCTCAGCACTTTGCCAAATCCGCGCCAAAGCGTTTCGATCTTCGGCAGCTTTTTTCTCAGCAACCGCGGCCTGGTCATTCCAAAGCCGATCGGTCACGAAGGATTTACAGCCTTCGCGATTGCTGTCGTCGTTGCGATCATAGGTTGCCTGCTGTTGCGCAGCTATTCACGTCGCGCGCTTTTCCAAAGCGGGAGAGTAATTGTCGTCTGGCCCTATGTTCTGGGTCTGCTGATCGGCCTTCCTCTGGTCGCGACGCTCGTTTTTGGCATCCCCGTTACATTCGAGATGCCGGTCCTCAAAGGATTCAATTTCTCCGGCGGCTTGCGCGTGATCCCCGAATTTGTCGCGCTTACCTTGGCGCTTTCGACCTACACGGCCGCGTTCATCGCGGAAGTCGTGCGCGCTGGAATCCTGTCGGTTCACAAAGGCCAGATGGAGGCGGGAGCGTCGCTTGGACTTTCTCGCGGTTCGACGCTGCGGCTGATCGTCGTGCCGCAAGCAATGCGCGTCATTCTTCCGCCACTGACCAATCAGTATCTCAACCTCACCAAGAATTCGTCGCTGGCTGTCGGCATCGGGTATCCGGATCTGTTCTCGGTGTTTGCTGGAACGACGCTGAGCCAGACCGGACAGGCCATTGAGATCATCGCGATCACGATGGGCGTCTATCTTCTGATCTCATTGGTCACCAGCGCGATCATGAGCTTCTACGGCTGGCGTATCGGACGGAGCATGGGCGCATGACCGATCAGCCGTCGTCGTTCGTTCGCAGCGAACTTGTTCCTGAGCGGCCCGCGCCGATCAAGACCACGGGTTTTGTGGGGTTTCTGCGGACCCGTCTGTTCAATTCCCCGACCAACGCGCTGCTGACTATCGTGGGTGTGTTGCTGCTTTGGTTCATCATTGTCCCCACCATCCGCTTTCTCCTCATCGACGCGGTTTGGGTAGGCAAGGATCGAACCGCGTGTCTGGCCGCGGAAGCGGGACATCCGGTGGGTGCGTGCTGGCCGTTTGTCCAAGCCAAAATCATCCAGTTCATCTACGGCTTTTACCCCGAACCCGAACGGTGGCGGGTGAACCTGACGTTCCTGCTGGCCGCCATCTTGTTGCTGCCGCTTCTAATTCCGCGGCTGCCTGCCAAGAGCCTGAATGCCGGCCTGTTCTTCATTGCGTTTCCCATTGTCGCGTTTTTCCTGCTGCATGGCGGAGGCATCAATGGGTTCGGTGTGAGCTGGATCGTCGATTTTCTGTCCGGCTTCGCTGACAGCGTCGGCAACGCAGGGCGTCAGCTTGCTGCACTGGGCGAGACGAGCAAATTCGGTGTGGTGGCGTGGTTGCTCGGAAATGCCGTTGCACTGATCGGTAACGCGCTGGCCTTGATCGTATGGCCCCTGATCTGGCTCCGCGACCGGTTTCAGAACTCCGGTCAGCCGGTCTGGTACGATTTTGCCTGCACCGCTGCGATCGTCTCGGTATTGCTCTTCCTTCTCAATGGCGCATTCCGCACGGGCTGGCGCGCGCTGATCACGAGCTTGACGATCTTTGCCGGCATTGGACTGGTGATCGCCGTAATGCATCTCGACCGCGGTGGATTGCCGATCGTCGATACGCGGTTGTGGGGCGGCCTTCTGGTGACGCTGGTCGTGTCGGTCACCGGTATCGTCACGTCGATGCCGGTCGGTATAGCGCTCGCGTTGGGACGACGGTCGACCATTCCGCTGATCCGTGTTTTTTCGGTCGCCTTCATCGAGTTCTGGCGCGGCGTTCCCTTGATCACCGTGTTGTTTTTCGCGACCTATATGCTGCCGCTTTTTCTGCCCGGAAACTTCACCGTTGACGGTCTGGTCCGGGTCCTGATCGGTATCGCGCTGTTTACCGGTGCCTATAACGCCGAGGTTATCCGCGGCGGCCTGGCGGCGATCCCGCGTGGGCAGGCGGAGGCATCCAGTGCGCTTGGACTGTCCTACTGGAAGACGACAGGGTTGATCGTAATGCCACAGGCGTTACGGCATGTCATCCCGGGACTGGTCAACAGTTTTATCGCGCTGTTCAAGGACACGTCGCTGGTGTCCATCGTCGCATTGTTCGATCTGCTCGGCAGTTTACGCGCCTCGTTCGCCGATCCGACGTGGGCGACGCCGACCACGCTGTTCACCGGATTCGCTTTCGCTGGAATTATCTACTTCGTGTTCTGCTTCAGCATGTCCCGCTATTCGCAGTTCGTCGAACATCGGCTGAACGCGCACCAGCGGACGTGAGACAGGATTATCATGACAGACGCAAATCCCATCGTTTCTATCGCCGGCCTCAACAAATGGTACGGCAATTTTCATGTGTTGCGGGACATCGGCCTCGATGTTGCGCGCGGCGAGCGAATCGTCATCTGCGGACCTTCAGGCTCGGGAAAATCGACACTTATCCGCTGCATCAACGCGCTTGAGGAATTCCAGGAAGGCCAGATTGTCGTCGACGGAATCGAACTAGGACCCAATCTGCGGCGCGTTGAGGAAGTCCGGCGTGAAGTCGGAATGGTTTTTCAGAGCTTTAACCTGTTTCCGCACCTGACGGTGCTTGAGAACTGCACGCTTGCTCCGATCTGGGTCCGCAATATCCCGAAGAAGGATGCGGAAGCTGCGGCGATGAAGTTTCTCGAACGCGTCAAAATTCCTCATCAGGCTAATAAATATCCCGGTCAGATGTCGGGAGGGCAGCAGCAGCGCGTGGCGATCGCGCGTGCACTCACGATGAATCCGAAGGTCATGCTGTTCGATGAACCGACGTCGGCGCTGGACCCGGAGATGGTCAAGGAAGTGCTCGACACCATGGTGGATCTCGCCAAGGAAGGCATGACTATGCTCGTGGTCACGCACGAAATGGGATTCGCCAAGGAAGTGGCTAATCGCATCGTGTTCATGGATGCCGGTCAGATCATCGAATCCAATACGCCGGCGAACTTTTTCGCCAACCCGCAGCATCCGCGCAGCCAACTCTTCCTCAGCCAGATCCTGCGCTGATCGACACCCAGTTCAGGTCGGGACGAGCGGGACCTTCACCGTGCTCCGCTTTTCAAGCCATGCCGGCACGGGAAGATTTTTCGAGCGCATGAAGTCCGGATTGAACAGCTTCGACTGGTAGCGGTTGCCGGAGTCGCAAAGGATGGTCACGACCGTGTGGCCAGGGCCCAGCTTCTTGGCGAGGTGGATCGCGCCGGCGACATTGATGCCGCTGGAGCCGCCGAGGCACAGGCCTTCGTGCTGCAGCAGATCATAGATGACCTTCACGGCTTCCTCGTCCGAAATCAGAAAGGCGTCGTCGACTTTCGCGGTCTCGATGACCGGTGTGACGCGGCCGAGCCCGATGCCTTCCGTGATCGAGTCGCCCGGCGTCGATTTGGCCTGACCATGCTTGAAAAGTTCGTACATCGCGAAGCCGTGCGGGTCGGCGCAAGCCGTCGCGATGTTCTTGTTTTTCTCCTTTAAGTATCGGCTGGTACCGGCGAGTGTACCGCCGGTACCGACCGAACAGATGAAGCCGTCGACCTTGCCGCCGGTCTGCTCCCAGATTTCGGGCCCGGTCGATTCGTAATGCGCCTTGGCATTGTCGAGATTGTTCCACTGGTCGGCGAACAGGACGCCGTTCGTCTCCGTCTTGCGAAGCTGGTCGGCCAACCGCCGCCCCACATGCTGATAATTATTCGGATTGGCATAGGGCAAGGCGGGCACTTCGACGAGTTCGGCGCCGCACAGCCGCAGCATGTCCTTCTTTTCCTGGCTCTGCGTCTCCGGGATCAGGATGAGCGTGCGATAACCGCGCGCGCTTGCGACCACGGCAAGCCCGATGCCGGTATTGCCAGCGGTCGATTCTAGCACGAGCCCGCCCGGTTTGAGTTCGCCGCGCTTCTCGGCTTCGAGGATCATCCATTTGCCGGCGCGGTCCTTCACGGACTGGCCCGGATTCATGAACTCGGCCTTGCCGAGAATGGTGCAGCCGGTCACCTCGGACGCATGCCTCAGCTTGATAAGAGGCGTGTTGCCGATTGCATCGATAACGTCTTTGTTGAATTTCATGGAATGAATCTTGTCAGCAGTTACAGGTTCGACAGCAACCCTAGTGGAGAGGCGGGGGAGGCACAAGTGAGCCAAGGCGATCGATCGCATGACCAATGTGCGCTGTGCCGCTATTTGTTTTTTGCAAAAATAACGTGCCGGACGTCGATATTTCCCGAACGGAATCCGGCTTCGCAGTAAGCGAGATAATACTCCCATAACCTGCGAAACCGGTCATCGAATCCCAGCGGGGTCAGGTTCGGCCACGCCGCACGGAAATTGCTTCGCCATGTCGCAAGCGTCTTGGCATAATCTTGCCCAAAGATGCGCTCGCGAATGACAGGAACACCGAAGCGCTCGCCAAGTGTTTTCAAGATCTGAGGCGACGGCAGCATCCCGCCTGGGAAAACGTAACGCTGGATGAAGTCCACCTCGCGGCGGTACGTCTGGAAAAACTTGTCCTGAATGGTGATGGCCTGAATACCTGCCAAGCCTCCCGGCAATAGCCGGTCGCGTAGTTGTGAGAAATATTTTGGCCAGAATTGCTCGCCGACGGCCTCGATCATTTCAATTGAAACGATGCGATCGTATTGGCCGCGCTCGTCGCGATAATCCTGAAAGCGGATTTCAACCTTGTCGCTGAGGCCTGCGTTCTCGATCCGCCTGCGGGCGAAATCGCATTGCTCCTGACTGATGGTCAGGCCAACGACGTTTGCTCCATAGGTTTTCGCCGCATACTCGGCAAACCCACCCCAGCCGCAACCGATCTCCAGCAGTCTCTGACCGGGTTGCAGATTGACCGCCTCCGCGAGCCGGCGGTACTTGTTGTGCTGCGCGGCGGTGAGGTCGGAAGTGCCGTCTTCAAACAGCGCGGAAGAGTACGTCATGCTGGGATCGAGCCAAGCCGAATAGAACGCATTGCCGATATCGTAGTGCGCGTAGATGTTGCGGCGAGCCTGCCGCCGCGTATTGCGATTGAACCAGTGCCGCACGATCTGGACAAAGCGCATGAGCGGATTGTCGCCGAGCATCGCCTGGATCAGGTCGTGGTTGACGCAGAACAGATACAGAAATTCCGTCAGGTCGGGTGTATCCCACTCGCCATTCAGGTAGCCCTCTGCGATTCCGATATCGCCACCGTTGAGCAGGCGAGATGCAAATCCGTAACTGGTGATCGTCATCGCCGCGGATGGTCCGGGTTCAGCTCCGCCGAGCCGGATGGTACGGCCGTCGGGGATCGTGACATTCAGGGTGCCGCGCCGAAGCCGGGATCCGAAGCCGAATGCCAGGCGCACGATGCGGGGCAAATCCGACAGCGCCGTGTCGACATTCTCCGGAGTTATTGCGATCGGGTCGGACATGGCTAATCCATCAAGCCGCTTGAGGTTTCCGTCCACGTGAAACCTGGCTCGTGGATCGACTCCTGATCCAACTTTCACCGGACCGAAGCGCCTTTTGGTGAACCCGAAATTTGCCCGCCCGAAGGTCGCCCCTCGCCAGTATATGCGCCGTTATATTCGGCCGCCAAGCGCGTATCGCTCCCTTTGGCATTTGTGCGGGGCACAAAGCGCGCGCCTTTGATCCAGAGCCGCAGCGCTTCCCAATGGATTGCCGCAAGAATTTTGAATGTGACGAGTGGCAACGAGAAGAATGATCGCAGCAGGGCTGACGTCGTCAACGCACGACGTCTGCCGCTAAACGTGGCGGCGAGGAGGGGGCCGTCATCGTCTGTTTCAAGTATACGAACCTTGACGGCTTCCTGCGGTTCCGAAACCCGGAAGTGGTATCGCATCGCCATTTCGATGAAGGGCGAGACATAGAACAGCTTGCGTTGCTGCTGGCGAATGCCGGCGGCGCTGGTCTGGTCCGGCGTGACCGGCAAAATGTACGGGTGAATCTCGCCGAATGTGTTGCGCACTTCGTAGATCATCAGCGCAAGCCTGCCGTCGGCGCGATAGCAAAAATAGACCGACAGCGGATTGAACGTGTAACCGAGCAGTCTCGGATAGCACAGTAGCAGGACACGACCACCCGTAAGATCAATGCCGTGGAGGCCGGCGCATCGCTGGACGTAGGATCGCAGCGACGTGCCGTCGCGATCGCCGTGGTCGGACTCATGAAAACTGTAGAGAGCGGCGCGATTGACGCCAAACAGATGTGACTGGCGATCGGCCTCGTCGAGCCGGTCCAGGTCGATCAGCAGATTCATGACGCGATAGCTGAAACGATGGCCGACAGGCTTGAGTCGCGCGTGCATCACATCGCCGAAATAAAGCGCAGCGGCGATATTCCGATCCTGTCCTGTTGCGCGCGGCGTGTCCGGCATGACTATTCCGCTGCCTCCGCGAGCTCGGATGGCGGTGCGCGCCAAGGCGCGGGCGCACCCAGCGACTCCGCCACCGCGAGACCGGAGCGCAATCCGTCCTCGTGAAAACCGTATCCC
>JBEPUM010000042.1:0-23052 GCA_041691515.1 Pseudomonadota bacterium | reverse complement strand
GCGTCCGCTTTCTCCGCGCCCTGCACGCAAAGTACCAAAATCCGTTCTTCATCCTTGCCGCTTACAATGCCGGCGAGGGCGCGGTGGAAGAGAACCGCGGCGTTCCTCCATTCCCCGAAACCGTGCGCTTCGTGGCGCAGGTCATCAATGACTTCTATGTCTGGCCCGCACCAGGCAAGGCGCCCCGTCGCGGCGCCCGCGATCAAATGAGCGGCGCTGCCGACCTGATCGAGCCGAGAACGCCGAGCGCCGCGGCAGCTTCGTCGGCAAAGGCGCCGCCGCAAGCGCGTTGGAACGACGGATTCGTCATGCATGTCGACTGAAACGGAGGAACGGATGAGGAGATCGTTATCGCGCTGGGCACTTGCCGGAACGCTTCTGGCGATGAGCCTCACTGAGGCGGCGGCGCAGACCGGCGGAACGCTGCAGCCGGTGCAGTCGACATTGACCCAACTGGTGTCGGCGCTGACCGGCCCGATCGCGACAGCGTTGGCGACGCTCGCCGTCATCGCCTGTGGCTTTTTCGCCTGGTCTGGCCGGCTGACCTGGGGCATCGCCGGCAGCGTCATTTTCGGTATCGTGCTGGTGTTCGGCTCGGCGCAGATCGTGCAGTTCTTCCAGTCGGCGGTTGGCCAATGACGGAAGATCAGCTCGAGGATCCGCTGATCACGCCGCTCGTCAAGGCATTGACGCGCGCGCCGACGCTGATGGGCGTGCCGTACATGTATTTCATGTTCAACGGCGTGGTTTCGAGCGTGTGCTTTCTGATCTCGCACAATCTCTTCCTGCTGCTGGTGGCGATCCCGCTGCATCTGTTCGGCTTCGTCATGACGCTCCGCGACGACCGGATCTTCGAAATCCTGTTCGTCAAATCCACCAAATGCCCACCCCGGTCGCGCGCCTTCTGGGCCGCCGACAGCTATTCCGCGTGAGGGGTCGATATGGTTGCGCGCGCTCTGCTCGATGAACTGACCTACGGCGCGGTGTCGCGGCGCGAGCGTCCTGTCGCCTCGCACCTGCCCTATACGCGCCACGTCGACGACCACATCATCAAGACCCGCGACGGCCTGGTCCTCACCGTCCTCAAGCTCGATGGCTATTCGTTCGAGACCTCCGACATGAGCGAGGTCAATGCGCGCTTGTTAGGCCGCAATGACGTGGTTCGCACGCTCGCTAATTCCCGGTTTGCGCTGGCCACCCACATCATCCGCCGGGAGGTGCAGCCGCGCATCGAATCGACCTTCGACAATCCGCTGTGCCGTGAACTCGACGAGCGCTACGACGCAGCGCTGTCGAAGCGGCGCATGTTCGTCAACGACATCTATTTGACCCTCGTACGCCGCCCCCTGCAGGGACAGGCTGGCACCTTCGACGTGATGCTGACCAAGCTGCTCGGCCGCAAGGACGAGGCTGGCGCGTCGGTCGCCGCGCAAACCGCCCTCACCGAGTTGCGGGATGCGGCGATCGCTGTGCGCGAAAACCTTGCCGGTTATGGGGCTCGCCAGCTCGGCGTGGTACGCCGGAATGGCCTGTGGTTCTCCGAGCCGCTTGAATTCCTCGTGCAGTTGCTCAACGGAGGCATTCCGCGGCCGATGCACCTGCCACGCATCAACATCGCGGACGCGCTGTCGATGAAGCGAGTCTTCTTCGGCCGCAATGCCATTGAAATCCGTGGCGCGGGACCCGAAGACACGCGCTTCGGCGCCATGGTGTCGATCCGCGAATACCCGGCGCAGACGGGCCCCGGCTCGTTCGACAACCTGTTACGCGTCCCCCACGAGTTTATCGCGACACAGACTTTTGCCATCGTCGACCGGCCGGAGGCGGCCAAGCAGATCGACCGCGTCTCCCGCCAGGTCGACATGTCGGACGAGGCCGGCTCCATCGTTGCCGAGCACCTCGACGACGCGCGTGACGAGTTGCTTTCCTCGGAGGCGATCTACGGCGAGCACCACATGACGGTGATGTGCCTCGGGCGCGATCTCCCGGAGGTGGGGGCGGCGGTCACGGCGGTCGGCGCGGCGCTCACGGACCGGTCGGTGATCTGGACCCGGGAAGACCTCAACTGCGAGCCGGCCTTCTGGGCGCAGCTTCCCGGCAACTTCCAGTACATCGCCCGCAAGGCGGTGATCTCGTCGAAGAATTTCGCGGGCTTCACGTCGCTGCACAACTACCCGAGCGGCCGCCCTGATGGCAATCATTGGGGTCCGGCGATCTCGGTGTTCGAGACGACGTCGCAGACGGCGTATTATTACAACCACCACGTCCGCGATATCGGCAACTTCACCGTGGTCGGACCGACCGGATCGGGAAAGACTGTCTTTCTATCCTTCATCGCCGCGCAGACGCAGCGCGTGCAGCCGCGACCGAAACTGCTGTTCGTCGACAAGGATCGCGGCGCCGAGATTTTCATCCGCGCGCTCGGCGGCCAGTATGAAACGCTCATGCCGGGCGAGCCGACCGGCTTCAACCCGCTGTCGTTGCCGGACAGCGCGCCGAACCGCGAATTTCTCTACCAGTTGTTCGCCTTCATGTTGCGGCCTGCGAATGGCGCGGACCTGAGTGCGTCCGAGGAGCAGGTGATCCGCAACGCGATCGCGGCGGCGGTCATCGGCGGTCCGGCGGGGCGTACGCTGAAAGCCTTCTCGACTTTGTTGCGCGGTCGCATTCGGGCAGGGGAGGGTGACCTTCTGGCGCGTCTCGAGAGCTGGATGCGCCCCGACCAGCGCGGCTGGCTCTTCAACAACGAGGAGGACCAGTTCTCTCTGTCGAGTGTGTTCGGGTTCGACATGACGCGGGTGCTCGACGACCCGGTGATTCGCACCGCAGCGTTGATGTACATCTTTCACCGGACAGAGGAGCTGCTCACCGGCGATCCGGTCATGATCTTCCTCGATGAGGGCTGGCGGCTGCTCGATGACGACGTGTTCGCGTTCTTCATTCGCGACAAGCTCAAGACCATCCGCAAGCAGAACGGCATTGTCGGGTTCGGCACCCAGTCGGCGGCCGACATCATTCGCTCCAAAGCGTCGAACACGCTGATCGAACAGACCAGCACCAATATCTTCTTCCCGAATCCAAAAGCCGACGACGAAAGCTACCAGAAGGCCTTCCGCCTGTCCGGGCGCGAAGTCGCCTGGATCCGCGGCACGGCGCCGGAAAGCCGCTCGTTCCTGATCAAGCATGGCCGCGACAGTGTCGTGGCGCGGCTCAATCTCGCCGGCATGCCCGACCTCATCAAGGTGCTGTCCGGGCGCACCGAGACGGTCGCGGAGCTCGATGCGCTGCGCGCCCGCGTCGGCGACGACCCGGCCGTGTGGCTGCCGATCTTCATGGGGAGGAGCCCGGCATGAAACTCCAGATGGCGATCATCGCGGCGGCACTGTTGTCCGGCGTCGCGCTCGCGCTGGCGAATATTCCCGTCGACGACGCGGCGCAATTGACGCAGCGCTCGCAGACCGCCGGCACGACCGTCAAGCTCGTGCCTGTGACGATGCAGCGGCAGGACGCCAACAGCGGCGTCAATTGCGCGGTCACCATCGGCAAGAAAGCCACCATCACCAACCCGACGGTGCAGCCGCAAGCGGGCGCCGGCAGCCAGGCGATCCAGACTTATGGTCCCGATCAGCCGGCGACGCCCGATCCGAACGCGCAAGGCGCGACCCTCAACAGCCAGACCTTGTTCAAGTCGAGTGGCGACGTGGTGGCCGGGCTCGACGCCAGCCGCTCGACTACGGCAGCGGCTCAATCCGCGTTCCAGGCGGCCGGCCGGCAGGTCGGAACCGCGCCGACGGTGATGGGCGCGATCGATATGAACAGCGGCGCCCGCCTTCAGAACAACCTTGCCTGGAATGGTGCGATCGGCTCCGCCAACCTCTGGGTGACCGCGCTCAACGCCCTCAACCTGGCACTCAACAGCGACATGAGCCGGACGGCGCTCGGCATGCGCGCAACGGCCAGCGCTGCCCAACCGACGGCGGGTCCGGTCTGCCCCGTCGGCATGGTCGGGTCCGGGACGGCTGCTGATCCCTGTCGGGCGTCATCGGCCTGCTCGACCACGCCGCCGGGTTCGCCGACAGACCCTTCCTGCGTGAGCGCGCGCTATGTCGACACCGACGGCAACGTCGTCTTCTACCTCGCCCAGGTGCAGAACGCCGCCAACAGCGGCAATGCCGGTGCGAATGCAGCGCTGACGATCGCCGATGTCACAGCGGCGCTTGCCGCGATTTCCACCAACAGCCGCTAGGGAGGTTCCGATGCGTTGGATGTTCAAGCTTGCCGTATTGACGCTGGCTCTGGCGGGCGCGCTGCCGGCGATGGCGCAGGTCCCGGTCATCGACAGCGCCAACCTGACCAAGGCGCAGGAGATCGCGACCAGCACGCAGAATATACTCACGGCGGATCAGCAGATCCTGCAGTTCACGCAAAAGACCCTCCAGGCGGTGACGGGCGACCGATCTTCGCAGGCCCAAGGCACGCTTGCGCAGATGGCGCTCGGCGGCGGCTTCTCGATGGCGCAGGCGCCGTCGCTCGGCTCGGTCATCTCCGGCGGAGCGTTGTCATTCGCCGGCATGGGATCGGCGTCGCAGAACATCGTCTCCACGCTGATCAACGGCCTTCAGCTCGTCCAGACCATCACTGGGCTCGTCAACGGACAGAGCCACCCGGCCGACACGGCGTACAAGAACTCGGTCAATGTCGCAGCGACGCTGTCGGGACTGATCAACTCGACACAAGGCGCGGTGCAGCAGCGGTCCTCTGCCTTCACGCAAGGTGGCCAGCAGATCGGACAAGCGCAGGACCTCAAAGGCAGTGTCGACCAGAACACCCAGGTGCAGATCCAGACCGGGCAGACGGTCAATGAGCTCAACGGCGTCGTCAACAACGCGGCGGCGGCGGCCAATCAAGCGAATCTCGACCGGATCGCTGCGGAGTCTTCCGCCGCCCGCGCGATGAAGTTCACGCAGCAGTAATCAAAGTGGTGGGGGAAATGTGTCCAAACGTGCTCTGATTCTCGTTGTCATCCTCGCCATCAGCGCTGGCGTGGCAATCGGCTACTACGGTCTTCCGCATCGCCATGCGCCGGCCATCAGCGCGGGGGCTATCGGCGGCCAGGATGACGCGGCCAAATCCGCGTCGCGCGCCATGACATTAACCCAACCGAAGGCGCCGGCCCCATGAAGCGCATCGTGACATTCACCGCGTTGGCAATCTTCGCCACTGTGCTCGCCGGCTGCGCCTACAAGCCGCTCAAGGCGCCATGCTCTCCCGATGAGGGTGGGACGCCGCTCGCCTATTCCAACCTCCCGACGCCGCCCGTGCCAGAGGCGCTTCAGCGCCTCGACCGCTGCGGTCCGATGCGGCCGATCTGAGAGGCGCGATGGCCAATAGCTTCAACATCACCTCGCTGCTGCAATCGGTCGATCAGCTCGGTCAGAACTACGTCTCGACCGCCTATCAGGCCTTGGCGAACGCTGCCACGTCTGGCGGCGCCACCAGCGTGGCCGGCCTGCTGCTCACGCTCTATGTGATTTTCTGGGGTGTCGGCATCTGGCAGGGCACCGCGACCGGCGGCCCGGCGGACCACGCGTTTCGCCTGTTCCGGGCGATGCTGATCTACACCATGGCCACGAAATGGGGTGACTTCCAGACGCTCGCCTACAACTTGCTCAACGACGGCCCGTCCGCCATCGGCAATGCGCTGCTGAGCGCGGTGACGTCCGCCAACAACACAGGTACGTCCGCCAATCTGAACTCCGTCAACGGCGTCCAGTCGGCGCTGCAGAACATGTGGGATACGACCAACAGTGCCACCGAAGCGTTTCTGCAGAACGCCGGCATCATGAACTGGGGGCCCTACATCTTCGCCGCGGTGTTCTACGTGGTGATGGCATTGCTGATCGGATTCGCGATTTTTCTCATCGTGCTGTCGAAGATGTTCATGTGGCTGCTGCTGGCGTTGGCGCCGCTGTTCATTATCCTGCTGCTGTTTGGCGTCACCACGCGGTTCTTCAGCGGATGGTTGAGCGCCCTGGTGCAGTACTTTCTGGTGCAGGTGCTCGTCTATGCGTTTCTCGCCTTCTACGTCTCGCTGATCCAGCAGACGATCGATACGCTCAACGGCGTCGCCAATTCCAAGTCCCCGACCTGGGCCACGATCGGTCCCGTCGTGCTGCTGGCGATAATCGGTATCCTACTGCTGAGCCAGATCAACAACATGGCGGCGGCGATCGCCGGTGGCGTGCCGATTTTCGCGCCGCGCATCGGAGCAGTGCTCGCCACCGCGACCGGCTACCGGCTGGGGGCCGCCGCCAATCGCGCCCGGCTTGCCTTTCGCAATCCGCTCAATCCGGCCTCGATGTCGCGCCGCGAGGAACTGGCGTCGCGGCAACGCGCGCGTGTCGGTCTTCGCGCCGCTTCCTGGGCGCAATCAGCTGAATTCCGGCGTCTTGCCGAACAGTTGCGCAATCCGGGCACGCCGCCAGCCCAGAACGGCGGAGGGCGGCCATGACGGAAACCGTGACATCGGAACCCGCGCGCGTCGATCCGCGCTACTACGTCGACGGCGCGACCTGGGAACGCGACATCGCGCGGCGCAACCGCAATTCCCGTGCGCTCGCCTGGATCGTCGCGGCCGTGATGACCGTGGTTGCGGTCGGGGCGCTCGGCACGCTGGCCCTGCTGGTACCGCTCAAGACCTATGAGCCGTACATGGTGGTCGTCGACAAGACGACCGGCTTCGTCGAGGTGAAGCGCCCGATGGCCGAGGGGCCGCTGACACAGGACGAGGCCGTGACGACGTTCAATGTCGTGCGCTACATCAAGGCGCGGGAGACCTACGATCCGAAAGCATTGAAGGACAATTTCGATCTGGCCCAATTGCTGGCGACCGCAGATGCAGCGCGCGAGCTCACGGAAATCTATTCCCCCGCCAATCCCAACAATCCGGTGAAGGTGTACGGCGCCAACACCGTGGTCTCGGTCAACATCAAATCCGTGACATTCCCGAACAACCGCACCGCGCTCGCGCGCTTCTCCACCGAGGAGAAGTCGTCGACCAACATCGTCACCCGCAACTGGGTCTCGCTGGTGCGGTTTCGCTATACGTCGGCGCCGATGCGCAACGAGTGGCGGTTCGACAACCCGCTCGGCTTCCAGGTGCTCGAGTATCGCCGCGATCAGGAAACGGCGCCATCGCCCGGCACTGTGGGTGCGCAGCAATGAACAAGCGTTGCGTTGTCGTCAGTCTCATCCTCTGCATCTCGGCCAGCGCCGTTCACGCGGAGGCATTGCCGCGCCCTGGTCGCGTCGATACCCGCGTCCGAGATGTCATCTACAACAAGGACAACGTCACCGCGATCGATGCCAGCTACGGCACCTCGACAATGATCGAGCTGCAGCCGGACGAGAAGATCGAAACGCTGGCGCTGGGCGACTCGATTGCCTGGAAAGTCGAACCGAACCGCAAGGGCGACATTATCTTCGTCAAACCGGTCGACAAGAACGCGATATCGAACCTCAACGTCGTCACCGACAAGCGCATCTATTCATTCCTGCTGCGGTCTAACACGCGGCCGCCGTCCGGTCAGATCTATGCCGTGCGGTTTCGGTTTCCGGACGATGAGGCGAGCGCAAAATTGCTGGCCGAAGCCAAGCAGCGCGCGGCCAACCCCAATCTCAAAGACCTCAACATCGCCAATGCCAACAGTGACTATGGCTACAAGGGTTCGTCGGCGAACAAACCCGTCGCGGTGTTCGACGACGGGACCAAGACCTGGTTCCGCTTCGAAGGCGAGACGCCGGCAATCTATATTGTCGACGCCGATCGCAATGAGAACCTGGTCAATTTCCGGACCGAGGGACCCTATGTCATCGTCGACAAGGTCGCGCCACAGTGGACGCTGCGCAACGGCCAGGAATCGACCTGCATTTTCAACCGCCGCCTCACCAACGTGCATGAACTGAATGGGCTGGAGCCCTATGCGCCGCAACGTGTCGGTGCGGCCACGACCGTGGGAGGCTGATGATGCCGACACCGGACGATTATCGCTCGTTCGAACTGGAAGCGGCCGCTGCGACCTCCGTCGCCCGTGGCCGCACCGCGCTCGGCAGTTTCCTGAAATTCGGCGTGCCGATCGGCGCGCTTGTCGTGGCGGCATGGATGATCTACGGCACCGTCGCGCGGCGTTCGCCCACCCTGACGACACCGGACAAGGAAGAGTTCACGACCACGCAGTTTCCAGCACCGTCGCTGTCGACGCCACGCGTGCAGACCAATCAGGGCACCATCGTCATCCCTCAGGCGCCGGCCGAGCCGGCACCACCGCCTCCCCCGGTCGCGCCGCCTCTCGCGTTGCCAGCGCCGCCGCCACCTGAACCACCACTGGCGGCAACGCCACCGAATGACGACGAAGCCCGCCGTCTGGCTGAGCTCGAGCGTCAGCGGCTGGAGGAAGAGCGACGGAAATGGGAGCGGCTGCGGGCGCCTCAGGTGATCGCTGACAATGCGTCTGCGGCAGCAAACACCGCGAATCCGGATGACAGCGGCAGGGCAGCGAGCGGTCCGGAGAATGATCCCAACCGGCGCTTCCTCGCCTCCGTATCCTCTGCAGGCGTCGAGGTTTCGCGCGCCACCAAGAACAACCGGATCGATGCGCTGGTGGCGCAAGGCACCATGATCCGCGGCGTGCTCGAGACCGCGCTTCAAAGCGATCTTCCCGGCATGGTTCGCGCGGTTGTCACCGAAAACGTCTGGTCATTCGATGGACGGCGCGTGCTGATCCCGGCGGGAAGCCGGCTCGTCGGCGAATACAAGTCGGGCATCGCTCAGGGCCAAACCCGGGTCTTCGTGGTCTGGACCCGCATGCTGCGCTCAGATGGCGTCTCGGTACAGCTCGGCTCGAACGGAACGGACGAACTGGGGCGCGCCGGCAATGCCGGTTTCGTCGACAACCATTATCTGGAGCGCTTCGGTTCTGCGGTCATGCTGTCGCTGGTCGGCGGCGTCTCGCAGTTCCTCAGTGCCTACGGACAGAACACCAACAACACCAACGGCAACGGGACGATCATCACCACGACCGATCCCATCACGGGCGCCGTGACACAGACCCAGACGGGTGTGAATCAGAACCAGTTGAGCCTGCAGGCCCGCCAGATCGCCGCTCAGAACGTCTCGCAGACCCTGACCAACATCGCGCAGGAAGCTCTCCGGAATTCGATCAACGTTCCACCAACCATCTATCTCGACCAGGGCACGCGGATCATCGTCTTCGTGCGGCGCGATCTCGACTTTTCCGCGCTCTATCCGGACCCGGTCAAGGAAGCCCTGAGGGAGCTCAAGCGTGAACGCGCCGGCACGAAGTCTGACGGTCTTCATTGACCGCGCCCTCGATCCGATCAGGCCCTGGCTGGACGATGACCAGGTCGTCGAGATCTGCGCCAACGGTCCGGGCGAGGTCTGGATCGAACGCTTCGGACAGGCCGCCATGGAGAGACACGAGGTGCCGGGCCTGACGGAGCACGCCATCCGGCATCTGGCCGAGCGGGTCGCCGGACATTCAGGCCAAAGTGTCAACGAGGAGCATCCGTTGCTGTCGGCGGCGCTGCCGACCGGTGAGCGCTTTCAGGGGGTGATGCCGCCGGCGACGACGGCGGGCGGCGCGTTCGCGATCCGCAAGCAGGTGATCAAGGAGATGCGCCTCGACGACTACCGCAAACTGGGTTCGTTCGAGAAGGTGACGACCGCGGGGGAGGGCACGCTGTCGGAAACCGACCGGCGGCTCTGCGAGCATCTCGACGCCGGCCGCATTGAGGACTTCATCCGGCTCGCCGTGGTCCGCCGTTATTCGATCCTGCTCTCGGGCGGGACGAGCTCCGGCAAGACCACGTTCCTGAATGCCATCCTGAAGGAAGTGCCGGTCGAGGAGCGTATCATCACCATCGAGGATACGCGGGAGGTCAATCCGTTGCAGAAGAATTACCTGCCGCTTGTGGCATCGAAGGGCGACCAGGGCGAAGCGCGGGTGACCGTCGAGACACTGCTGCAGGCCTCGATGCGGCTGCGCCCGGACCGCATCTTCCTCGGCGAGATCCGCGGCGCCGAGGCCTATTCGTTCCTGCGCGCCATCAACACCGGACATCCGGGCAGCATCACCACCGTGCACGCCGACAGCCCGGCTGGCGCCTTCGAGCAGCTTGCCTTGATGGTGATGCAAGCTGGCCTTGGTCTCAGGCACGATGAAATTGTCGGCTACATCAAGTCGGTGCTGCCGATCGTCATTCAGCAGACCAAGGTCGGCGGCTGGCGCGGGACATCGGCGGTGCATTTCTCGCGCATGGCGGAGTGGCGGCAGGAGCGAGAGGCCAACAAGCCGCAACTGGGGAAGGGCCATCATGGCGCGCGTCGTCGCCTATAGGATCGGCCTTGCGATCCTGCTGCTGTTCGCCTTCTGGCTGTTGTGGAGCATGGCCTATGAGATCGTCGTCGCCTTGCGCTGGGCGCCGAGCAAATTTCCCAGTGAGGGCGTCCGCCGCTGGGCTCTATTCCGGATGCAGAATGCCGATCGCTCCGTCGACTTCTTTCTGATCGCCTGGCGCCATTTCTATGACCGCTTGCTGTTCCCAGGCACGCGCCTTGAGGCATTGATCCGCGCCGGTTATGCGGCGGCCACGGTTGGCGCGCTCTCCATCGCGGGAGTGCTGTTTGCGATCATCAACCGCCGACAGATGCCCTACGGCGAAGCCCGCTTCGGCACGGTGATGGAGGCCGCCAGACAGGGCCTCACCCCGAAGCAAGGTATCGTCTTGGGAACATTGGGTGGCGCCACCATCCGGTCGGACGAACCGGCACATATTCTCGTCGTCGGCCCCTCGCGGTCGGGCAAGGGCACCGGCTTCGTCCTTCCGAACGGCTACCTCTGGAAGGGCTCGGCCGTGTTCTTCGATCCCAAGCGCGAGAACTTCGATGCGCTCGCCAATCATCGCACGGCGATGGGCAACAGGGTGTTCATGTTCTCGCCCGGATCGAACGACACTCATCGCTATAATCCGCTGGATTTCGTGCGGCGCGACGAGCGCATGGCGACCGACTGCCTCGTGGTGGCCTCGTTCGTGATTCCCGAGAAAGCCGACGACACCTGGGCGGGCGCTGGACGTCTACTGTTGTCGGCGCTGATCGGCTACGTTCTGTCATCGCCCTTGATTGCCGGCGCGCAGCATATGCGCACCGTCGCGCGGATGACCACGACGGGTAGGGATATTTCGTCCGTCTTGCGCGCCATCGTGAAGACCGAGCGTCAGCATTTGCCGACTTGGGTCGTGGACAGCTTCAATCAGTATATCGCGCTCGAGCCGGAGACCCGCAATTCAGCGGTGTTCAACGTCAATATGGCGATGTCGCTGTGGAACAACGGCCTGATCTCGGCAGCGACCGAGACGTCAGATTTCGACATCCGCGAGTTGCGCCGTCAGCCGATGACCATCTTCATCGGCTGCACGATTGCAGAGCTTTCGATTTTCCGGCCGCTGATCCGGATTCTGTTCCAGCAGATCCACGACCTGATGATGGTGAAGATTCCGGGCGACGACGAACCGCACCAGGTGCTGCTGATGCTTGACGAATTCTACCATGTAGGACGGATGGATTCGTTGATCTCGAAAATCACCATCAGCGCCGGCTACGGATTCCGCATGGCGATCGTGATGCAGGACATCGCGCAACTCGACGAGCTCTATGGCAAGAACACGCGCATCACCACGGTGTCGGGTTCGCAGATCAAGCTGTTCATCCAGATCAACGACCTCGAAACCTCGGAGTTCGTGTCTGAGATGCTGGGCGAGACGACGCAGGTTTACAAGACGCCGATCCAGCGGCCGGGGCAGGGAATCTTCGCGCCGCGCGTCTGGGCGCCCCATTATACGCCCCGTCCGCTCCGCAGGCCCCTCGAGCTACGGGAAATGTCGGCGCGATTGTCGATCCTGATGGTGAAGAACTCACGATCGTTCGAGTTGACGAAAATCCGCCACTACGCCGATAAACCCTACCGGGCGTTTTATGAAAAGGCCAAGGCGACGCCGCCCGTTCTGCCCACATTGCGCGTTTGGCAGGACGAGGCTTTGGGAGGCGCGATCAGTCCGGCGCCGGATCAGCCAAAAGAGCGCCCCGAAGTGCCTGTCGCCGCTGCGACAATCAAAGCACCGACAACGCGCAAGCCCCCGGCGCGGCGGACGCCCCGGCAGAAGACCGAAAGCGCGAGGCCGTTAAAGGTAACTCCAACGCCGGACGAACCCTTTTCGCTGATTGCGCGATCGGAGCCGTCGAAGCCGGCGCGTAAGGCATTGTCGTTAGGTGTAGCGCCCCCAGCGCCCGCAGGAGAGAGCTGCGACGTGCGTGACATGCTGGCATCCGCAACCACAAGCCAGGACGAGGATTTCGCGGCAATGACAAGTGTGCTGGATACGGCGGCAGCTGCATCTTGTGACAATGTTCGAGAGGCCGCTAAGACGCTTACGGCGCTTCATAATTGCTTCGGCAATGACGAGCAAATTAAGTCAAATAATTAGCGACACCATGAGAAGGACTTTCTCGTTGACACCATGAACTGAGAATACGCGTCTCTTGCCACGTTGGCAGCTCAAAGATAGTCATAGCGCAGCTTTCAGGCGAGAACTCTTCGCAGAATTTTTACGCAACAACAGATGATATCGACTTCAAGCAAGCAGCAACAAAGAACACCGATGTCTTCGGTGTGATCCCGTCGAGTTGCCGAGGAAAACGGTCTCAATATCGCGCCGATCGGCAAATTGTTGTTGATTGGCCCTATCGTCAGATACGGCAGTTCATCGTTTAATTGAAATGGATTTATTCTGGAACACTTGGGAATTCATTTCGATGATCGAGCAATCAACCGATCAAAGATCAATCGAAATTTCCATCGTAAACATCGCTAGCGCTTTCGGATTCTCATCCGTGTTTGGCGGCATTGTGCCCCCAATAAAAATGCGCGGCTCTCAAACTGAAATCAATGCTCGCGGTGTAGTCCAGCATCTTCCGAGCGATTGGGCGGCACGGTATGTCGATCAAAACTATCTTCCGCGCGATCCGATCGTACATCGGCTTCAAAACGACCGCGGCCTTTTCACGTGGTCCGAAAGCTACGCATCAAGTGCTCACTCGAGCGATGCGCGGATTATCGGAGGAGAGGCTGCCGAATTCGGATTGACCGACGGACTCGTGATTCCAGTGAGCACCCTCGACCTTCCTATTGCTGCGCTGTCGTTTGGAGGTTCTACAGATAACCTGGATGACGCCGGTCGGTCCGCGTTGACCTTCATTTCGCATTTTGCCATTGGGCATTGGTTGGGATTACGCCGCCCTAAATCGAAGATTAGCGGGCGGCTCACACCTCGCGAATTTGATTGTCTTCTTTGGGCCGGCGACGGGAAAACGGATTGGGAGATATCGGTCATTCTTGGAATTTCACGCTCGACTGTGGTGAAACATATCGCTTCAGCTCGTGAGAAACTTGGAGCAATGAACAAGACGCACGCGGTAGCGACGGCTATGCGAATGAAGATCTTGAGATAGTCTATCTCGATCCTTCAGGCCTTCATAAATAGGAATATATTCCATAATGAAGGTTATGCGAATCTGAGATGAGATGTGGAGAATGTCGCGGCCTATCCCAAGTGCGTTGCGGCCAGGGTGGGCCTTGGACCGCTGATCGATTCATTGCGCGAGCTGCCGTCTCGCCTCACCGCCGTCCTCCAACTCAGCCAGATCTTCCAAGCACCTGCTTGAGCTTCGCTGCCGCCTCGCCGGTTTGCGAGGAATGCGCCTCGTCGGCGATCACGGCCAGCGCCATATACGTTCTTGATCAGACCCATTCCAACACGCATCGTTGATCCCACCGCTTGATACCAGTGGTGCGGTGGGACGAAGCTATTGAGCTATCGAATTAATCCAAAAAATAAGGGGTTTTGAGTTGATGGCGCGCCACTCAGAACAGCAGAACAAGATCACCCGCAGGTGGGCGAAGCGCGGCACTCGCCCGAGCGCTCTGCGGGATCAGCGAACCGCATCGACCTATATCTTCGGTGCCATCTGCCCCAAATAGGGCATGGGCGCGGCCCTGCCCTTCTGCAATACCGAAGCGATGAACCTGAACCTCGCGGAAATCGCCAGGGCGGCTGCACCAAGAGCCCACGCCGTCCTCCTCGTCGACCAGGCCGGATGGCATCTGTCCGCAGCATTGATCGTTCCCGCCAACATCACCATTATCGCCCTGCCGCCGAAATGCCCTGAACCCAATCCGGTCGAAAATATCTGGCAGTATATGCGCGACAACTGGCTCTCGAACCGCATCTTCAAATACACCCCGCCTCGATACGCCGCCTTCAATCCTTCGTCGTCACCCAGATTCCGGCTTAGCTCCTGCTATGCCTGGAATACCCTTGTCGACCGCCCCTGGAAGATCGTGTCCATCGGGTTGCGCCAATGGGCGCACGAGTTCTGATCAATGAGATGTGGTATAAGCACCGAGCCAATGACTGAAATATTGCGCCAAATACGTTTGCATTATCAGGAGCATCGTGGGATCCGCATATGCGACTCTGTGGTGATCGCCGCGGCATTCATTAAATTCTGCTGCGTGAGGAAACCGTCGTTAAGCGGATATCGGATGCTCTTTTGCTTTGAGCCGCCATCCCTGGGCGAACCGGCAGAGTGCTACGGCGTGCCCATATGATTTCGACCTTCGACTTCTGACTTGGTACGCGCAAGACCTGAAAGCTCTGAAGTTCAACTCGGTCGTGCGCTACCCTCGTACATGAAAGCCATGGGCGCCGGGCCTGGCATGTAGCCTGTTTCCAGGCGGTCGAAGCGGAAGCCGGCGCCTTCGATCAGCATTCTCACCGGCCGGTTAAGATGGCAGCCTCCACTGACGTGCGACCAGATAGGGGTTAAGCGATCCTGCCACTTTCGGACGCGCCAGTCTGGAGCCAGTCCATGCTCGACGAACAACAATCGGCCATGCGGCTTAAGAACTCGGCGCATTTCGCCGAGCGCCGCGCTTGCTTTGGGAATGGTGCAAAGCGTCCAGGTGGTCAGCACCGTATCGACGGAATGATCTTCAAGTGGAATTGCCTCGGCAGATGCCTCGATGAAACTCACATGCAGCCTTGAGTTTCGCGCGGCATGATGGGCCATGTCGATGAGCCGCCTTCCTGGGTCTAGGCCGAGAACCTCGCGGGTTTGCGCTGGGTAAAATGGAAGATTCAGGCCAGATCCTATTCCGATTTCGAGCACGCACCCCTCTGCCGCCGAAACGACTCGCTCCCGATAGGGCACGAGCCGCCGGTTGCGCATCGCGCGATCGCAAAGCCATGGCAGAATGCGGTCATTATAAAAGCTCATGGCGGATATGACTCGTAATCAAACCTCAACTTCAGTTTAACTTTCAGCGTTGGCGAGCTTGATGGTCGGCCAACGCCGCTGACAATAGGAGCGGAATATGCGAGAGTCTCCTGAAAAGGTCTTGAGCTGTTCATCGCGTCTCTTGCGCCCCATACTATGATAGAATTGGCACTAAACAATCGGCAGCGCTCCATTTTGGACCGATGATAGTCGGCGCTGCTACCATGGCGATTCCAAATTCTAAACGACTCGGCGCGCCTTCAGATTCTCTCCTCAGTCACGACAGCCGCAAGACGCTCTGCGGCATTACATTGCTTTCCACCGGAATGGAAACTGGTTCGCATGAACGATAGCGTCAAGAAACACAAGGTCGGTTCTCACTCAATCAGAACCGGCTCGAGCACGCAGCAGATCATCGCCGGTCGAAGAAAATGTACTTCACGAGCGCCACGCCCGCGAGCATCAAAACGAGGATGACGAGCAGCCCGAGCAAGCCCATGCCGAACATCATCTCGTTGTTCATCATGCCGTTCATATTGCAAGAGTTCCGTTGAGTAGAATTGCAGGTCTGTTGGTTTATTCCGCGGCCTGAGAATGATCGAAGACATCCGTTGACATTTTATCTTGATTGATTGAACCAGCAATAGCGGACCCACGGGGCAACCCAAATCCCTTAATCCATGCATAAACGGCGGGGATCACGATTAGCGTTAGGATGGTCGACGAGATCATGCCGCCGATCATCGGCACCGCGATGCGCTGCATGACCTCCGAGCCCGTCCCGGTACTCCAAAGGATTGGAATGAGCCCGGCCATGATGGCGACGACAGTCATCATCTTGGGTCGCACCCGCTCAACCGCACCCAACATGATCGCCTCGTGCAGGTCGCGTCGCGTGAACGGCTTGCCTTCCGCTGACCGTTCCGCGTGAAGCTCTTTCATCGCCTGATCGAGATAGATCAACATGATGACGCCGGTCTCGGCTGCTACACCTGCCAACGCGATGAAGCCAACGGCCACCGCGACCGACATATTGAAACCGAGCCACCACATCAGCCATAACCCGCCAACGAGCGCGAACGGCAACGACAGCATCACGATCAGCGTCTCGGTCAAGCGGCGGAAATTAAGATAGAGCAGCAGGAAGATAATCAGCAACGTGACCGGTACCACGATCTTGAGCCTGGCGGTGGCGCGCTCCAGGTACTCGAACTGGCCGCTCCAGACGACGTAGTTTCCGGGTGGGAACTTGACGTTCGCAGCCACCGCCGCCTTGGCATCGGCGACATATCCACCCAAATCGCGATCACGGATATCGACGAAGATGTAGACGGCAAGTTGTCCGTTCTCGGTGCGGATCGATGTCGGTCCCCGCGTAAGCTTGATGGCAGCGACCTCGCCAAGGGGCACCGTCCCTCCTCCGGGCAGGGCCACCAGCACGTCACGTGCGATCGATTGGGGATCGCTCCGCAAATCGCGGGGATAGCGCAGGTTGACGCCATAGCGCTCGCGGCCTTCGACTGTTGTCGTAATCGTTTCCCCACCCAAGGCCGACGACACCGTGTTCTGCACGTCGCTGATCATCAAACCGTAGCGGGCGAGAGCCTCGCGATTCGGAATGATGTCTAGATAGTATCCACCCATGACCCGTTCCGCATAAGCGCTCGATGTGCCCGGAACTGTCTTCACAACAGTTTCGATTTGCCGCGCCAAACTTTCCATCTCCGTCAGATCGGTACCTAAAACCTTGATGCCGACCGGGGTGCGAATCCCGGTCGCTAGCATGTCGGTACGGGCCTTGATCGGCATGGTCCAGGCGTTAGAGACGCCCGGAAATTGCAAGGCCTTGTCCATATCCGCAGTCAGGCCATCGATGGTCAGGCCGGCGGGCCATTGATCCTTGGGTTTCAGGTTGATGATGGTTTCGAACATTTCGGTCGGAGCAGGATCGGTCGCGGTCTCGGCGCGGCCTGCCTTGCCATAGACAGAAGCGACTTCGGGAAACGACTTGATGATCTTGTTCTGCGTTTGCAGGATCTCGGCCGCCTTGGTCACCGATAGTCCCGGCAAGGTCGTCGGCATATACATCAACGTGCCTTCATTGAGGCTCGGCATGAACTCCGTTCCGAGTTGCCGTGCGGGCCAGATGCTTATCGCCAATGCGACCAAGGCGAGAACGATCGTCAAGGTTTTGGCGTTCAGCACGCCGCGGATCAGCGGACGATAGATCCAGATCAGGAACCGATTGATGGGATTCTTGTGCTCCGGAATGATCCGGCCGCGCACGAACAGCACCATCAAAGCCGGGACCAACGTAACCGACAGGATCGCGGCGGCCGCCATCGAAAAGGTCTTGGTGAAAGCCAGCGGGCTGAACAGCCGCCCCTCCTGCGATTCCATGGTAAAGATCGGCAGGAACGACACGGTGATGATCAGCAGGCTGAAAAACAGCGCCGGGCCGACCTCGCTCGCCGCCTCGATCAGGACTTCCAGGCGCGGTTTGCCGGGAGGCGCGCGTTCGAGATGCTTGTGGGCATTCTCGATCATGACGATGGCGCCGTCGATCATGGCGCCGATAGCAATGGCGATGCCGCCGAGGCTCATGATGTTGGAGCCGATGCCGAGCGCCTTCATGGCGCTGAAGGCCATCAGTATTCCGACTGGCAACATCACGATCGCAACCAGGGCACTGCGGACGTGCAGCAGGAACACGATGCAAACCAAAGCGACGACGATGCTCTCTTCCGTAAGCGTTCGCTTCAGTGTCTCGATCGCGTTGTGAATAAGCTTCGAGCGGTCATAGACCGGGATGATCTGCACGTCCTTGGGCAGCGCCGTCGCCATCTCGGCAAGCCGGGCCTTCACATTGTCGATCACATCCAGCGCATTTTGGCCGAAGCGTTGCAGGACTATGCCACCGGCGACCTCGCCCTCCCCGTTGAGTTCGGCGATGCCTCGGCGCTCGTCCGGCCCCAACTCGATCCGGGCCACGTCCTTCAGTAGCACCGGCGTGCCCTTGTCGACTTTCAGGACGATGTTCGAGAGATCGGCGACGCTTTTGACATAACCGCGGCCGCGCACGATGAATTCGAACTCCGAGAGTTCCACGGAACGGCCGCCGACATCCATGTTGCTGCTACGGATCGCATCGCGCACCTTGGCCAACGGGATATCAAAGGATCTCAAGCGGTTCGGGTCGACGACGATGTTGTACTGTTTGACGAAACCGCCGACGCTGGCGACCTCGGCAACGCCCTCGGCCTTCGATATGCCGTAGCGGACGGTCCAATCCTGCAGGGATCGCAGATCGGCCAGCGATTTGTCTTTTGACTGTAGGGCGTACTGATAGACCCAACCGACGCCGGTCGCATCCGGCCCCAGTGTCGGCGTCACCCCATTCGGTAGATTGCGTGCAGCAGCATTGAGATATTCGAGAACCCGCGAGCGCGCCCAATAGATATCGGTGCCATCCTCGAAGATGATGTAGACGAACGAGAAGCCGAAGAATGAAAAGCCGCGCACCACCTTGGATTTCGGCACCGTCAGCATCGCGGTCGTCAACGGATAGGTGACTTGGTCTTCGACGACCTGCGGTGCTTGCCCCTTGTACTCGGTATAGACGATGACTTGGGTGTCGGATAGGTCCGGAATCGCATCCAGCGCCGAGTGCTCCACGGCGTAGACGCCGGATGCTACGGCGAAAACCGCACCGATCAGGACCAGCATCAGATTGCGGGCCGACCAGTCAATGAGCCGGGCGATCATCGTGATTTCTCCTTGGGATCGAGGCCACTGAGCGCAGACTTGAGATTGCTTTCCGCATCGATCAGGAAGTTCGCTGAGACGACGACTTTGTCGTTTTCGGCGAGCCCTTCCTTGATCTCGACGCGGCCGCCGCCGCGGCGCCCGAGTTTCACATTGCGCGGTTCGAACCGGCCGGCACCCTTGTCGAGAAGCACGATCTGCCGGTCGCCGCTGTCGATGACCGCGCTGCTCGACACGGTCACGACAGGAGCCTCCGTTCCGGTCGCGATCTCCACGTCCGCATACATGTTCGGTCGCATCACCTCGTCGGGATTGGGCAATTCAATTCTAATCCGCTCTGTCCGCGTCTCCTCCATCAGGTGCGGATAGATCAACCCCACCTTGCCGACGAAGGTCTTGTCTGGATCGGCGCGAAGCCGAACGATGGCCTTTTGTCCGACCTCGATCAGGCCGAGATCGCGCTCGGCGACATCGGCCAACACCCAGACAACGTCGTGATCTGAAATCCTGAAAAGAACATCCCCCGGCGCCGCTCGCATGCCGTTAACTGCTGTGCGTTCGACGATCTCGCCGTCCTGCGGTGCGGGCCAGTCCACATATGCGGGGATCATACGCGTGCGCTCGATGTCGGCAATGAACGTCTCAGGTGCGTCCAAATTTTCGAGTCGGCGACGGGCTCCTTTCAAGGCTTGACCGCCAATGCCTGCGTCCGGACGCGCATTGAGGGCGGAGAGATATTCGGCCGCGGCGCTCGACAGGGCGGGACCATAGACACGCATCAGCGGCTGCCCCTTATGAATATGATCGCCGGTGGTAACGTTCGCCACGGTGTCGATAAAGCCTTCGAAACGCAGCGCCACTACGGATTTGCGGCGCTCGTCCTCTGCAATCGTGCCCGGCGCTCGAACCATCGTATTCAAGGTCCGGCGTTCCGCGAGTTCGGTCTGAACGCCTGCTTTCTGCAGCTTGCGGGGGCTGACCTTGACCGACGAATCGTCGTCCTGCTCGCCCTCATAGACGGGTATATAGTCCATTCCCATCGAGTCTTTCTTCGGAGTCGGCGACGTATCCGGGAGACCCATCGGGTTGCGATAAAATTTGATCCGCTTGGAACCCTGGCCCAAAGCCTTGGATGAAACACCGTCGCCAGACATGGTGCTCGCATTTGCATCGGCAGGCATAGACATGCGCGCGCCGAACCAATTGGATCGAGCGCCAAACCACCCGGTTGAAGCGGCGGCAGCGAGCATCAAAATAATGACGGGCGCGCTCAGGTTTCGTTTCATAGCGATCCTCCCGCCAGGCGTTCCATCTCGGCATATTTCGTCTGGAGCTCTACCTTGAGCTTTAATAGGTCGAGTTGTACGGAGCGAAGCCTTCGCTCCGATTCAAAAAGCAAAGAGAGGTCGGAGGAACCGGCTTGAAAGCCGTTTCGCGCGTTCTCGACCGACGAGCGGGCCGGCGGCAATTGTCGCGACGAGTAGATTTGAATAGCCTTCCGCAGCGCATCGACGGTGAACCATGTATCGGCAATCTGCCCTTCGATTCGAAGACGGATTGCTTCATTGCGTGCTTGCGCCGCGCTAAGTTTGGCTCCCGCAGCTTGTTGCTCAGCATCCTTGGCCTCATATTGCAGAGGCAGATTGATCGCGGCCTGAAACACCCCGGTGTCCGCCATGCCACGCTGCTGGATGTATTTCGCTCCCAAATTAACATCCGGATAATAGTTGAGATCTGCGAGAGACTTGCTGCGGGTAGCTGAGGTTGTTTGCGCACCAGCCAGGGCTAAGAGCGGATTCGCGGACAACCCCCGTTGCTGAACTTGGGCAAGACCGATCGTTCTGACGGGCCGGAAGCCGACCGGCTTTGCAAGCGGTGCAAGCGGCGGACGACCAATCAAGGCATTGAGGCGGGCGGCTGCCGATTTTATTTCGCCTTGTCGGCGTACCACGTCGACTTCCGCCGATGCAGCTTCGATTTCAGCCTTGATAACTTCCTGCTGATCGACCGATGTGGTGCCATAACGCGATTTCAGCAACCCGAGAATTTCGTCGAACTGTCGCTTGACCTCCAGCGAGATTTTTACGGCTTCATAAGCCGCGTTGTACTCGCCGTGTGCCGCAACCACCTTCGCAACAAGATCTGTAACCGTTGCCTGCCCCTGATATTTGGCGGCGTCGGCATCGGCCTGCGCGACGCCTCGCTCCAAGCCATATTTGCCCCAAAGCTTGAATTCCTGATTGATCCCGAATCGACGTTGCGCGACCCCGTGGCTGTTGACGTCCCACGCCTCCAGCGAAAGAACCGGATCGGCCAGTACTCCCGCCGTTCCAATCTTGCTGAGCGCAGCGTCGAAATCGAGCGCCGCCGCCGCAACAGTTGGGTTGAGACGTTTGGCGAGCGCAACGACGCTCTCCACGGTGGCGCCCGGCAGAGTTTCGGCCGCTCGCATCGGAGACAGCCACAACGACGCGGTGGTCACTCCAACGATCGCCAACTTGATCATGCCGCCCGCGCGCATCATGGCATCGCTTTCAGGACAAACTTGTTCTCGATCGCTCCGGTTTCGCCTTGAACTTTGGGACCTAACGATAATTGCCAGCCGCCCTCCGTTGTCACCGCAGCCTTGAACCGATAGACGCCGAGCTCGATGCTCGGCATCGCTTCGCCCGTGGCTTTCACCGTCTTCATGCCCTCCGGCGCCATGTCGAGCCTCGTCGCGGTGATCACCGCATTGGAGACCGACTTCCCGTCGGGCCTATGGATCAGGCGCACCGCAATGATCGCGTCGCCCTTTTTGACCGCCTGGTCGACGAGTTGGAATTCGTAATCTTTGGTGTCGGCTCGTGCGATCGAAGCTGAACCGGCCAAGGCAATGCCGATCAGCGCGGCCTGGACGGCGCGCGCGTAGTTTTGACTTCCCATTCTACTGTCCTCGTTATCCCGATGATCTGCCGACGGCAGCGTGCATTACCCGCGCAGCCCTAGAGCCGCACGGTTGCAAATGGCGTGACGACGCCGATCAGATCGAGATTCGAGGAGGATGGTCGGGAGGAGAGCCAACGAGGCCATCGCCGAGCAGATCGTCTGGCGCGCGAAACACCTTGGTTATCGCGTGCCGAACCAAAACACCGGCGGCATGAGATGGCTGATCTTGAGCAAGTTGAAGCGCACAGTGTGCAAGGGGGCAATCCTTACAGCCATTTGTACTTTGGTTCTCGGGGCAGCAAGGCACGTCGGCATTGGTGCTGACAATCCCAGCGTTTACCGCAGCAGGCACCTGACTCCAGGCCGCTTGAATGGCCATAGGCGGCGCAACAAGCCCAAAGACCACAAAGACCACAATCAATCGCTGGATGAATCGAACAGCCATAGTTGCCTTACATCACATGAAACCGCTGATTTGGGAAGATCACCCCCTTCACAACTGCGCCATCACCTCGCTATCGGATCCGAAAAAGTAAATGGACGCCGTAGCTGTGAGTGGCCAATCCGAAGCCACAAATCATTGATTCTTGGCCGTTTCCTATAAATTGAGGATTTCATCTTGAACTGACCCAACATTGCGAAAAGAAGCTTTAAGCATCTTCTGAACAATTGAAAAGGAGCACCGATACTCCCCGAGAAGCCTGCTGCCTGGCCCCGCCACACCTAAATCGGTACCACTCGCTCCCAACGACAAGCAAAAGAGATCATTGATCTTCCAGTTCTTGTTAATTCAGAAGATAACGACGATTTGCAATCGCGTAACTGCAACCGGCGAATCGGCAAAGCGATATTCCGCTAACCGAAGAGAAGTGGTTGCCTTTAAACGGCAAGCTCAGCGTTTGCGCGCTTTTACCACCGCGATACGCCCGATTCCAACGGAACGAGAC
>JBEPUM010000041.1:0-23063 GCA_041691515.1 Pseudomonadota bacterium | reverse complement strand
CGTCGTAGAAATTCGCACGCGATGCCCGTTCATGCAGCCTTCACCGAAGAATTGGGCCGCCTCGATAAGCCCTACAACCGCCTCCTTGCCCTGCTCGGATATGACAACGACTTTGACCTTACCTGTTTGCAGATAGTAGATCGTATCAGCCGCGTCGCCCTGCGCGAAAACGACCTGGTTCTTCCGATATTTTGATACGGTCTTCCCTGTTCCCATGATGCCGAGAAACACCTGCGGATCGAACGCCGCCTTAGTCGCCTTAGGCACCTTTGTCCTCCCTGCTTGGCGCAGAATTTATAACCCTTCCGATGCCCGAGACAAAGCTTACGGGCTCCGGCATTGGGGCCGATTTGCCTGCATGATAAGATGATGAACGCCGCTTGGGGAGGGCAGAACTTCGTGAGATGCCAGATATTGGGAGGATACCGATCTGGTGGACAATCGATGTGAGCCGGAATGATGATTGCACCGATGCGAACATGACAACACCTCCGCTCACATGGAACAGGTACCTAGCGATAAGAACAAGATCAATGGAGTTAAAGGAATGACCATAAGCAGGGAAATGACGGAGAAAGACGTCGCGGGCGGCAAGACCCGCGTCCGTTGCGGAAATATCATTCGATCACGATCCGACCCGTGGCAGGAATTTCGTTGCTAGGCTGAGGGGTTCATGAGCATTCTGAGCAACTCAGCAGACTACTTGCCTTAGCACGACAAACGTCTGATACCACTGGTTTACTCTGCTTGTGACGAGGTTCATAGCGATGCCGTGGCATTGAAGGGCCTTCTTTTAGGTGTTGGAAAAAGCCAAAAACGGCTCGCCCGTAAAAACGTTTGAGGGAGTGCCCATGATTGATGAAAAGCCTGATGTACCGAATCCGTCACAACAGCGCCAAAGAGCGCTTTCGAGGTGGGACAACGAGGGCGGCGCTGGGCCGCTAGGTCCGCAAAACAGTGTGGTTTCCGGCGGCCCGCAGTCGCAAATCGCCGAATTAACAAATGCCGAATTGGTCCAGCTACGCGTTCGCATGATCGCACTTGAAAATCTCGTAATCGCATTGCTCGCAGAAGTACCTGATCGGCAACTTGGCCTGGTTCGCGAAATGGCAACTTACATCTCTCCAAGGCCGGGCTTTACCCAGCACCCCCTAACGGTTCATGCGGCGGCCCATATGATCGATCTCGTTGAACGAGCTGGTCATTTTCGGGGAGAGAAGCTCTCATGACTCGCATCCTGATACCTGACTCCATGCAATTGCGGACGTTTTTGACAAAAAACACGCCTGGCCGCGTAGCGTTGGGAGCATCGCGGAACCAGCGCATGGGCGTTATCCGAAATCGCAGCTCCATTCAGCTTAGCGGGCTCAATACGCGCGCGACCCATCAAGTGACACCTAACCTGCCGCTAAGCAAAGATCCGCGACGATCCGTGGGTGCCCAAGGTCTCGTTTCGTTGTTCAAAGCCCGTGTTTGACTATTAGGTCTCGCCGCTCAACGGGAGCGAAAGGAACAGTGTTTCCGCCGGTACGAAGTTCGGAGGATAAGACTATTATTTTCCCTTGTGAGCAATTTTGACCAGCAACTATTCTGAAAGCCGAGGAAAATGGCGTTGGATGCCTGACTTATTTCCGTGCCATCGGCCTGCGCGCGAATTGTAGCATCTGTGCTTGTTCTTTGATGCGAAAAGCAGCCGAAGTTTAATCACGGCTTAACCGGCGGCAACCGCTACATTTTGCCTTCTGTTGGGGGCCTGCTCCGTAAGCTACGCGGCCAGCTAATCCAGATTTAACGCTGTGCGAGGCGAGCACTTCTAACGTCTCAGATGGGAGAACAGGTGCTGCGCAAAAGCCACTATTGCAACGGACGTGATTGTAGTTCACGCGGTTACGAATCCGGCTGTTCGTCTGCCGCTAAGCGGCGCGGGCAAGCTATGCCTGGCCGGCGAGAGTTTTGAGTTCCGCGCCGATTCTGGGGGAGACAACCGAAGGCGACACCTTAGAACTCCAACCGAGTGGATCGTGGACGGCTGCATATGCAGCTCCCCTCGAAAGTCTTTTCGACGCGGTTGCACCTAGACTGCAGCAAACCAAGATATTGAAGATTGACATGGCGAACGTGCGTGAGCTCGACACGCTTGGCGCATGGCTGCTCGAAAAGATGTCGCGGCTTGCGCTGGAGACTGGTCATCCCGCGACTGTTGTCGGCATAGCCGACCGCTATACGGGCTTGATCGAAGACGTTCGACAGATCAACCGTCGTAAGCCGGCGAGCCGAGTGGTTCAAAACCCAGTTCTTGAAAGACTGGAAGCCGTCGGCCGATCCACATTCAACGCCGCGGAAGATGTGTCGGTTTTTCTGCAGATGCTGGGCGCACTGGGTTCGGCCTGCGTCGGCGTCTTGAAGAGGCCGCGCTCACTCAGGTTCAAGTCGCTTGTCTATCACCTCAACCAAGTTGGCTGGCAGGCCATACCGATCATCGCTCTGGTCACCTTTCTGATCGGCGCAATCATTGCCCAGCAAGGCATTTTTCATTTCCGCAAGTTCGGCGCGGAGTCCTATGTCGTCGACCTGGTCGGCATCCTCGTGCTCCGCGAGATAGGTGTCCTGATCGTTGCCATCATGGTCGCCGGCCGGTCGGGGAGTGCCTACACTGCGGAACTCGGCTCGATGAAAATGCGCGAGGAAATCGACGCCCTATCGACTATGGGTCTCGATCCTGTCGAAGTCTTGATCCTACCGCGCATCATTGCGCTGGTCTGCGCTCTTCCGATCCTAGCTTTCATCGGTTCGATGGCCGCCCTCTATGGCGGCGGCCTCGTCGCATGGTTCTACGGCGGGATGAGTCCGGCGATATTCATCGCACGGCTTCATGAGGCCGTGTCCGTGACCCACTTTGAGGTCGGAATGATCAAGGCGCCCTTCATGGCGCTGGTAATCGGCATCGTCGCAAGCAGCGAAGGCCTGAGAGTCAAGGGCAGCGCGGAATCCCTTGGAAAGCAGACGACCATCTCGGTCGTCAAATCGATCTTTCTTGTGATCGTGCTCGACGGCGCCTTCGCGGTCTTTTTTGCATCGATCGGAATGTGAGGATGGAACGATCGACAGATAAATTTGCGATCCGCGTAAGCGATCTCGTGGTGGGATTCAGTCGGCAAACCGTGATCGACCATTTGTCGCTGGATGTTCGCAAGGGCGAAATCCTTGGCCTGGTCGGTGCATCCGGTGGCGGCAAATCCGTGCTGATGCGAACGATTATCGGCCTCATTCCAAAGCGGAGCGGCCAGATCAACGTCATGGGTGTCGATATCGACAGCATCCGTAACCACGACGCACACACCGCTACGATGTGGGGCATTCTATTCCAGCAGGGTGCACTTTTTTCGTCACTGACGGCGCTGCAAAACGTTCAGTTTCCGCTACGGGAAAATCTTGTTCTCTCCGAATCCCTGATGAATGAGGTTGCGACCGCCAAGCTCGAAATGGTCGGCTTGACGCCGGAGGACGGCGACAAGTTTCCGTCGGAGCTCTCAGGTGGAATGACCAAGCGCGTCGCGCTGGCGCGGGCGCTCGCGCTTGACCCCGCAATCGTGTTTCTCGACGAACCGACATCGGGGCTGGATCCCATTGCGGCCGGCGACTTCGACGATCTGATCAGGACGCTGCAGGAGACGCTCGGCTTAACCGTCTTCATGGTGACCCATGATCTCGCCAGCCTGAACACCGTTTGCGATCGGGTTGCAGCGCTCGCTGACGGCAAAATCGTCGCAATCGGCTCGATGGGCGAGTTGCTTCGTTCCGAGCATCCATGGGTCAAGGCGTACTTCCATGGCAAGCGATCCCTGATGCTGCAACCGGAAGCGAGTTGAGACAATGGAAACGCGTGCTCCCTTTATTGTCGTCGGCGCTTTCGTGCTGGCAGCGATCGCTGCAGTCTTCGGATTCGTATACTGGCTGCATAACACCGCCGGAACGGGTGCGCGGACAGTCCACCATATTCAGTTCGAGGGTTCCGTATCGGGACTGTTGGTTGGCGCGGCGGTACTATTCAACGGAATCCGAGTTGGCGAGGTCACCGATCTGGGCCTGGCCGCCAACAGCCCACGAAAGGTCGATGCAACGATCGCCGTGGCATCAGGCACGCCGGTGCACGCCGACACCAAGGTGGGCCTCGATTTCCAGGGGCTGACCGGCGTTCCGGTGATCGCGTTGGAAGGCGGCAAGGAGGTCGGCATATCGACCGGGCCACAGACGCTCATCGCCGATCCGGCGGCCGGTCAAAGCATGACGCAGGCCGCGCGCAATGCGCTCGGACGAGTCGATTCCGTGCTGGCTGAAAATGCCGAGCCACTCAAGAGCACGATCGCCAATCTGAGGACGTTTACCGACGGGCTTGCCAAGAATACCGGAGGGCTGAACTCTATCGTGGCCGGCCTCGTCAAGATGACGGGAGGTGGCGAGCCGGCGATCCCCAAGACGGTCTACGACCTCAGCATTCCCCAACACTTTACGTCGCCCAAGGCGCCGCTCAAGGAGCAGCTTGTGATGCCGACACCGACGGCAATCCTCCTGCTCGATACGCAGCGGTTCCTGCTCGAGCCCAACAAGGAGATTCCAGAGTTTTCGAGCGCGCAATGGGCCGACAGCATTCCGAAAATGTTGCAGATCAAGCTCATTCAGAGCTTCGAAAACTATGACGTTGCGCATGCACCGCTTCGCTCGACAGACACACCGGGAACGAATTCCCAACTTATTGTCGATGTCAGAAGCTTCCAGATCAACACGGAATCTGAGTTGACAGCCGAGATAGCGTTTTCAGCAAGGATAGTGAACAAGAACGGACAGGTGGTCGCTTCACGTCTGTTTCAGCAGAGCAAGAAGCTCGATAAGCCTGATCCGGTGTCCGCCGTCGCCGCATTCAATGACGCTTTCGGAAGAATCGCCACGGAGCTTATTACGTGGACGGCTGACCCGATCTAGCCCTCCTCCGGCAACGCGGCAAAACGAATTTTGGAGACGCGATGACTGATCCTTTGTCACCTGACATGTTGCGGCGAATGCACGCCTATTGGCGCGCGGCAAACTACCTTTCGGTTGGGCAGATATATCTGCGGGACAACCCGCTGCTTGAAACGCCTCTCAAACTCGAACATATCAAGCCTCGCTTGCTCGGCCATTGGGGAACAACAACCGGGTTGAATTTCCTCTACGTCCATCTTAACCGGCTGATCAAAGACAACGATCTGAATATGATCTATGTCATCGGCCCGGGTCATGGCGGGCCTGGCATCGTAGCGCATAGTTATCTCGAAGGTTCGTATACGGAGCGTTACCCGGCGATCGAGCGCAGCACGAACGGATTGCAGCGGCTCTTCCGCCAGTTTTCGTGGCCCTACGGAATTCCTAGTCACGTCTCGCCGGAAACGCCGGGCTCTATACACGAAGGCGGCGAACTCGGCTATTCGCTGGCGCATGCGTATGGCGCAGCCTTTGACAATCCGGATCTCATTGTCAGTTGCATTGTCGGCGATGGTGAAGCGGAAACCGGCGCTCTCGCCACCAGTTGGCACTCCAACAAATTCCTCAACCCTGCCCGCGATGGGGCGGTGCTTCCGATCCTCCATCTGAACGGGTTCAAGATCGCCAACCCGACGGTGCTGGCGCGCATTAGCCGTCAGGAACTGACGGAATTGTTGCGTGGCTACGGCTATGATCCACATTTCGTCGAGGGGAATGACCCCACTCTCGTGCATCAAAGTCTTGCCGGGACGCTAGATAAGATCCTTGCACAAATTCGCCATATCCAGAGCAGTGCTCGCGCCCGCAAAGAAAACGAAAGCGTGGAACGTCCGCGTTGGCCGATGATCGTATTTCGTACGCCCAAGGGCTGGACGGGGCCGAAATTCGTTGATGGCAAACCGGTCGAGGGGACTTGGCGCGCACATCAAGTCCCGATCGCGGATTTCAAGAAGCCGGAGCATCTAAAGCAACTCGAAGATTGGATGAAAAGTTATCGGCCGGAAGAGCTGTTCGACGAGCGTGGCAAATTCCGAGAGGAATTCGCCGCGCTCGCACCCACCGGTCACCGCCGTATGAGCTCAAATCCACACGCCAATGGCGGGGAATTACTCCAGCCGCTGTCGATGCCCCACTTTCATGACTACGCCGTAGCCGTCACGAAGCCCGGCAGCGTCAGAGCGGAAGCGACGCGAGTGCTCGGAACATTTCTGCGCGACGTGATGAAGCTTAATCTCTCGAAGCAGAATTTTCGGCTGTTTGGCCCGGACGAAACTGCATCGAACCGATTGGAAGCCGTCTACGAAGTCTCAGGCAAGGAGTGGATGGCCGACGTCGAGGCGGTTGATATCGATCTCAGTACTGATGGTAGGGTCATGGAGATGCTCAGCGAGCACATGTGCGAAGGCTGGCTCGAGGGATATCTGCTCACCGGACGCCACGGCCTGTTCTCATGCTACGAAGCCTTCATCCACATCATCGATTCCATGTTCAATCAGCATGCAAAGTGGCTGAAGGTTAGCAAGGGTATCCCTTGGCGAAAGCCGATCGCTTCGCTGAATTACCTGCTCACATCGCATGTCTGGAGGCAGGATCACAACGGCTTCTCCCATCAGGATCCCGGTTTCATAGACCATGTCGCGAACAAGAAGGCCGATGTGGTGCGGATCTATTTGCCGCCGGATGCAAACTGCCTGCTGTCGGTAGCGGATCATTGTCTACGCAGCCGCAACTACGTCAACTTGATCATAGCCGGAAAGCAGCCGGAATGGCAGTGGCTCGATATGGATTCAGCCACGCGTCACTGCACGGCCGGTGCGGGTATCTGGAAATGGGCCAGCAACGACGGTGGCGACCCCGACGTGGTGATGGCCTGCGCCGGCGATGTGCCGACCTTGGAGACAATGGCGGCTGTGACTCTTTTGCGCGAATATGTTCCGGACATTCGTATCCGTGTCGTCAATGTAGTGGATTTGATGGTGTTACAGCCTCAGTCCGAACACCCGCACGGGCTTGAAGATGAGGATTTCGACGCACTGTTCACGACCGACAAGCCGGTGATCTTCGCCTTTCATGGTTATCCTGCGATGATTCATAAGCTGACCTACCGCCGGCATAATCACGATAACATTCATGTTCGTGGCTTTCGCGATGAAGGCACCACCACCACCCCCTTCGACATGGTGGTGCTGAATAATCTCGATCGCTATCAGTTGGCGCTGGATGCCATTCGGCGTATTCCGAGATTCAGCAATCAAGTGGGAAAGGCGACGGAGCGCTACTGGACGTCCATGGAACGCCACAAGCTCTACATCAGCGAACATGGCGACGACACGCCGGAGGTCCGCGATTGGCGTTGGACGGCATGACTACGATACCGAAAAAAGCTCCATCCGATTTGATCGTGCTGGCGCTGAACAGCGGCTCGTCCTCGCTCAAATTTGGCCTGTATCGTGGCGGCGCGTCTGAGATGGAGACGTTGTTTTCTGGCGAGGCGGAAGCGATCGGTGAGAAAAGTGGTCAATTTCGCGCGCAGGATTCGCACGGCAACTCTATGGTCTCCGAGACAGCGCCCATCCCCTGCCAGCGGGAGGCAATTACCCGCATTGGAAACTTTATTGCTGGCTCCAAAATGCCTAAACCGGCAGCGGTCGGGCACCGTATCGTGCATGGTGGACCGACACTTCGGCAGCATTGTCTGATTGATGAGCCCGTGCTGCGGCAACTGGAAGCTGCGAGTGCCTTCGCACCTCTGCATACGCCGTCAGCCTTGTCCGTCATCCGCTTTGCGCAAGAACATTTTCCCGGGGTTCCACAGGTGGCATGTTTCGACACCACATTTCACGCCGAAATGCCCGAGGTCGCCCGCGTGCTTCCGATCCCGAGGAAATTACAGTCAGAAGGCATCCAGCGTTACGGGTTTCACGGGCTTTCCTGCGAATCGATCCTGCATCAACTAGAAACCGATGTCCCGGAACGCCTCATCATTGCTCATCTTGGTAATGGTGCCAGCGTTACCGCGATCAAAGGCGGCAAATCGATCGATACTAGTATGGGACTAACTCCTACGGGAGGGGTGGTCATGGGCACCCGCAGCGGCGATCTCGATCCCGGCGTTCTAGTCTATCTGGTGCGTGAGAAGAGCTTCAACGCGGGCATGCTCGACGACCTTGTCAATCACCGCTCCGGCCTGCTGGGAATTTCCGGTGTCGATAGCGACATGCGGCGCCTGCACGACGCTGCATCTTCGAACGCCAATGCGAAGTTCGCCATCGAGATCTTCTGCTATTCGGTGCGCAAGCAGATAGCCGCGATGATCGCCGCACTCGGTGGCGTCGATATGATCGTCTTCACAGGCGGTATCGGAGAAAACGACGCCGAAGTGCGCGCGTCGATCTGCGGCGGCTTGTCGTGGGCCGGCGTGAGCCTAGACCCGGCGCTGAATTGCACGGCGAGCGAAGTTATTTCGACCCCGGCATCACCGGTCGTGGTTCAGGTGCTTGCCTCGCAAGAGGACGAGCAGATCGCGTGCCGCGTTTGGGCGTTAGTTTGCGAACAATAGCCCGCCGCTGTTGGATTTATTTGAGCTGTCCGGCGACGGGTTCAAGATGGAGCACTACATCGCAGAGACCGCGATCCTGGGCGTCCGTTCGCACCTCAAACCCAAGTTCGCGACACATCTTTAGCATGACCGAATTCTGCTGAAGGACTTGTCCATGAATCGACTTCAGCCCATGCGCCCTGGCATATTCAATGATTATTTGCATCAAAGCCCATCCCAACCCCTGCCCTTTGAGGTCTGATCTGAGCAAAATTGCATATTCACCAGATTCAAGTGTCGCGTCGAGATGGACGCGAACGACGCCGAGCGGCTCGCTCGTGATTTCGTCGAAAGCGATGAACGCCATCGCCTTCGCATAGTCGAGATCGGTCAATCGCGCCAGAAACAGATGCGAAAAATTCTTGATGGCCGCAAAAAACCGAAGCCTTAGATCTTCAGCGGTAACATGCTCAAGCAAGCTCTTGATCAGCGGCTCATCAGCGGGCCGAACCGGGCGAACGAATATCCGCCAGTCGTCATGAAGCACCAGGTGCCGCTCCCATTGCGATGGATAGCGATGCGTCGAGCCATCGATAGTCGGCATAACATCCATCCTAGAACCAGCATCTGGCGCGCGCTCCAGGGTCCGGCGCCAACGCTAGGGCTCCAGCGATTTGAGGAAGCAGATGAAATCCCCCGACCTGACCGGGATCCAACGGGAATTCAGGCATGTTCGAATGTCCCGTCACGATGCCTTCGCCAAGCGCTTCTTTGAGAGACTCGACCAGATAGCGCTCGTGAAACGTCCGAAAGGGCGGGGCGACGGGCAGAGGGCTTCGGGTATACTTATCGATCGAATGACATTGCGAGCAGTTGGCTCGCGCGAATGCGCGCCCAGCCATTGCGTTGGGATCAACCCAGACCGGCGTGCTCGTGCCGACCATACAAAGAACGTCATTCAAACGGACCGCAACTGTCATCCGTTTTCCCGGCGAAAGATTGGACGCATCGGGATCATCGGCATGCACGGCTCACCTTGCCGCTCGCAATTCGCCGTTTAGCCAGCGAATTAGAACGGCTGAAGTCATGGGGTCGTCGACCTTACTGACGATGTAGACCGGCGAGCTATCATTCGTGCATCCACGACAATCGGGAAGCTCGAACGCGCAAAACCCGGTGTCATTCAGACCGACGTCGTCATCTGTTGCAGCATTGCCAAGCCTGCACAGCCACAAAGCCTCATGGGGTAACGACATGGAGTTTGCCTCCTGGACGCGCCGACGAGGAGCGAGGCCGACGGCCCCACCGATATCGCTATCCACCAGGATGCGCTTCGATACCTGATTTTACTGAGCAATATTGCTCACTATGGAGACGCAGTATGGCAGAAAGTGACGCTTGCTAGACGACCGCACCAAACATCTTGCCGATTGCGGCCGTTGTCCCAAGAGCCAACGCACCCCAGAACGTGACTCGAACGGTTGCGCGCACGAAGTTCGCGCCCCCCGCCTTCGCACCAACCACGCCGAGAAGCGCGAGGAATGCTAGTGACGCAGCCGACACCAACGGAACGAGTAAATGGACCGGAGCTATCACTACCATCAGCAACGGCATAGCGGCGCCGACTGAAAACGTGGCCGCCGAGGTTAGCGCGGCTTGAACGGGCCTTGCCGTCGTTATCTCCGATATTCCGAGTTCGTCGCGGGCGTGGGCTGCCAAAGCGTCCTTAGCCATCAACTGCTGCGACACCTCTCGCGCCAAGGCCGGCTCGACGCCTCGTTTAACATAAATCTCTGCCAGTTCGTCATGTTCGGATTCGGGATTGTCGCTAAGCTCTTGTCGCTCGCGCGCCAGATCGGCATGTTCGGTATCCGACTGCGAACTGACGGAGACATATTCACCTGCCGCCATCGACATCGCCCCGGCAACAAGGCCCGCAATCCCCGCAATCAGCACATCATTTCGGGTAGTGGCCGCCGCGGCCACGCCAACAATGAGGCTCGCTGTCGATATGATCCCATCATTGGCGCCGAGCACCGCGGCCCTCAACCATCCGATGCGCGACACGAGGTGGTTCTCGGCATGCTGACGTAGACGGCTCATGTGTTCGCTCCTGGTTGATCTGTGATCAGCCGGCTCCCGAGAGAACCCATAAATTGTGCAGTGTGCGATCGGGGCAGCAGAATTCTACCAAGGGTCCTCCACAGGGCGCCTCCTACGGCTGCATCCGGTCCGTCGTCATGAAATATTTCTTGGCATGAGCGATGAGCTGCCCGTCGCTTGGATGGTCGACTGTTTCTATCCCGACGATGACCTTTGTCAGCTTGGGATCATGGTGGTGAATGTACTCAACCAACTCGGTCTTTGCATTCGCTGGCCCGGTAATCAGAACGGCACCGGCGTCTGCGACCGATTCAGCAACTTCGTGAAGATACTCGTGATCTGGCGAGGCATGCCCACTCCCGGTGGAGTTTGCTTTGTGATGGATGTGTTTGGTCGGATGATCCGGGTGAAGAATGAGCCGCTCGACGTCCGTTGAGCTGAAATGAAACACGCGCGCTTCAAGATGATCGATCCAGATGACTGCATGATAGTGATGCCTGTTCATGGAATGCGTCCTTTTCTGGTGATCCGAGGCAGTGGGATGAGACGGTCGGCGAAACGCACGCCCGCTGACGAGAAAATCTTGAATAATTCAGTTGGATCGCAGCATTTTCTCATCTTCCTGAGAGTTCAAGTACGCCCCCGACATCGCGTCGACCCAGCACAGATGATCGTGAACTTTCTTTACGCCGGAAACGTTCTCCGCCGCGACAATCGCTGCCTGACGACAACGCTCATTGGTGATAACCCCATTAAGATCAACGATGCCATTGAGCACAACAACGCCGAACCCGAACGGTCCCCAATCGGTCTTCTCGACCGACGTGAGTATGCGGTTGCGAATATGATCGTCGTCCGCGGTTGGATCCGGAACGTCGCGGGCGAGCCCCGCAACAGCCCTGAGAAGATCGGATCGTGTCACTATTCCAACAAGCTGATCCCCTTGCAAGACGGGCAGGCGTTTGACATTGTCACGTTCCATAAGATTCACGATTTCTTCCAACTTTGCATCCTCGGTTACAGTGCGCACGTCCGGTGTCATGATCTCACCGACTTTGCGGCCCTGCTCGTGCACGAAATCAGATGCAGCGCTGCCGGGGCCGACAATAAATTTCAACCACCGACCGCGTTTTCGCTGAGTTCCGATCTCGGTGCGGCGAATAAAATCGCCTTGTGACACGATGCCGACCAGTCTACCTGCCGTATCGACAACCGGAAGTCCGCTGATGTGTTTCTCCAGCATGGTATTTGCGGCATCAACGATGGAAGAGTTGGTAAAGACAGTAACTACTTGCCGTGTCATGATTTGATGAGCGCGCATTTGATGGTCTCCAAACTCATAATTAGATGTGGGTTTTGTTCACTCGCGAGCTCCTTAAGCTCAAGCGTCTGCCGCCTCGTCATATGAATTCGCGCTACGGAATAATTTGATGCTGAGCGTAAATTCCACAAACGCCCAAAAAGCGGGCGTGGCAGCCCATCTCTCGCCTCTTTTACGGCAATTGAACGGCGATCAACTTCTAAACCTAAGTGGTCAATTTTATACAGACGCGCCCCGGTTTCGCGCTTAGGATTGATCCGTGAGATCCCATCAGCGACAAGTATAGCTTCGGTCGCATTGGCAACAGCCGGACGCAAGCCTGCTTGCGATGATGCAGTCGCGGACACGGCGAGCCTTACGTGTGCGCCCCGCTCTGTGCATGTCTGTAGCGCCCTTCAGAATAATGGGAATGCAATATGCGCCAATGGCGTCCGCGTCTCGATTGGGAGCATTTGCAAAACTGGCTACCTGGGGCTCTCGGAGTTTCTGCCGCCGTTCTCCTGATCGTCGTAGCCGCAAATTCTCCCCTGCAGACCAATTCAAAACCGTCTGAGCCGGCATCGTCGCAAGCCGCCGCGCTTGCGACCAAGGGTCAAACGACCCCCCCGACTCCTTCTAAACCGCCACAGGCCGCAGAAAGCGCAGCGAAAACTCCTGCGCCACCATCCGCTCCGGTTGCCGCCGCCGGCGAAGCTGCCAAGCCCGTGCCTTCGCACGATCACGCAATGGTCAAGGCGCAAACTGAACAGGCTGCCCCAGCCCAAGCGCCTTCATCTGCCGAGAAGGGTCAGCGCGCCATGGCCGTCGGCGGCGCGTCCGGTTTGCAAGGCGATGCGATAGCCGGACGCCAGGTCTTCAAGAAATGTCAGGCGTGCCATTCTCTCGAGCCGGGAAAGACGATTCTGGGTCCAAGCCTTGCCAGGATCGTCGGTCGCAAGTCGGGCGCCGAGCCGAATTTCAATTATTCACCGGCTTTGAAGCAGGCCGCGTTGACGTGGGACGCTGCCACGCTCGACAGCTATCTGATGGATCCCCAGAAGATTGTGCCTGGCAATCGGATGTCGTTTCCGGGTCTGAAAACTGATCACGACAGAAAAGACGTGATCGCGTTTCTGGCGGCGCCCGCTTCGCCCGCCGGCGCGCCGATCGCTACGAATTCGCCCGCGGCGGCTCCCCAGGCAGCTGCGACCTCAGTCAAATCAGCCGCAGACGCAGTCTATTTGTCGGACGCGAAGTACACGCTCCGCTCCGGGATTGCCGAGGGAAAAATGGTGTTTCTTGGAGTTGGCGGCTCTATCGACGGCAAAGCCAATCCGGTTCTGACCGCAGCCGAGGGCCAAGTCGTCCAGCTTACGCTAATCAACGGAGAGGGCACGGAACATGATATTGTATTTCCCGATCAGGATGCGAAATCGCCACGGGTGAACGGCAAGGGCGCGAGCACGACGATTGTCTTTCGCGCGACAAAATCCGGAGACTTCATCTATTTCTGCAGCGTTCCTGGCCACCAGCTCGCGGGTATGCAAGGTCAGTTTCTGGTAACGCCGACGCTGGCGCCGCAGGCGCTGGTCGAAGCCGACATCTCGCGAGAACCAACCGATCTTCCTCCGCCAATCGGCAAGCGTGACCCAAAAACCGTCAGGCTCGATCTGTTCACCGTCGAACAGGAAGGCCGCCTCGCGGAAGCGACGACCTTTGGCTACTGGACTTTCAACGGCAAAGTGCCGGGACCGTTCGTGCGCGTTCGGGTGGGCGATACAGTTGACGTCCATCTCAAGAATTCGGCCGACAGCAATATGATACACTCGGTCGATTTTCATGCGGCAACCGGACCCGGTGGCGGTGCGGCGGCCTTGCAGGTCGATCCCGGCGGTGAAAAATCGATGACGTTCAAGGCCCTGATTCCCGGCCTGTACGTTTACCACTGCGCAACACCCATGGTAGCCGAGCACATCGCCAACGGCATGTACGGGTTGATCCTGGTCGAACCTGAAGCAGGTCTTCCGCCGGTCGATCATGAATTTTATATCATGCAAGGCGAAATTTACACCGAGGCCGCGTTCGGCAAGCACGGCAGCCAGGAGTTCAGCGTTGAGAAGCTGTTGAATGAACGACCCGAGTACTTCGTCTTCAACGGCTCGGTCGGCGCGATTTCGAAACTCCATCCTCTGCATGCCAAGGTCGGCGAAACGGTGCGACTCTTCTTCGGCGTTGGCGGCCCCAATTTCACGTCATCGTTTCACGTGATCGGTGAGATTTTCGACAGAGTGTACACTATGGGAGGTCTGACAAATCCGCCGCTGGAAGGCATTCAAACCGTCACGGTGCCGCCGGGCGGCGCGGTTATTACCGAATTCAAGCTGCACGTTCCGGGGAACTACACCATCGTGGATCACGCTTTGGCCCGTGTAGAGAGAGGGCTTGCCGGTCTTCTGATCGTTGAGGGGGCGCCAAATCCGGACATCTACAACGGCACGGTGATGCACGGCATGGGACATTGAATTCGACATAGGGCCGAAACTGCGCAAACCAATAAGGCCGTCGATGAAATCGGAGTGCCCAGCACAATTAGACGATGGCTTTCTGCTTGGTCCGACGCTGCTTATCATACCGGATGAGTACCGGTCCGAAGGATACCGCAAACCCTATGAAGGCTGCAGCCCAAGTGAAGGCAGCAAGATGAAGAAGCAGCCCGCTATGAAACGGTTCGATCACCGCGCAAATGCGAGCCAAAACTGCTGTGATTGCCAAAGCATAGATAGCCTGGGTCGAAGCGGACGCGGTGAGCTGTTGACCGGTATGACCCAGCGTTGCGCGACTCATGACGGCAAGCGTCATGACGCCTGCGGCTCCTGCCATCCATGCATGGATTCCTGCGCCAGTCGGGAGCAGGGAAAAAGCAGTCGCCGCATTGAGGAGAAATCCAATCGGCACGAATGCGTAGCCGACGTGCAGAATGAGTACCAACCGCTCTCGCCAGGTTCGATCGCCAGCCCAGCGGCCGAGACGGACAAGATGCATACAGCCGGCCAGCGCAAGCGCAGCGCCCGTTCCCGCGCCGCTCGGCCAAATAATCCAAGCCAAAAGCGCCAATGCACTGACCGCTATAACCAGTACATCAAACCGGGCGAAAGGTACCGGCAGACGGCCCGGATTCTCGCGCGCAAGCCAATTGCGAGTGAAACTGGGAATGATGCGCCCCCCGATCAGCGAGATCAGCATCACGACAACCCCGATGCCAATCCGGATGCTGGTCTCGGCGGTGCCACTGAAATGTGCCTCAAGATGAAAGGCGACATTGCCAGCAAAGAGAACCGTGACCAAAAATACAACGTTGAGATTGCTCCATTTGCGTCCTGCGACGATTTCGCGTGCAAGCGCCGTGGCGACGAGCAGCAGGAAGCTTGCGTCGACAACCATAGCCGCCAACCATCCGGTCTCGGCCGAAAACGTCACGCAAACGCGCCCCGCAAGCCAGAGGACGACAAGGACCAAGAGCGGCGTGCCTTGAATGGGCAATCTCCCGGTCCAGTTCGGAATGGCGGTGAACAGAAAGCCAGTGATTACAGCAGGAAGATAGCCATAGAGCATCTCATGGACATGCCAGTCGCGCGGTGCAAACGCCGTGATGAGAGTGAGTTCGCCCATGAAGACGGGGAGCCAGATCAGAACCGCGAGACCAGCATAGATAGACCCCAACAGGAAGAAGGACCGGAAACCGCTGGAGAGAAGCGGCCAGCCGTCGTACGCCCGAAGTCGGGGGACCGGGGTCATGATCATACCTTCTCGAAGTCGCAGCTTTTTGCTTCTCTGCCGCCTGTATCGGTAGCGTGTCGTCGAACAAAGTCGCAAACAGCTGTTGCGTCTGACCGGGATAGTTCGTCGCGTTGGCCTCAACGCACTTCCCTTACACCAAGCAATCTCTTCCAGGCTTGTTCCCCAGTGGAAAGCATGGATGAGCCTGCTTCACGTAGGTCCGGATTCTACCACGGCAACGGCGTCGATCGCCGAGTCCTAAGTTTTGGGACGACCGGTCAGGCTAGACGACGCCCGCCGTCGAGAAAGCGTGCCGGTCGGGTGATTGTCCGCCGTGCTCCCGAGCCTACGATCGCATGGGGCAGCAAAGCCCGGCTTGTGACCAGACCAGCGATCTCGACAATAGAGAAAAAAGGCGCAAGCTATCCGTTCGCCACGGGAGGCTGACGTTGAAGATTCGCAACTGCCTATTTCTCGTTTCGATCGCGTCGATCTTCGCTCAACCCGGCGTCGTCCGTGCTGACGACGCACCTGACACCATGGCCGCCCGCGTGCTGGCCTGCGCTTCATGCCATGGCGACAAGGGTCAAGGTACCGCGGACGACTACTTCCCTAGACTAGCGGGTAAACCCGCAGGTTATCTCTTTAATCAGTTGGTCGCATTTCGTGACGGGCGCCGCAAGTATCCGCCGATGAACTACCTTCTGGAATTTTTGCCCAATCCATATCTCAAGGCGATGGCGGAGTATTTCGCGTCGGAGCAGCCGCCGTTTCCGCAGCCAGCGACACCCACGGTGAGCGGCGCCATTCTGGCGCGTGGAGAGATGTTGGCGACGAAGGGTGATCCCGCTCGCGAAATTCCCGCGTGTGCCAATTGTCACGGGCCATCTTTCACGGGGATGGAGCCGGCTATCCCCGGCCTGCTAGGACTTCGCACGAACTACATCAGCGCGCAGCTTGGTGCATGGCGCTACGGCACGCGCACCGCCGCCGCTCCGGACTGCATGCAGGTCGTTGCCGGCCATCTGACCGAGGACGACGTCAAGGCATTGGCCGCATGGCTTTCATCCCGTCCGACACCCTCAAACCCGGTGCCTGCGCCGCGCGGATCGTTGCCGATGCCGCTCGCGTGCGGCAGCGAACCGAACTGAAGGGGCAAGCAATGCTGATCAGCCTGCTATTCGTGAAGTCCTTGGGTTCGGCTGTGGCCTGTTCGCTGGTTCTAACCGCAGTACTCATCGTTCAGGCATCAGCGCAAACCGCGGACGCCGGTAAGGCGGCGCCGATCGTCTCAAAGGGAGAATATCTCGCCCAAGCCGGCGACTGTGTGGCCTGCCACACGGCACCGGGGGGCAAGCTGTTTGCGGGTGGCCGCGCCATGCCAACGCCGTTCGGTACGCTCTACACCTCTAACGTTACGCCCGACCGCGAGACTGGCATCGGCAAGTGGACCGCAGACCAGTTCTATACGATGATGCATACCGGCCGCTCGCGGGACGGAGGCCTACTCTATCCCGCGATGCCCTTCGCGTCCTACACCAAGATCACCCGCGCGGACAGCGACGCAATCTTTGCGTTCATGCAGTCCGTCCCGCCAGTCAAACAACCGAACAAGCCGCATGATCTGAAATTTCCCTACAACAATCGCTCACTGATCCTGGGTTGGCGGACGCTATATTTCACCGAGGGAGAGTACAAACCCGACCAGACCAAATCCGAGGCATGGAATCGCGGCGCCTATCTGGTGCAAGGTCTCGGGCATTGCGCCATGTGCCACACCGCGATCAACGCGCTCGGCGGCAGTTCGGAGTCGGCCGCGTTTGAGGGTGGCCTGATTCCGATGCAGAACTGGTACGCGCCGTCGCTGACGTCAAACAAGGAAGGTGGCCTCGGCGACTGGAGCATCGAGGACATCTCCGACCTGCTGCGTACGGGCATCTCGAACCGCGGCGCCGTCTACGGTCCGATGGCCGACGTCACCTACAACAGCCTGCAATACATGACGGAAGCGGACACGCGTGCGATGGCGTTGTACCTCAAGAGTCTCGCAGAACACTCGGTGCCGGACGCGTCACGTCCGACAACGAGCGCGCAGGAAGGCAGCTTGCTGCTGCGGCTCGGACAGACGATTTATGCCGACAAGTGCGCCAGTTGTCATGGCGACAAGGGGCTTGGAAAGCCTCCCCATTACCCTCCGCTCGCCGGCAACCAGTCGATCCAGATGTCATCGGCCGTCAATCCGGTCCGAATGGTTCTCAACGGCGGATATCCGCCGGGAACAGCCGGCAATCCGATGCCTCATGGAATGCCTCCCTTCGCGCAGTCGCTGTCCGACGATGAGGTTGCCGCCGTCGTGACCTACATTCGGGTCTCTTGGGGCAATCACGGAGCCGCGGTTTCGGCAAGCGAGGCCAATGCTTTGCGCTCCGCACCCCTACAGTGAGAACAGCATGATTACCTCGCCCCCCAACAGCCCAAGATCGACCGAAGCCGAGATCGCAAGGATTGACGAGATCGTGCGATCCGGCCCACGGGGCGCCGTCGTGGTCGCAGGCATAGCAACCGCGATCGTCATCGCGCTGTGGTTCATGTTTTATTTCATGGTGTTCCTGCCGCGGGGATCGATGCAATGACGTCCGCGTCCGACCATGACCATGATGAAGGTGCAGCGGTCGCCGCACGGATCGAGCGGCGATGGACCATCATGTCCGCCTGTATCGTCGGTCTGCTGGTCGGCATGGCGATCTTCGCCGGCATTCACAAGGCGACGATGCCGCAAGCCTGGGTGGAGACGGCAAACCCGCGGACGCTGCACATCACTGGGGAGTTTATCGAAAGCAATCTCGGCAGCGCAGTCGAAGCGGATGGCTCGGTGACGGTCCGGGCGCTCGGGCAGCAGTTCTCGTTCACGCCGCAATGCATCCTGGTGCCGACCGGCACGCCCATCACTTTCAGAGCGACCAGCGCCGACGTGGTCCATGGCTTCCTGATCGACCACACCAATATTAACTCGATGCTGGTCCCGGGTTACGTATCGGTGCTACCGGCAAAGTTCGACACGGTAGGCGACCATATTATGCCCTGTCAGGAATTCTGCGGCATCGGGCATGAAGGCATGTGGGCCAAGGTCAAGGTGATTGACAAGGCCGCGTTCTTCAAGATGGCGGCCGATCGGCGGAGGCTCACCTGTGTTGAATAGCAAGCGACTCGTCCTCGCGCACTTCTGGCTGGCCTTCGTGGTGTTCGGCCTGGCGCTGCTGCTCGGCGAGTGGCAGATGTTCGTTCGTAGCCCGCTGAACCCATGGATAAGCAACTCCGATCTCTACTACCGCTCGGTGACGGCGCATGGCTCTGCGATGGGTTACGTGTTTCCCACTTTAATCGCGATGGGGTTTGGCTACGCCATCACCGAATTCGCCCTGATGAAACCGTTGATCGGCAGGCGATGGGCCTGGGTCGGACTGGTGCTCGTGGCCGTCGGCGCCGTCACGGCTATGATTCCGGTGTCGCTCGGCCTCGCGTCGGTTCTATACACCTTCTACCCGCCGATGATCGGTAATCCCTTCTATTACATCGGTGTGGTGTTCGTTGTTGTCGGTTCCTGGATATGGGTCGCACTCATGTCCATCAACATGGCGGCCTGGAAACGCGAGAACCCGGGAAAGCCGGTTCCGCTCGCTATGTTCGCCAATGTCGCCGGCGCTTATCTATGGGGCTGGACCGCCGTCGGCGCTGCGATTGAGGTAATTGTGCTGATCCTGCCGGTCGCGCTCGGCCTCAGGACGACCATCGACGCGGGCCTGTCGCGCGTGTTCTTTTCCTGGACACTGCACGCCATCGTCTATTTCTGGCTGATGCCGACCTACATCGCTTATTACACGATCTTTCCACGCGCGATCGGCGGCCGCCTGTACAGCGACGCAATGGCCCGCATCGCCTTCATCCTGTTCGTCGTGGTGGCGATGCCGATCGGCGTGCACCACCTTTTCGCCGATCCACAGGTTGGCGCCGGCTTCAAGTTCATCCAATCCGTCTTCACGGGAATGGTGGCATTGCCGACGCTGGTGACGATCTTCACGATCTGCGCGTCCGCCGAGCTCGCTGGCCGGCTGCGCGGCGGCAAGGGCCCGTTCGGCTGGGTCGCCTCGCTGCCATGGGACAACCCGATGATGCTGGCGGTCACCTTCTCGTTCGTGATGCTTGGTTTCGGCGGCGCCGGCGGCCTTATCAATATGAGCTATCAGCTTGATGCCAGCATCCACAACACCCAGTGGATCACCGGTCATTTCCACCTGATTTTCGCCGGCGCGATCGTCATCATGTATTTCGCGATCGCTTATGACCTCTGGCCGCACTTGACCGGACGCGCGCTGAACAGCGTCCGTCTGATGAAGGCGCAGTTATGGCTGTGGTTCGTCGGCATGATCGTCACAACGTTCCCGTGGCACTATGTCGGTATCCTTGGCATGCCGCGCCGCATGGCGTCCTACGACTATGCGAACCCCGCCATTGCGCCGCAGGCGCTGTCGGTTTCGATTTCGGTGTTCGGCGGACTGCTGCTGGTGATTTCAGGCTGCCTGTTCTTTGCCGTCCTGATCCGGGGCCATTGCGCGCCGCGTTCGGACCCCGGAGAATATCGCTTCAGCGTCGCGGTCCATGAACCGGTGCGTGTCCCTGTCGCGCTCAACGGTTTCGCGCTTTGGTTGACGCTGATGATCGGGCTGACCGTCATCAATTACGGCTACCCGATCGCCCAACTTCTGATGCTCAAGGGCAACGCGGTTCCTGCTGTTTATCTGGGAGCGGCTCGATGAGCGCTGAACGCCTTTTCACTTTCAGAAACCCGTGGTTTGCCGCAAGCGTCGGCGTCACCGGTGCGATGGTGGCTCTCTCATTGATCGTGGGTTTCGTACTGCTGCCGTACGCCGGAACGAATTCGCAGTTGAGCAGCCTTTGGGACGCCGTATGCAGCGCTGCCGGCGCTCCGCGCGGGAGCGTCAATTCAGATGTTGCGAAGTCGAGCTTTGCGACATCCAACGTCGTGATGAATTCGCAGATGTTCGCGGTGACAGATACTCGCTCCGTCGGCCGGGGCGCGACGCTGGCGATGCAGTGCACGATCTGCCATGGATCGAACCGGCAGGGTCAAGTCGACACGCCCAACCTTGAAGGTCAGCCGGCTGCCACGATCTACAAAGAGCTTCGCGACTTCAAGTCTGGAGCTAGGACCAACGCAGTGATGAGTCCGTTCGCAGTCAAGCTCAGCGAACAGGACATGCTCGATCTCGCTTCGTATTATTCCTATTTGCCGCGCCAACCCGGATCCCGCCCAGACATCTCTATCGCCGCTCCAAAGATCGTTGCCCGTGGTGCCCCCATGCGCAATATTCCTTCCTGCTCTTCCTGCCACGACATGATGGACCCCAAACTCGGTACGCCTTGGCTCGATGGACAGTCCGTCGTCTACATCAAGGCACAACTTCATGCCTTAGCCACTGGCGCGCGGCGTAACGACATCAGCGAGCAGATGCGCAACATCGCGCGACAGATGACGGATACCGAGATCGACGAAGCAGCACACTACTACTCAAGCCAGCCCTGATAACTGAATAATTGACCGGTTCATTGACTGCAAACGCGGAGCCCGAGTCGTCAACCCAGTCTGTGAAAAGCGCGTTGGAATCTTAATCTGATAAGATATCGAAACCTTGGACGAAAGAATGCCTGACAACCCTAATCATAAAGTGCACCTAGGCCCCACAGACTTAGAGCGGCTGCGAGAACTTCGGGCGCAAAAGCCTGCCCGCAATGCATCTAAAATCGTACTGACGTCGGGCGCGATGCTTGCCGACCGGGTTGCCGAAACAGTTGGTTCTTGGCGCTTCATCATCATTCAGAGTGTCATCTTGGGCATCTGGATTGCTCTGAATCTGATCGCCATCGTCAGCCATTGGGACCCTTATCCATTCATTTTGTTGAATTTGGTCCTTTCTTTTCAGGCCGCCTATGCAGCACCAATCATAATGATGAGCCAGAACCGTCAATCGGAGATCGACCGCAGGCACGCAGAACACGACTATAGAATAAACGTAAAGGCTGAACTTGAAATCGAACTGCTGCATAACAAGATCGACGCCCTGCGTGAGCAAGAGATCTTGCAGCTAATTAACATTATTCAGCGTTTGTCCGCACACTTGGCGCCCGAACTTGTCGCCGCTATCGAAGCTGAGCCGTTACCGCATAGGTCATAATATCCGCTCTGGCACTTGAAGGCATCGCTCGGGCGCAACCATTTTCCCATCGAAAGTTTTACAGAACTGTTCGCCGAAAATGGTGAATAGACCGGCGCGAACTCCGACCGTGGTCTGTCTCGCACCGGTGCGGAGCGACGTAATCGTCCATGCCTGATGGCATCGCCACTGCACATACCTATCGTCCGAAGATCGCGACCGTGCTTGCGGAAGGATATGGTCTTGATTGCTTTCGCCGGGATATCTTGGCCGCGCTTACCGTCGCCATCGTGGCTCTGCCGCTTTCGATGGCGATCGCCGTTGCCTCGGGTGTTTCGCCGGAGCGCGGCTTGTATGCAGCCGTCATCGGCGGCTTCCTGGTATCGGCGCTCGGCGGCAGCCGCTGCCAGATCGGTGGCCCGGCCGGCGCGTTCATCGTTCTCGTCGCCGCCACCGTAGCCAGATTCGGCATCGACGGCCTCTTGCTGACGGTTTTCCTTCCGGGGTCATGTTGACTTTGATCGGTCCGCTGCGGCTCGGTTCGCTCATTCGCTACATTCCGAATCCCGTGACCGTTGGCTTCACTTGCGGCATCGCGGTCACGATCTTCGCGCATGCGCCCTTCCGAGAAGGGCAAAGGAATACATTGGTCTCAGTGGAAGCCGCGGGCCGAATTTTCCCGCTCAATGCTTGGATGCATAATAGCGCAGCATGTCCTTGGCCTCGAGGCTTTTGTCGGATCGCCGGCCAAAAAAGTAAACACCGCTAGCCGCATCTGATTTTGGTCCCACCTTGGCAAAGTGGTCAATGAACCGCAGCCAGAAAAATGGCAAAGCAAATAGCGTAGCCAGCTTTGTGTTTAGTCCCAAAGACAATGCCACGTATCGAATTGACCAGACGAGTGCTTTGCCAGCGCCTCCAACAGGCCCAGACTCAATTTCTTCGAATCTGCGAAACAACCAACGATGCCCGCTCAGGGTAAATCGCGTAAAATCGTATGCCTGCTCGTGAACTTGCTGAATGAATGGCGTGTCCGCATATACGATCCCATCTGTTTTCAAGACGCGATGGATCTCCTCGACGACCGCAGAAGGGT
>JBEPUM010000040.1:0-23427 GCA_041691515.1 Pseudomonadota bacterium | reverse complement strand
CGATCGCATGCTCGACATGGGCTTCATCAACGATATCCGCAAAATCGTCGGCAAGCTGCCGATCAAGCGGCAGACGCTGTTTTTCTCAGCGACAATGCCGAAGGACATCGCCGAACTCGCCGAGCAGATGCTGCACGATCCAGCCCGCGTCGCCGTGACGCCCGTCGCATCGACAGTGGAACGCATCACCCAGCGTATTATTCAGGTCGATCACTCCGCCAAGCCCACGCTGCTGGCTCAGCTCCTGAAGCAGGAGACGGTCAATCGCGCGCTGATTTTCACCCGCACCAAGCATGGTGCGGACAAGGTCGTGAAGGGACTTGAAAGAGCCGGCATTCGTGCCGACGCCATTCACGGCAACAAATCGCAGAACCATCGCGAGCGTGTCCTGGCCGCCTTCCGCTCCGGCGAAATTCGCACACTGGTCGCGACCGATATCGCCGCGCGCGGCATCGACGTCGATGGCATCACCCACGTCGTCAATTTCGATCTTCCCAACATTCCCGAAACCTATGTTCATCGCATCGGCCGCACCGCGCGCGCCGGCGCGGACGGCGTGGCGATCTCGCTGGTCGCCGGAGCCGAGGAAATGGCCTATCTGCGCGATATCGAAAAGCTGATCCGCGTGACACTGCCGAGAGAAGACCGTCGGACACCCGGTCATCGCGACGCAGCGCCGCCGCAGCAGCAACATCGCGCTGGACGCCCGGGACCCCACGCCCACGCCAACCGAGGCAGCGATGCCGCTCCAGGAGCAAAGGGGCCACGTCGACGCCGGCGCCCGGCCCATGGCGCTCCGCAAGCGAACCGGCACGAAGCCGGTCGGCATGAGTCCTCCCGTCCCTCGCAGGGCGGCAAGGCTGATGGGATGCAGGGGGTAGCCTTCCTGCATCGCGAAAGCCGCCCCGCGCGCTCCAAGCCTAACCAACGTCCGCAACGCTAGCCGCCGCTCGATCTGGAGAAACCCATGGCGAAAGAAGAACTGATCCAGTTCGAAGGACTGGTCACCGAAATCCTGCCCGACGCCCGCTATCGGGTTCAGCTCGATGCCGGGCACGAAATCGTTGCCTACACCGCCGGCAAGATGAAAAAGAACCGGATCAAGACGCTGGCCGGCGATCGTGTGACCATCGAGATGTCGCCCTACGATCTGGAGAAAGGGCGCCTCATCTTCCGGCACAAGGATGAACGTCCAAGCGGCGCTCCGCGTGGTGCACCGCCGCGCGGCCAGTTCCGCCGCCGGTAGCCGACGTTCGACAAGAAGGACCGCGCGCGGATAATTCGGCGCGGTCCTTCAGCCCGGCCCTCAGCATCCGCTGCACATCAAAAAATCGTGCGTGTCAGGATTGTTTTGGGACTTGCCTTCGAATAATATGGCCTCATCGATTTTCGGCCGGACGACATTAGCTATCCACCGGTACAGCCGGTTTAGACGCTGACGACCCTTCCAAAAATTCGATCTCACCAGCCCGTCGAAAGTGGGCTTCTACTATATCTATCTTGAGAAGGGACTACCCCCGTGAGCATGGGAACCGTGAAGTGGTTTAACGCGACCAAGGGCTACGGCTTCATTCAACCGGACGATGGTGGCAACGACGTGTTCGTGCACATCAGCGCAGTCGAGCGCGCCGGACTCGGAACGCTGCGTGAAGGCCAGAAGATCAGCTACGAGATCGTTGCAGATCGCCGCTCTGGAAAATCGTCAGCCGATAATTTGCGCGCTGCCGGTTGAGCAGCATTCGCGCCGCAGCGCGCGATTGAGATCGAAAAGATCAGACCAAGAAAAAGGCCGTGCTTTGAGCGCGGCCTTTTTTTTTGCAACACGACTCTTGCGTGAGACAGAATGCTCACGAGCCCACCGGCTCAGCGATCCCAACCATCAATTCGTCGGACACGTGCCTTCGCTGCCGTAGAATACACAGATCGACTGACGTGGCCGCGTAAAAGACGTATCGCTGAGTTTCACACCGGCTTTCGCCATCACGTAGCCGACGACCGGCTTATAGAGATAGCTGACTTCGCTGAAGATCAGGTATTGGTTGGCAATTGTGTTGCCAGATGAGTCCTTGCCGATGAGGCCCGATGGAATGGTAACCGTCGAGCCCAGGCTCCGGGGCGCGGCTCCTTTGCTCCACTGCACCCGTGCCACCGATGTCTTGGGATCGATGTACAACTCTGTAATTGTTGCCAAGGTCGGCGCCGACGAATAGGGCCACATGATGCCATTGCTGGCGGCGAAGAAATTCGTCATGTCGGAGTCGCCGACCGCGGTGGATTGGGACGTCAGATCGGACAGCGTACGCGCGATTATCGTAACCTTACGATTGACCGCCACACCGGAAGATACCTCGACCGTTCCCAGGAACATCACAAGCATCATCGGCACGATCATCGCGAATTCGGTCGCAGCAAGACCGCGCGAATCGTGAAGCACGTCCTTCGCCGAAGTCTTGATGCAAGACCAGATGGACATCAGCTTCACGTCATTAACTCCCATAGGGCTCATTTTTGAAGGCAGCTGTGGCCGACAACAATCGCATGCTGCCATTCAAGTTGGCGATGTTGTAGCCGAGTCCCGTCACGAATAACGGCCATTGATAGAACAAGCGGACGACGACGACATCGCCAGGGCCGCCAGGGATATATTTCGTATTATCGACGAAGACACCGCCGGCGATCGGGTCGGTGATCGTCACACTCGTGAAGCCTCCCCCCGTAGGAGTGGACGGGTAGCTCTGCACATCGACGTAAATTCCCTTCGCACAATCGAACAGGATGCTGACGTGGGTGCAGACGACGTTCGTCTTGAAACCTTGCTTATCGTATTTGGCGATCTGCGCCTGGCCGGTGCTGATCATGCGCGCTGAGTCCTGCAACGCAGTCTCCAGGCTTTGGCTTGCAAAGAAGACAAGGCCGGTTTCGATGATCGCGAAAAGAAGCGCGAAAAACAGCGGCGCGACGAGCGCGAATTCGACCGCCGCCGACCCACCCTGATTGCTGCGAAAACGACGAACCACGCTCGCGCGAGCTTTTTTGGAACGGGGGGGCGAAGACATCGCAAAATCCTTGAGCACAGCGGGACTTATCTACCGTCAAGGACTAGCCCAAACTGATTGTTGAAGTGTTTCGGCCGATAGAAGCAGAATGCCCCTCGCCGTTAACCTCGTATTAACCATTATAGGGGCGCAGGGCGGGATCGCTACGTATGTGCGTCGGCGCTCTCAGAGAGCAGATTGCCGCGCAACCTTCTGGCTTACTGCTTTTCAGCCCCGGCAGCCTTTGAACTCAGGTTGTTCGCCTGTTCCATCGTAGCCTTGAAGTAGGCGGTCCCGTCCCCAAGCGTAATCCGCTTCTGACAGACCGGCATGCAACTATACGATTCGCGCTCGACGCCGCGATAGATAGTCACCACTTGATCAGTCGGGCCCTCAACCTGAATGACACGATCAACCAGAATGCTGCCGGCGCGATCCATCGCGATCACATTGGTCGCGCCATAGCCCTTTCCGGTCACGACCACGAGGCCACCCGGCTGCAAGGTGACGTCCGCAATCAGCGGATTGCCGACGACGAGGGTCGCAATGCGCCCTGGAAGCTTGACCAGCTTGGCCTGATCGACGTTGACCGCGATCGGATCACTCGCGGCTTCGGCGAAAGCCATCGCCGGGCAAAGCAGAACCGCCGTTGCAAACGACCGGCCGATTAATGAAACGCGCGAACGATCACGCAGGGACTTGAACCACATAGTTTACTCCGGGGCGTTTACGAGCCGACAAAAGCGATACGCAGCGGTGCCGGCGCCCGACATGGCAAATGTGCCGTTAATTGATGAACGAACTGCAAACGCCCGTTCCACGGGACGTTATGGGGATCGCTCACTTCTGGAACGAGGCGTCAACTCGCCGGCGCCCCGGATGCTGAAATCGCATCTACTCCGTGAACGAGAAGGCCAATCCGCACGAGCCACCTGGAGGCGTGAACCGGATCTTAGAATGCCTCGGCATCCACGCTGCAGAAGCGGTTTTGGACTATATTTGATAAAAATGCGATTTTCGCATCCCCTCTTAAATCTAAATTTACTGTGAGAAAGAACAGCCCGCTGCAGCCGTCTTTCTGCAATCGAATTAACTGCGCTGCAATTCCTCCCATCCTACGGTGGTGTCATGGTCACGGTGCTGAGAACGCCGTTGCGACCAGGTGTTATTTCGACAGCCACGTGAACACATGGAGTGAATTATGAAGAATCTTGTTGCGCGTTTCGTGAAGGACGAATCGGGTGCCACCGCGATCGAATACGGCCTCATCGCTGCCGGTATCGCCGTTGCGATCATCACCGCCGTGAATACGCTCGGAACCTCGCTCAATACGACATTCCAAAGCGTGAACGACAAGCTGAACAAGTAAGCAGCCATTACTCCGTTTCGTGATGGAAAAGGTCCCGGTACACCGGGACCTTTTCTGCTTCTGGCCGTTTCGTGGTCCGCGGCGGGTGGTAACAGTTTGAGTTGATCGCTATGGCCATCAGGAAGTCCACAGGCCCTCTGCCGCAATATCGGTCCAGCGATGAGCGGGCTCGGCTATCCATCCAGACGGTTTGCATGGCGTTGGTGCTCTCTATTATTGCCATCGCAGCCCGGCTCATCGGCATCTGAATTTTTACCACCCCGTTTTCCGAACGTTCACTTTGACGGACTAGACTCACGCCTCGTAACGGGATGGCGTTACAGAGGCTTGTATCCCCATGGCACTCGATATCGCACGATTGTTGCTGTTTCCCACATTGATGGCGTTTGCCGCCGCAAGCGATCTTGTCAGCATGACGATTTCCAACCGCGTTTCGTTGTTGCTTGGCGCCGGCTTCATCGTGCTCGCAATACTGGGTGGCATGGGCTTGCACGATATCCTGACGCATGCCGGGGCCGGATTGACGGTTCTCGCCGTGGCTTTCTTCTGTTTTGCAATGGGTTGGGTTGGCGGCGGGGACGCGAAGGTGGCAGCCGCATCCGCCCTTTGGTTCGGCTTCGGACATCTGCTGGATTACCTGGTCTGCGCGTCCCTGTTCGGCGGGGCCTTGACGCTGCTGTTACTCCAGTTCCGGCAATGGCCGCTTCCGCCTGCGTTCTACAGCCAGACCTGGCTGATCCGGTTGCACAACAAGGAAAGTGGAATTCCTTATGGCATCGCGCTCGCGCTCGGCGCCCTGCTGATCTATCCCGACACGGACTGGATCAGGGCCGTCGACCTGGCGCATTTCGCGATTCACTGACCGCGTCTGAGAAACTTCTCATTAACGCGATTTAGATACGCCTCATTAACCATGCTTTGACGAATAACTGCTCAACTCCCGTTACAGCGGCGGAAGCGTCGCAGCGTAATGTGGAAAGTGAAGCGTATGAATACCGCACGCATTGTCGTCCTGACCATCGCTGTCGGTGCCGGCGGCATTGCCGCTTATCTGGCGAGTGGGTCTGATAAAAAGCCACAGCCTGCCCAGACCGCACAACTCCAGACAGTAGATGTTCTCGTCGCAAAGTCCGACATCCCGCTCGGACAAGCGGTAAGCGCGGGCGACGTCGCATGGCAGGCTTGGCCGGCCGAGACCGCGAGCTCCAGCTTCATTCGGCGCGATCAGCGTCCGGACGCCACCACGCAACTAGCAGGTTCTATCGCTCGCTCGCCCTTCATCGCAGGTGAGCCCATTCGCGAGCCCAAGCTGGTCAGGGCGAACGGATCCGGCTTCATGGCAGCAATCCTGCCGTCCGGCATGCGCGCCATCTCCACCGAGATTTCACCGGAAACGGGCGCTGGTGGCTTCATTCTCCCCAATGATCGGGTCGATGTAATTCTCTCCAAGCGGGAGAAGGGCGCGGATCGCCCGAACGCCGCCGATTCCGTCAACTCGGAAATCATTCTCGCCAATATCCGCGTTCTCGCGATCGACCAGACCATCGAAGAAAAGAACGGTCAGAAGGTGGTCGTCGGAAAAACAGCCACGTTGGAATTGAAGCCCGAACAGGCGGAGACGCTGGCGCGGTCGCGACAGACCGGGACGTTGTCGCTCGCGCTTCGCAGCCTGGCTGATGCCAACGCGCCGCAAGAGACGGCCGATGATCAAAAGCGCGACAGCATCAACATCATTCGTTACGGCGTTTCAACGCCGACGACCGTACAGAAGTAATCAAGGACGCACGACATGAAGTGCAGGACAAATCTGACACCGTCGCAAGCCTTCATGGCGCGGTCGTTATCGGTGGCGGCAATTGCCGCGTTTACACTCGGTCCGGCGCTGGTGCCGGTATACGCAAGCGACTATCAGGTGCCGGCCGCGCCATCCGGTGGCGGACAGATGAACGCAAAATTTCTGTCGCTCGGCATCGGTAAATCCGTGGTGGTGGATCTGCCGCGCGACGTCAAAGACGTTCTGGTTGCCGACCCGAAAATCGCAAATGCGGTCGTTAGATCGGCGCAGCGCGCCTACATCATTGGTGCCGCGGTCGGTCAAACCAACATTGTGTTTTTCGACGGCGCCGGCCAGCAAATCGCGGCCTACGATATTGCCGTCAAGCGGGATCTCAACGGTGTGCGCGCAGCGCTAAAGCAAATTCTGCCGAATTCCGACATCAAGATTGACGGCCTCGGCGACGGAGTCATTCTGTCCGGGTGGGTGTCGACGCCGATAGAAGCCCAGCAAGCGGCCGATCTTGCTGCACGCCTCGCGGGCAGTGCGGACAAGGTTGTCAACAGCATCGCCGTGCGGGGCCGTGACCAGGTCATGCTCAAGGTGGTGGTCGCGGAAGTGCAACGCGACATCATCAAGCAGCTCGGCGTCGATTTGAGCGCCAACATGAGCTACGGCACGGCCGTCGTGAACTTCAACAACTCCAATCCTTTCACCTCAAACGGCGGGGCCCTGGTACCCAGCAACAGCGCGGTCGCCGGCTTCGGTAAAACAACCGTCAACGGTATCGGCGTTCCAGCGGTTCAAGCGACCGTGCGCGCCATGGAGAACGCCGGCGTCGTTCGCACCCTCGCGGAACCGAGTCTCACCGCGATTTCGGGCGAGGCCGCTAACTTCCTTGTCGGCGGTGAGTTTCCTGTGCCTGGCGCGCCCGACTGTTCGACCGTTCCTTGTAAGCAAACGATCGAATTCAAGAAGTTCGGTATCTCGCTCGGCTTCACGCCCGTTGTGCTGAGCGAAGGCCGCATCAGCCTGCGCATTGCGACCGAAGTCTCCGAATTGTCGCAGGAAAACTCCATTTCAATCGGTGGCGTTACGATTCCTGGACTGAAGACTCGCCGCGCCGATACGACACTTGAAATTCCATCGGGCGGCTCGATGGTGATGGCCGGCCTCATCAAACAACAGACCAAGCAATCCATTAGCGGCTTGCCGGGCGTATCCCAGTTGCCCGTGCTGGGATCGCTGTTCCGCAGCCGCGATTACGTCAACAACAATACCGAATTGATGATTCTCGTTACCCCCTATGTCGTACGTGCGGTCGCGCAGAAGGATCTGTCGCGTCCCGACGACGGTTTCGCGGACGCGTCTGATCCGCAAGCCGACCTTTTGGGCAGCCTCAATCGCATATACGGCGTTCCCGGCCGCGCCGGGCCTGCGCAGAATTATCGCGGCACCTATGGCTTCATTACCGACTAAAGCGGAACAAGGAACGAAACGATGACATCCGCAGATTCCGCCGAACGCTATCGCAGCATTCGTATGGCAACTCTCGCCGTCGGCCTCGCCGCCGGGTTGGGCGCTTGCACTCATACGAGTCAGGAAGGCACCACCGCCAGCATTCCCACCGATTATCGCCTGCGGCATCCCATCGCCATCCAGGAAGCCGATCGGACCGTGAATATCTTTGTCGGCAACACGCGCGGCGGCCTGTCTGCATCGCAACGTGCCGACGTCATCGGACTAGCGAGCGTCTGGCTTCGCGAAGGAACCGGCTCAATCGTCGCCGAGGTTCCGGTCCATACAAGCAATGCGCGCGCCGCCGCCGATTCATTCAGAGAGGTGCGGTCGCTATTGACGTCCGCCGGCGTGCCTCCGCGCGGGGTTATCGTGCGCGAATATCGTCCCGAGGACCCACGCTTGTTCGCAACGATCCGCCTGACCTACCCCAGGATTACGGCGGTCGCCGGTCCCTGCGGCGTCTGGCCCGAAGACCTCGGCCCCTCGATCAAAAACAAGTCCTACTTGGAAAATTCACCGTATTGGAATTTCGGCTGTGCAAGTCAGCGCAATCTGGCTGCAATGGTCGATAATCCCTCGGACCTCGTGCAACCGCGCACGGAAACGCCAGCCTATACCGCGCGGCGCAATACAGTGCTGGACAAGTATCGCAAGGGTGAAGCCACAGCGACCAGAGACCCCAACGCCGACAAGGCCAAAATTAGCAGTGTGGGACAATGATCAGTTACGCTCGCCAGGACGCAGAAGAACCATCCGCAGATACCCCGCCGGCCGCCGACGATCATATCGCGCCGGCGCCCCGCGTGTCGGTGCAGGCTTTCTGCGAGACAATGGAAACCGCTACGGCTGTACAATCGGCCGGCGAAGATCGCCGGCTGGCCAAGGCCCATCTCAAAATCCAGATGGGAGGCATGGCAGCCGCCGTCGAGGCTTATCGCTCGGCACCCACTCCGAATGTCATCATCCTGGAAACCGAAGGGCGCAGCGATATTCTCGCCGGCCTCGATCATCTCGCAACCGTATGTGACGCTGGTACGCGCGTTGTCGTGATTGGCCGCGTCAACGACGTAACCCTGTATCGCGAACTGGTGCGGCGCGGTGTCAGCGATTACGTCATTGCGCCGGTCAATGCGCTCGGCATGGTTCGCTCGATCTGCGGCTTGTTCTCGGCCCCCGAGTCGAAAGCTGTCGGCCGGGTCATCGCAATTGTCGGCGCCAAGGGCGGCGTTGGCGCATCGACCATCGCCCACAACGTCGCCTGGGCGATCGCGCGCGATCTGGCCCTCGATTCGGTCGTCGCGGATCTCGACCTTGCATTTGGAACTGCCGGCCTGGATTACAATCAGGATCCGCCGCAGGGCATCGCCGACGCCGTGTTTTCCCCGGATCGCGTCGACACCGCGTTCGTCGACCGCCTGCTTTCCAAATGCACCGACCATCTTAGCTTGCTCGCAGCACCGGCAACCCTCGACCGGGTCTACGACTTCGGGACGGAAGCGTTCGATTCGATTTTCGATACCTTGCGAGCAACGATGCCATGCATCGTGCTTGATATCCCGCATCAATGGTCCGGCTGGACCAAGCGGGCCCTGATCGGAGCGGACGATATCCTCATTGTTGCGGCGCCAGATCTCGCCAATCTTCGCAATACGAAGAACATGTTTGATCTGCTGAAGACGTCACGGCCAAACGACCGGCCGCCGCTCTATTGCCTCAACCAGGTCGGCATTCCGAAGCGACCCGAAATCAACACCGGCGAATTCGCCAAGGCCATCGAAAGCCAGCCCATCGTCAGCATTCCGTTCGATCCGCAGATGTTCGGCTCCGCCGCAAACAACGGTCAGATGATCGCGGAAATCGCGGCGGGCCACCGAACCACTGAAATGTTTCTGCAGATCGCACAGCGCCTGACCGGCAGAGGCGAAGCCAAGAAGCCGCGGAAATCATTTCTGCCTCCGTTCATCGAGAAGTTGCGAGCAAAGTAAGTCATCGCGTGGGGTACCATTGTGTTTGGTAAGCGTAGCGGATCAGAGAACGAGGCCCGGAAGCCTGCGGGCATGACGCTGGAGGCCTCTCCGGCCGCAGCGAATGCGCGCCCGTCCGCCGAGGCTGCCGTGCCCACCGTGGCCTCGCCTCCCATGGCGCCTGCGCGTACCGCACCGCAAGCTCCAACGATCGACGCACGCCGGTCCGACACATACTATCAGGTCAAGGCGACGATCTTCGGCGCCCTGATCGAGGCCATCGATCTCGCGCAACTTGCCAAGCTCGACAGCGAATCGGCGCGCGAGGAAATCCGCGACATCGTCAACGAAATCATTGCGATCAAGAACATCGTGATGTCGATCGCCGAGCAGGAAGAACTGCTCGATGATATCTGCAACGACGTTCTCGGCTATGGCCCGCTCGAACCGCTACTGTCCCGCGATGATATCGCCGACATCATGGTCAACGGCGCCGGCACCGTCTTCATCGAAGTCGCAGGCAAGATTCAGCGAACCGGGATCCGGTTTCGCGACAATCAGCAGCTGCTGAATATCTGTCAGCGGATCGTCAGCCAGGTCGGCCGCCGCGTCGATGAATCTTCGCCGATATGCGACGCGCGCCTCGCCGACGGATCCCGCGTTAACGCCATCGTGCCCCCGCTCGCGATCGACGGGCCAGCGCTCACAATTCGTAAGTTCAAAAAGGACAAGCTGACCCTTGATCAGCTGGTGAAGTTCGGCGCCATCACGCCGGAAGGCGGCACGATCCTGCAAATCATCGGCCGCTGCCGCGCCAATGTCCTGATCTCGGGTGGAACAGGTTCTGGCAAGACCACGCTGCTCAACTGTCTGACCAACTACATCGACCATGACGAGCGCGTCATCACCTGTGAGGACGCCGCCGAACTTCAACTCCAGCAGCCGCACGTGGTTCGGCTGGAAACCCGGCCACCCAACATCGAGGGTGAAGGTCAGGTCACGATGCGCGAGCTGGTTCGAAATTGCCTGCGTATGCGGCCAGAACGCATCATCGTCGGCGAAGTCCGTGGACCCGAAGCATTTGACCTCCTGCAAGCCATGAATACCGGTCATGACGGTTCAATGGGCACACTCCATGCCAACAACCCGCGCGAGGCGCTGTCACGTTGCGAATCGATGATCACAATGGGAGGATTCTCGCTGCCATCCCGGACGATTCGGGAAATGATCTGCGCTTCCATCGACGTGATCGTCCAGGCAGCCCGACTGCGTGACGGCTCGCGCCGTATCACCCACATCACCGAGGTGATGGGCATGGAAGGCGACACCATCATCACGCAGGACCTGTTCGTCTACGACCTGATCGGCGAAGACGCCAACGGAAACGTTGTCGGCCGCCATCGCTCAACGGGAATCGGCCGGCCGCGGTTCTGGGATCGCGCACGATATTATAATGAGGAGAAGCGGCTCGCGGCGGCGCTCGACGCAGCGGAAGTCAAGGTCGAGGTCTAGGGACGCAGGCCCATGAACACGCAAACCTTCGCAATGGCATTCATGGCTGCGACCGCGGTCGGCGGCATCGCATGGGTATTTTTGTATCCAGCCCTGTCAGGCCAGGCAAAGTCGGAAAAACGCCGTGCTGCGCTAGCGCAGAATGTACCCGCGGCGCGGCAGGTCGATAAAGTCCAACGTTCCCGCCGCGAACAGGTGGAAGGATCGCTGCGGGAAGTTGAACAGCGCCTGAAGCGGGACAGAAAGCTCACGCTTAGCAGCCGCATCACTCAAGCGGGACTGTCCTGGTCGAAAGAGAAATTTTTGATCGTCTCCGGCATTCTCGGCGCGGTCTGTTTTGCAATTCCAATGACCTTTGGCGCTGGACTGCTTGCAGCCGTCGGTCTCGCATTTGCGGCCGGCTTCGGCTTACCGCGCTGGCTCCTTGGCTTCTTGAAAAAGCGTCGCGAAAAGCAGTTTCTTCGCGCTCTTCCCGATGCGGTGGACGTCATTGTTCGCGGCATCAAGGCCGGACTGCCTCTGTTCGAATCCTTGAAGGTCGTTGCGACCGATTCTCCGGAACCGGTCAAAAGCGAATTTCGGGCCATCATCGAGACGCAGGCGATCGGCATGCCGCTTGGCGACGCCTGTTCGCGATTGTTCGAGCGCATGCCGGTTCCGGAAGCAAACTTTTTCGGAATCGTGATCTCGATCCAGCAGAAATCCGGCGGCAATCTGTCGGAAGCGCTCGGCAATCTTTCCAAAGTGCTGCGCGATCGCAAGAAGATGGCCGAAAAGATTCAGGCTATGTCGATGGAAGCAAAGGCCTCCGCCGCGATTATCGGCTCACTGCCGCCGGTCGTTATGCTGCTGGTCTACCTGTCCTCGCCTGACTACATCTCGCTGCTCTGGACCCATCCCACCGGACGGCTGATGATGGCCGGCTGCGTTGTATGGATGTCTGCGGGCATATTTGTGATGAAGAAAATGATCAACTTCGATTTCTGATGGTGCCGCATGATCGACTTTCTGATCGAAAAAATCCACGACCCGCGATACATGACGATGATTTTCGCGGCAATCGCTGCCAGCGCCACCGTCTATACGCTGGTCACGCCGTTCTTCGCGGCGGAAGGTCTCACGAAGCGAATGAAAGCCGTCGCCAGTGAACGCGAGCGCATTCGTCAGCGTGAGCGCGAGCGTCTCTCCAAGACCGAGAAAGTATCGCTGCGACAGGCCCCGAAGCAACTGATCTCGAAAGTTGTGGAAGACTTCAATCTCGGAAAGTGGGTGGCGCAGGAAGCCGCACGCGAGAAACTCATGATGGCGGGCTATCGCGGTCAGGCTCCCTACATCACGTTCCTGTTCTTTCGCATGGTGACGCCGATCGTGTTTCTGGTCGGGGCGGCCGTCTATATTTTTCTGCTGTCTCACATGCAGAAATCCACCCCAATCAAGATCGGAATGTGCATCGGCGCCGCGTTCTTGGGTTTGCAAGCGCCCATGCTGTTCCTGAAGAACGCCATCACCAAGCGTCAGATGTCGATCAAACGGGCGTTTCCCGATTCGCTTGATCTGCTGCTGATCTGCATCGAGTCCGGCATGTCGATCGAAGTCGCGTTCCGCAAGGTTAGCAACGAAATCGGCGCCCAATCGATCGCGCTGGCCGAGGAGTACACGCTGACGACGGCCGAACTGTCGTACCTTCAGGACCGCAAGGTCGCTTATGAGAACCTTGCGAAGCGCACCGGGGTCGAGGGCGTAAAGTCAGTCTGCCTGGCCCTGCAGCAGTCGGAACGGTACGGCACCCCGCTCGCTCAGAGCCTGCGCGTCATGGCCCAAGAAAACCGCGATATGCGGATGAACGAGGCCGAGAAGAAGGCGGCCGCGCTGCCGCCGAAGCTGACTGTGCCAATGATCCTGTTTTTTCTGCCCGTGCTGTTCGTGGTCATTCTCGGCCCGACGGGCATTAAAATCTCGGGCTTGCATTGAAGCCGACGGATTGGCCGGGAGGCACAGCGAGTTGTTCGCCGGCATCCCGGGCGCAATGCCGACGGTATGTCTTAGCTGATCGTCAGGATTGATTGGTATGAGAGGCCGGAAGATGTCCGGTCCCGACCTGCGCGTTGCCTTTGCGGCCGAGCATCTGCTTCAGATAAGCGACATTCGCCGCCGCTTCGTCGGCGGGCAGATCCGCCTTCACAATGCTTTCTGCTTCGTCGAATCTGCCCTGCAAGCCGACTACCAGCGCCAGATTCTGCCGGATCCGTCCATCGGCCTTGGCGTTGCCGTACGCACGGCGCAGAGCCGCCTCGGCCTTTGGAAGTTCCTTGGTCAGAACATACGACATGCCCAGGTTGGACAGCACTGACGGCTCATCGGGCATCAGCCTGAGCGCGCTGGCATAGTAGCGCCGTGCTTCGTCATGACGGCCGAGTTTGTCGAGCGTGGTTCCCTGCACCGACAGAATGCGCCAGTCGGGATTTTCCGGCGTGTGAGCCTTGCTGAGGACATCGAATGCCTGTTGAGACTGGCCGTTATCGGCCAGCGCCCTGCCCCATCCGGCGAGCAATGCCTTGTTAGTTGGGTTGAGAATCGCAGCGCGTTCCAGCACTGCCACGGCTTGGCCGCGTTGCCCGATGGCACGCAGCGCTTGTCCATACTTCAGGGCCGCATCGGCGTCTTTGGGGTTGGCGCGAAATCGTTCGCCGTAGACTTCCACGGCGCGCCGCGGATCGGCTTCGGGGTTTATTTCAGCCCTGGCGCCCAGCGAGCCGGTGATGTCGGGCATGCCTGAGGTCTGGCAACCGCCAAGTCCAACCGCCAGTATCGCCGTCAAAGCAGCGGATGCGAGAAGCCTGGCAAGACAAGACTGCTGACGCATGGCACTTTCACTCACAATTTGCGGGCAAATCGAGGACGCTGGATGGTCTCAGCAATAGACTGTTAACCCTAACGTCTGGTTAATTACCCTGACTGACACCCATGCCTTCCTCCGTTTGACTCGCATCAACAAATCGAGAGATTGAGACAATATGCATTCCGCGTTTGCGACCTCGCCGGCCGAAGAGGCCATTCCAATCACCTTTGTGACCAAGGCGGCGTGGGGATCGGTCAGCGCCAAGCTGGATGACGCGGCCCGCCGATTTGCCGAGGCCAGCGGCTTTGCCGCGAAGCCGGGACAATATCTCGCGCTGCCCAAGGTGAGCGGCGAGATTTCCCACGTTCTTTTCGGGCTTGGCGATCAAACGAGCCGATCGTCCAATCCATTTCAAGCAGGGAAGCTGCCAGAACTGCTGCCTACAGGTACATTTCGCTTTGCCAATACGCCGCCGGATCTACATCTCGCGGTTCTGGCTTTTGCACTCGGCAGTTATCGCTTCGACCGCTACCGCAAAGCCGATGCACCCAAAGCCCGGCTGGTGCCGCCTGACGGCGTCGACATCGCCGCGATCTCACGGATGGCCGAAGCTGCGTCCCTCGCACGCGATCTGATCAATACGCCCGCCAACGACATGGGGCCGGAGGAGCTTGCGGCAGCAGCCCAGAGTCTTGCGCAGCGTTTCGGTGCGGCGTTCAGTTGCATTGTCGGCGACGACTTGAGGCATCGGAATTTTCCGTTGATCCATGCGGTCGGAATGGCGTCGTCGCGCGCGCCGCGCCTTATCGATTTTACCTGGGGCGATCCGGCGTATCCAAAGGTCACGCTGGTCGGCAAAGGCGTCTGCTTCGACACCGGCGGCGTCGATCTTAAACCCGCCAGCGGCATGCTGATCATGAAGAAAGACATGGGCGGCGCGGCCAACGTCCTGGCGCTGGCGCTGATGGTTATGGATGCAAAGCTCAAGGTCCGGCTCCGCGTCCTGATTCCGGCAGTGGAAAATGCCGTGGCCGGCAATGCGTTTCGGCCGCTCGATATTTTTCCATCGCGCAAGGGACCGACCGTGGAGATCGGCAACACCGACGCCGAGGGCCGGCTGGTCCTCGCTGACGCGCTTGCACTCGCCGATGAAGAGAAGCCCGACCTTTTGATCGACATGGGGACCCTGACCGGCGCGGCGCGCGTGGCGCTGGGACCGGATTTACCTCCCTTTTATACCGACGACGATAAATTGGCGCTCGACGTCGCGCGCTGTGCGCAGGTGGAGAACGACCCATTGTGGCGAATGCCGCTCTGGCCTCCTTACGATGCGTGGCTCGATTCGAAAGTCGCGGATATCAACAACGCACCATCGGGCGGATTCGCGGGATCGATCACGTGTGCGCTGTTCCTGCAACGTTTCGTCGAAGCAGCGAAGAGCTGGCTTCATGTCGATATCTATGGTTGGACGCCATCGGCGAAGCCGGCACGCCCTGAAGGCGGCGAATGTCAGGCCGCACGTGCCATCTACAGAGTGCTGAGCGAACGCTATGGATGATCCCCGTCTCACGCCCGCCCGCCCGGACATCGCTGCAAGATACCTCGAAGGCAAGATCAAGGCTGCCCGCTTTGTCGATGGTGAAGACTACGAGATCGTTGATGCGGTCGCGCCGCTGCGACGCGAACCGTCGCCCGATGCGATGCTCGACACTCAGGCGCTGCGCGGCGAACGCGTCACGATCTATGACCGCACTTCGGAAGGCTGGGCCTGGGGTCAATTAAACGCCGACGGTTATGTAGGCTGGCTTCCGGATCGCGCGCTCGCAAAGCCGGGCGCGGCACCAACGCACAAGGTCACCGCGCTGCGAACCCTGGCGTTTCCGGGGCCGTCAATCAAGCTGCCGCCGATGGAGGCGCTGCCGCTCGGCGCACGACTAAACATCCAGCGCCATGACGGCATCTTTGCGGTCGCCACTGGTGGGCTCTACATACCGGCCTTCCACATTGCGCCGCTCGATAGCAATGCGGGCGATTTCGTCGCGATCGCTGAACGCTTTATCGGAACGCCTTATCTGTGGGGCGGTAAAACCAGCCTGGGCATCGATTGCTCCGGTCTTGTGCAGATCTCGCTCAGCGTTTCGGGTATCGGATGCCCACGTGACAGTGACATGCAGGAAAACGGCTTGGGGCGAGCGTTGTCAGCCACAGAGGCGCTCAAACCGCGGCGTGGCGACCTGATGTTCTGGAAAGGCCATGTTGCGATCGTGCGCGACGCAACTACCCTTGTTCACGCCAATGCGCATCATATGGCGACGGCCATCGAAAACATTCACGACGCCGTTGCCCGTATCAAGGCTGCAGGAAGCACCGTGACCAGCGTGAAGCGGCTGTAGCGAATCTGGATTGATCTACTGCGCGGTCGGTGCGCCCGGCGTGGTTTCGATCCGGAATGCCGCGGCAAAAAGTGCGCGCGTATAGTCCGACTTCGGGTTTTTGAACAGCTCTGAAGCCGGACCTTCCTCGACTACCTTGCCGTGCCGCATCACGATGAGATGGCTGGCGAGTGATGCGACCACACGTAGATCGTGGGAGATGAAGATATAAGTCAGGTCGCGCTTGCGCTGCAGCTCGCGCAGCAAATCGACCATCTGCGCCTGAAACACCATATCGAGCGCGCTGGTCGGCTCGTCCAGCACCACGAAATTCGGCTCCAGCACCACGGCACGCGCGATGCTGATGCGCTGGCGCTGACCGCCGGAGAATTCGTGCGGATAACGAAAGCGGGTCGCGGGATCGAGGCCGACATCCTTCAGCGCCTTCACGACGCGGGCTTCCTGATCGGCCTCCGACAGCGACGGCTGATGCACGCCGAGCCCTTCGGCCACGATGTCGCCGACCGACATTCGCGGGCTCAATGCTCCGAACGGGTCCTGAAACACGATTTGCATATCGCGGCGGAATGGCCGCATCTCCTTGAAACGCAAACCCTGAATATTCTTGCTCAGGAAAACGATCGGACCGTCCGACGAAATCAACCGAAGCAACGCCAACCCGAGCGTCGTCTTGCCGGAACCGGATTCGCCGACGACGCCGAGGGTTTCGCCCTTGCGGACCTCCAGCGTCACGCCGTCCACCGCCTTGATATGACCTACCGTCTTGCGGAGCAGACCGCGCCGGATCGGAAACCAGACCTTGAGATCGTCGGTCGAGATCACAACTGGCGAATCCGGACGCGGCGGCGCGGGGTCTGGCTTTGGCTCGGCGGCCAACAACTCGCGCGTATACGGGTGCTTGGGCGCGGCGAAAACCTGTTCGACCGGTCCTTTCTCGACAATCTTTCCGCCGTTCATCACACAGACCACATCAGCGATGCGGCGGACGATGCCGAGATCATGCGTGATAAATAGCAAACTCATTCCGAGCCGCGCGCGGATATCCGCCAGCAGGGTCAGAATTTGCGCCTGTACGGTCACATCGAGCGCGGTGGTCGGCTCATCCGCGATCAGAAGGTCGGGTTCGTTGGCGAGCGCCATCGCGATCATCACGCGCTGGCGCTGGCCGCCGGACAATTGGTGCGGATAGCTGGCAAGGCGAGTTTCCGGATCGGGAATGCCAACCTGCGTCAACAACTCCAGCGTTCGTGCGCGCGCCGCGGCGCCTCGAACGCCGCCGTGCAACTGTAAAATCTCGCTGATCTGCGATTCGATCGTGTGAAGCGGATTGAGCGACGTCATCGGCTCCTGAAAGATGATCGATATCTCGTTGCCGCGAATACCTCTGATCTCCCGCTCGGACATGTCGAGCAGTTCACGGCCCTTGAAATGGATGTTGCCGGAAGGATGCGATGCGGTTGGATAAGGCAAGAGTTTCAGGACAGACAGCGCGCTGACCGACTTCCCCGACCCGGATTCTCCGACCAGCGCTACGCATTCGCCGCGCCTGATTTCAAACGAAATGCGATCGACAGCGACCGACGTCCCGCCGCCGTGACGAAACGCAACGGACAAATCGCGGACATCGAGCAGCGGTTGATTGATGACGTCCATGCCGGCCTACCTGAATGTCTTGCGCGGATCGAAGGCGTCACGCACGGCTTCGCCGATAAAAATCAGCAATGACAGCATGATCGCGACCGCAAAAAAGCCGGTGAAACCGAGCCACGGCGCCTGCACGTTGGCCTTGCCTTGCGCCAGCATTTCACCGAGCGACGGCGACCCCGGAGGTAATCCGAAGCCGAGGAAATCCAGCGCCGTCAGGGTCATCACCGACGACGACACGATGAACGGCAGGAACGTCATGGTCGCAACCATGGCATTCGGCAGCAGATGGCGGAACATAATGGTCGCGTTCGATACACCGAGCGCCCGCGCGGCCATGATGTATTCGAAATTCCGGCCGCGCAGAAATTCGGCGCGCACCAGGCCGACCAGCGACACCCACGAAAACAGCAACAGGATTCCCAGCAGCACGAAGAAACCGGGCACCAGCACCGACGATAGGATCAGCAGCAGATAGAGTGAGGGGATCGCGTTCCACACCTCGATAAAGCGCTGGAAACCAAGATCGACCCAACCGCCGAAATAGCCCTGCACGCCACCGGCCGCGATACCTATGATCGACGAAAAAATCGTCAGGCAAAGCCCGAATAGCACCGATATCCGGAATCCGTAGATCAGGCGCGCCACAACGTCTCGGCCCTGATCGTCGGTACCGAGCCAATTGTACTCAAGATCGCGACAGCCGGTGAGATGCTTTCTCTGCACCACATCCTTGCACTGAGCTTCGGTCAGAAGCCAGGTCGGCTTCGACGGCGCGGGCGTCGGCAGATCGAGGTTGTGCGTATCGTACGAATAGCGAATGAGCGGCCAGACGATGGCGCCGCCCTTTGCCGCGATCAGCTTCTGCAAATAGGGATCGCGATAATCTGCGGCTGTTTCGAAATCCCCGCCGAACGCGGTTTCAGGATAGGTGACAAACGCCGGGAAATAGAGATGCCCGTCGAACTTGATTAGGAAAGGCTTGTCGTTGGCAATCAGCTCCGCGAACATCGAAATGAAGAACAGGATCAGGAATATCCAGAGCGACCAGTAGCCGCGCCGGTTCGATTTGAAATTCTGCCAGCGGCGGCGGTTAAGCGGTGACAGGCGGAGCGGGTGGCGCGACGGCGGCACGGCTTCGCCCAACGGCGACGACGTTGTGGCTTCGACGGGTTCTGGCGTGGTCAGGACCATCAGACTTCCCGCGCCTCGAAATCAATCCGCGGGTCGATCCACATATAGGTGAGATCGGAGATCAGGTTCACCACAAGCCCAACCAGCGAGAAGATAAAGAGCGTACCGAACACCACGGGATAATCGCGATTGAGCAGACTTTCAAAACCAAGCAGGCCAAGCCCATCGAGCGAAAAGATGGTTTCGATCAAAAGCGATCCCGAAAAGAAGGCGTGAACGAAGGCGCCGGGAAATCCGGCAATGACGATCAGCATGGCATTCCGGAATACGTGATTGTAGAGCACCTGCCGCTCGCTGCAGCCCTTGGCGCGCGCGGTCATTACATACTGCTTGCGGATTTCATCGAGGAACGAGTTCTTGGTCAGCAGCGTCATGGTGGCGAAGGCGCTGAGCGCCATCGAGATAATCGGCAGCGTCAGGTGCCAGAAATAGTCGAGGATCTTCCAGTACCAGGGAAACTGGCTCCAGCCATCCGATGTCAGCCCCCGTAACGGGAAGATGCTGAAGAACGACCCGCCGGCGAACAGAATGATAAGAAGGATCGCAAACAGAAAGCCGGGGATCGCAAAGCCAATAATAATGACAGCCGATGTCCATGTGTCGAAGCGCGATCCGTCCTTGACGGCTTTACGAATTCCGAGCGGAATCGAAATCAAGTAAGTCAGAAGCGTCATCCAGATGCCGAGCGACATCGAGACCGGCAGCTTTTCCTTGATGAGCTGAATGACAGTGGTATCGCGAAAATAGCTTTTCCCGAAATCGAAGCGCGAGAAATTCCACACCATCAGCGCGAACCGTTCGGGCGTCGGTTTGTCGAAGCCGAACTGCTTCTCCAGGCTTTTGATGAAGGCGGGATCGAGCCCTTGCGCGCCGCGATATTTCGAACTGACGCCTTCGGACGAAGCGCCAACCTGAGCACGTGCGCCGAAGTCCCCACCGGACGATCCGGAAATACGCGAACTGCCGCCGGTGTCCGCGCCGCTCAATTGTGCGATCACCCGCTCGACCGGCCCGCCGGGCGCAAATTGCACCACCACGAACGATACGAAAAGGATGCCCAGCAGCGTGGGGATCATCAGCAAAATACGGCGTGCGATGTATGCACTCATGCTCTATTTCGCCTGCCCCGATGCGGCCGATTTGCTCGGCGTCGACCACCAGATGTCCGGCGCCATGACGCCCAGGTACTTGGGAAGGCTCGGCGGATGACCAAATTCATCCCAATAAGCTAGCCGGTGCGAAGCCGAATACCATTGCGGCACCCAGTAACGACCGGCTCTGATGACGCGATCCAGCGCGCGCGCGGCAAAAACGAGTTTGGCGCGGCTGTCGGCGGCGATCACCTGCTCCATCAAGGAGTCGATCGCGGGATCCGCGATGCCCGCGAGATTGTTCGATCCCTTGGTTGCCGCTGCCCGCGATGAAAAGAACGGCCGCAAGGAGTCGCCGGGGACGGTCGAGAATCCGAAGCGATCGATCGCCATGTCGAAATCGAAATCATCGCGACGCGCCCTGAACTGCACGGGATCGACGAGCCGCAGCGTCGCCTCGATGCCGAGCGTCCCGAGGTTTTTGATGTAGGGCATATGGTGCGCCTGGAATGCCGGCTCATCCAGCAGGAATTCGACGCGAAACACCTCACCTTGCGGCGTCAGGCGCTTGCCGTCCTTGATGTGGAAGCCTGCATCGTTCAAAAGTTGCACGGCTTTGCGCAGCAGCGCGCGATCCTGTCCCGATCCGTCGGACACCGGCGGCATAAACGGCATGCCGAACACTTCATCCGGCACCTTGCCGCGAAATGGCTCCAGCAGAGCCACTTCCTCCGGCGACGGCAAGCCGGTTGCCATCAGATCCGAATTCTGGAATGGCGATACCGTTCGCACGTAAGCGCCGTACATGATGGTCTTGTTGGTCCACTCGAAATCGAAGGCGCTGCCGAGCGCCTCGCGCACGCGGGAATCCTTGAACTTGTCGCGGCGGGTATTGATGAACCAGCCCTGCGCGCCGGATGGCGTGTCGTCCGGCAGTTGCTCGCGCTTCACCCGGCCCTCGGTCATCGCCGGAAAATCGTAGCGCGTATTCCAGATACGCGAGGTGAATTCTTCGCGGTACAGATAACTGCGGCCCGTGAAGCCTTCGAACGCCACGTCGCGGTCACGATAGAATTCGAATCGCACCGTATCGAAATTATAGCTGCCGCGATTGACCGGAAGGCCGGCGCCCCACCAGTCCTTGACCCGATCGAATTCGATGAAGCGATTGGATTCGAATCGCCCGACCTTGTAAGGCCCACTTCCGAGCGGGACATCCATCGTCGATTCTTCGAACGGGTGCGCCGTGTAGTAGGCTTTCGAAAAGATCGGCATGCCCGCGATGAACGGCGGCACATCGCGCCCGCGCTTGGCAGCGAAGGTGACGACCAGCGTCGCATCGTCGATCGCCTCGGCCTTGGCCATGTCGCGCATCTGCTGCGTGATCAGAGGGTGACCCTTGGTCTTCAACATCGTCAGCGAAAAGGCGGCATCGTGCGCTGTCAGTTTTTTCCCGTCCTGAAACCGGGCTTCCGGCCGTAGCGTGAACCGATAGGTCAATCCATCGGCCGAGATACGCACCGTCTTCGCAGCCAGGCCATACATCGCATCGGGCTCGTCGCCTGCGCGCGCCATCAGCGAGGTGAATGTCATCCCCATGCCCTGCGCGCCGTCGCCTTTCAGAATGAAGGCGTTCAGCGAATTGAAGGTGAAGAACGACTGATTGAAGGCGCGGCTGGACGGAATGGTCGAAAACAATCCGCCTTTCGGCGCATCGGCATTCACGTAATCGAAGTGGTGAAAATCGACGGGATATTTCAGATCGCCGAACGCCGACATGCCGTGAGATTCGGCCGCTGCATCAATCGCGATCGCCTTCGCTGGACGAAACCAGGCCGCGGTTGCCGCACCGATCCCGAGACCGATCACCTGACGGCGGCTGGGCTGCCTCATCCCCTTGAAACTCCTCAAGATCGCTTGCCGATCTTGGCCGCTTTGTCGGCATCGTACCACCAGATCGCCGGAAAGGCCGACAGGCCATACTTCGGCATCTCGGCGGGCCTGCCGAAGCGATCCCACCGCGCGGTGCGCACCTTGGAATACGTCCACTGCGGCACGACGTAGTTATTCCATAGCAGAACCCGATCGAGCGCCTTGGTGGCGGCGACGAGATCGGCGCGGTCCTTGGTAAAGATCACGCGTTCGATCAGCTTGTCGATCGCAGGATTCTTGATGCCGACGATGTTGCGCGAACCAGGCGTATCCGCGGCATGCGAGCCCCAGAATTCCCGCTGCTCGTTTCCTGGCGACAGCGACTCGCCCCAGGATGCGACAACGACATCGAAATCCCAGCTTCGAAGGCGGTTCTCGTATTGGGTCGGGTCGATGGTCCTAATACTGACGGTAAGGCCCATGCGCTCCAGCGACGGCTTGAAGAACAGCATGACGCGCTCGAAACTCGGATCTTCCGACAGCAACTCCAGTTCGAATGGCGCCCCCGTCTTGCTGTCCACCAGCTTGCGATCACGCACCTCGTATCCTGCCTCCCTCAGCAGCTTCAAACCCTCGCGCAGATTGTTACGCACTGCTTCGGGGGTGCCGCTGACCGGGTTGCTGTATGGCGTGGTGAACACCTCGGCCGGCACCTCGGTGCGCACGGTCTCGAGGATTCCAAGCTCTGCGCCCTCGGGCAGTCCGCTTGAGGCCAATTCTGTGCCTTCGAAATAGCTTGCGATGCGCTTGTACTGACCGAAGAACAGTTGCTTGTTCATTTCCTCGAAATCGAACGCGAAATTCAGCGCCCGGCGAACACGCGGATCCTTGAACTTGTCGCGGCGAATATTGAGGGCGAAGGCCTGCATCACGCCCGAACTGCGATTGGGGAATTCCTCCAGAACGACCCGAGCTTCCTTCACAGCTGGAAAATCGTAGGCCGTGGCCCAGTTTTTGGCGCTGTTTTCCGTGCGCCAGTCGACCTGATCGCCCTTGAAGGCCTCGATGGCGACCGTTCCGTCGCGGAAATACTCGTAGCGCAACTCGTCGAAGTTGTTGCGGCCGACATTGATGTTGAGATCGCGGCCCCAGTAATTCTTGACGCGCTCGAACGTGACCGAGCGCGCTGCCTCGAAGCTCTTGATCCGGTAGGGGCCGC
>JBEPUM010000039.1:0-23470 GCA_041691515.1 Pseudomonadota bacterium | reverse complement strand
AGCTTTCGCGTACCATCAGATTCTGGTGTTCCTCGCCGGAGCGGTCTGCCTGTTTGGGACCTGGGTCGGCATGCGTCATTTCGCGCGTGCACGTGCCACGGCGGGAGCGATCCGGGTCGGCTGGTTATTCATGGCATCGGTCGGCACCGGAGCTGCACTCTGGGCCTCGACATTCATTTCGATCCTTGCCCTCGATCCGTCCCTCAACAGCGGTTTTGAGCCGCTTGCAACTGGCCTCGTGCTCGTGATCGCCATCATGTCCTGCCTCGCGGGATTCGAAATCGGCAGCCGTCACTTCACGCTCGCCCCCGAAACCGGCGGTCTCGTGATGGGGATCGGCATTCTCGGCATGCACTACATCGCGTTTCAGGGTTGGCATATCCACGGCAGCGTTCATTGGAACGCTTACGGCGTCGTAGTGACGTTTCTGCTCGGCCTCGGCCTCAGCGCTCTCTCCGTCAATCGCGCCAATCGTCCGGTGACGCGATACTGCCGGCATGGCGCGGCCATCGTGCTGGCATTCATGGTCTGCACGATGCATTACGCATTGACGGCATCGTCAAGCCTCGTGCCCGATCAATCCGTTGTGCTGCCGGGCTATCTCATTCCGGCGGCGGTTCTCGCCACTGCTGTTGTCAGCGCGGTCTTGCTGGTGATGGGGAGCGGCTTTTCGACTTATATCGTTGACCTGCGCACTCGCACCGAGTCCGCCGAGCGCATCAATCAGCTCTCGTTCAACGACACCATGACGGGACTGCCCAACCGCATTGCCTTCAACGAACGGCTATCATTCGACGCCGCGGAGTCCCACGAAAAGGCACACAAGCTCGCCGCGTTCTCGATCGACATCGACGGCTTCAAGGATGTCAACGACGTTTTCGGCCATAGCGCGGGCGACCTCCTGCTGATCGAGGTCGCGGGTCGTATGCGTCAAGTCTTGGCTTCAGGCGAATTTCTGGCACGACAGAGCGGCGATGAATTCCTTGGGTTGATGATGTCCGGCAATCACCCGCATGACGCTCAGGCCTTTGCCGAACGCATCTCGAAGCTGTTCGAGCAGCCGTTCAAGGTCCAGGGACAGGACATCAGCCTTTCCGCGTCGATCGGTTACTCGATCTTTCCCACCGATAATCCCGAGCGCGATCATCTGCTGAGCAATGCCAAACTTGCGATGTATCGCGGCAAGACCAAGCAGCGTGGCACGATCAACGCCTATCACCGCGAGATGGACGATGCGATCCGGCAGAAGCGGGCGCTGGCCAGGGATCTGCACTATGCCGTCGAGAGAAACGAACTGGAGCTTCACTATCAACTGCAGACGACGCTGCATGACGGCCGCATCTGCGGCTCCGAGGCATTGATGCGATGGCGGCACCCCAAGCGCGGCATGATCTCGCCGGGTGAATTCATCCCGATGGCCGAAGAAAGCGAACTCATCGTTCCGATGGGTGAATGGGCACTGCGCACCGCCTGCCGCGACGCCGCGGCGGGCAACCTGCCGGGGACCATCGCCGTCAACCTGTCGCCCGTTCAGTTGAAGCGGGACGATCTGGCTGAAGTCATCCGTGCGATTTTGCTGGAAACCGGATTATCACCGCGGCGGCTGGAAATCGAGATTACGGAATCGACGCTGATGTCGGACCAGACCCGCGGTCTGCATATTCTGCGCAAGCTGAAAGCGATGGGCATTTCCATCGCAATGGACGATTTTGGAACCGGCTATTCGTCGCTGGCAACGCTGCATGCGTTTCCATTCGACAAGATCAAACTCGACCAGTCTTTCGTGCGTCGTCTCCCAAGCGACGCTTCGGCGGCTGCGATCGTCCGCACCGTGCTCGCACTTGGACAAAGCCTCAACATCCCCGTGCTCGCCGAAGGCATCGAAACCGAAGCGCAGTGGGAGTTCCTGGCCCGTGAAGCCTGTGAAAAAGGTCAGGGCTATCTGTTCGCCAAGCCCGTATCGCTCGCGCAACTGCCCGGCGTCATTAACGCCGCGGCACAGTTCGTGCGAGACGAGTTGACCCCGGGAATTGCTCCTTCTGCCGCACGCGCCGTAGCCTGAGACTGCGTGCAGCAAGCTGCAATCACCTCAGTTCGCGGCAAAGCAATAGAATAGCGCGTCGCCGCCCGTGCTCTTGAGATCATTCTGGCTGCAGCCGCCGTCCGGCCCCCGCGAAGGATGGGACGAATTCCACGACTTCGAGGCATCGTCGTCGCGTAAACCCATCCGATCCGAATGGCCAAGCATCGCCGAACCTTGGGTGCTGCTCGTCCAGTTCTTGCAAGTCCGGTCATCGGCACCAGCAAATGCCGTCCCGTCCGGCTGTGATCCCGTCAGCATGTCGTGGCGGTTGGGCTTATCGCCGCGACCGTTGATCACCTCGCCTTTTTCGCTTAGTGCCGTCTGCTTGGTGAGATTATTGGCGTCGTGCAGTTCAGCGACGTCCTTCGCGATCACCGTACCCTTGGCATTCTGCCACGGGCCCTTGCCGATGCGATCGCGTGCGTTGACGGCCGGCTTGCCGTCGGCGGCTTGCGTTGACAGGTAGGCGCGCCAGGTCTTTGCACCCGCGCCTGATGTCTGTGCCAGGGTCTGACAGTAGTTGTCAGCGCCGGCCAGACCTCCGAGGTTTCCGCCATTGCCGATCCCGACGTCTGTGACGAAGAAACTCATGTCAGCGACCTGCGCATGCGCAGGTTGAACCGCCGCAGTCACCAGCAATCCAGCGACTGCACCAAAGCAAATCCGCGAAATGATCCCGTCCGCCGCAATCATCGCTTCCTCCAATCGTTGTTCGGTTCTGAGCGCAATTCCCTCAACCCACGCCTTACGGATTTATTCCCGAGGCAACGCACGATCGAGCCCTTCGTTCAGCACAAATAAAAAGGCGCCACGGAATTACCGTGACGCCTCCTATTGAATAATCACCGCTGCCGGTCAGGTCTCTTGGATCGCGGACAGTTCCCACTTTCCACCGCGAAGCCGCACGAATGTCCAGACGTCGGTCACTTCCTGCGGCTGGTCGCTGCCCTCGACCATGCGACCGCTCGTGCGCTCGATGGTCTTGTCGACAAGCGAATAGCGCAGCGCAACCGTCGCATAGTCGGTATCGCCTTCGCGCCAGGCTTCCGCGAGGTCTCCCTGCAGCAGTTTGATGCCGGACACCTTGTTGACCACGCCGCGGGCATCGTTGGCCTTGAGATCTTCGGTGAAGTACGACACCATTTCGGGCGTCGCCAGCGTATGCAAGGTATTGACGTCCTCGTTCGACCAGGCGGTCTGAATCTCTCCGAGCAAGCGCTCAAAGGTTTCATAGTCGGGCGGGGTGATTTCCAATGGCGACTCGTTTGACCCCGACCCGAAGCCGAAGCCGCTGCGAGGATTTGCCTGAGCACCGGGACCCGGCGTAGGTCCGGCATAGGCAGGCGTATTGCGGCGCTGCCACCATGACATTGCCAAGCGGACAACGAGGACGATCAGGCCGATCTGAAGCACGAGCCCGATCAGGGAAGACAGACCGCCAAGGCCGCCGAACAGGCTGCCGCCAAACAGCATGCCGAACAGTCCGGCGCCAAGGAAACCAGCGGCGAGACCGCCCAGCATGCCCATGCCGGGCCGGTTGAAGAAACCGCCGGCCGCTGGAGCAGCAGTCCCCGGACGGCTTGGCTGTGTCATGGTTCGATCCATTGGACGCGCCGCGTTCGGCGCGGTCGATGTGACCGGCGGTGCCGAATAGGTGTGCGAGCCTCGCGAACCCGAGCTTCTGCCACCGCCGACACGGGCATCGGCGGCCGATACCGCCAAAATGACGGGAAGCGCCAGCGACAGGACGACGGCGAAAGCCTTGATCAAGCCGAACGCACGTTGGGTGAATCTCATGGTTGTTCCCTCATTCCCCGAAACGGGGACGCGCTCATAACATGGGCAGCAGCGCTCAAAAGTGAAGCCCCTTCACCGGATCGGGCTGCGGCCCTCAGTCGCGGGGATGCGTCAAATCGCTGGTAGCGAACGTAAAACCCGCTCCCTCAGGCCCGTGCCAGATCAAGGAAGTGCCGTCCGGCTCGGTCCTCGATTTCGACAATCCAAACGTCGGGGTCGAAATTCACCTCTTTCGCGAGACGATCTTCGACCGCCTGCTCGGCAACAGGCTCGCGGGATGACGGGGCAAAAACGCGTTCGACAGGCCGGCTGTCATCGTAAACCGCCTGGGGTGCGGGCGCGTACAGCATCGCGTTGCCATTAAGCAGCGCCAGCTTGACGAACACAGCGCCCGCCTCCTCTGCGCCGCGCCGGCGCACCGCACCGAATATGCCCTCGGTCTGGCAGCGGCGCAGATACGCGGCGACCCATATGCTGGATTTCAATCTCATGACGCGACGATAGGCCAGTCCCGCCGGAGGCGCTAGTCGATCGGCCGTCCGGTCATGGCCACGAGCTCGCGGACCAAGCGATCCGACATCTGGCCTGTCACCGGAATCTTGCGATCACGTTCGAATTTCTGAATCGCGGCCTGGGTATCGGAGCCCACCGTTCCGGTCGGCTTCAATTGGCCGTAGCCATATTCCGTCAGCGTCCGTTGAACCGTCGCAACACGGCGTGTCGAGTTGATAAGATTAGCGACGGGATCGTTATGCGCGGATGCGGGGATAGGTGCCGGCGGCCGCAGGGAATGCGCAGCTGTTGCGTGCGGCGGCAGAGCCTTCGATTCGATCCCGCCCTGCTCGCCTGGCTTGACGTCAGTTGTATCCGCTTCGACCGGACGAGGCCGCGGCATTGGATTGGCAGGCAGCGAGGCCATCGGAATCACGACGCTCGATCCGAACATCGGCGACGGATGATGACCGGCCTGCATGAACATGGCGTTGGCAACGATCGCGCCGACCGCGGCAAATGCGAGGGATCCAGCAAGCAGATCTTTCGGGCTGTGCAGCAGAATGCGCATGGCAAGGCCCCGCTCCTCGTCAACGTCGCTTTTCGCAGCGGCAGCTGATCTGCGGCGGCGGGGCGGCATCACATCATCCACAACAGCTTTTCTAGGCACTTTTCTTCACCTGATGACCTTGGTCTTGCTTTTCAGGGCGCGCTGGGGGTGTCAGCGTCGCGATATTGTCCGACGATGACTTGGGGGCGGATACGAACGTCAGCGGCAGCGTGACGCTCACGGTCGTCCCCTCATCGAGCTTGCTTTGTACATCCATCTCGCCGCCATGCAACCCAACGAGGCTCTTGACGATCGACAGCCCAAGCCCGGTTCCCTCATGACGCCGCTGGTAGGTTTTTCCAGCCTGGAAGAACGGATCGCCAATCCGCTTGAGATCTTCGGGAGCGATACCAACACCATTGTCCACCACGCGCAGAACCATGCGCGCGCCCTCGACGCGAGCGGAGATCGTGACGTTTCCGCCGCGCTCGGTGAACTTGATCGCGTTCGATACCAGATTCAGGACAATCTGCTTGAACGCCCGGGGATCGCCGGTGATCTGCGGAAGATCTTCGGGAGCGCGCGTGACAAGTTCGATGCCGTTTTCGCGCGCCTTGAGCGCGAGCAGATTGCAACTGCCGACCAGCACATCGCGCGGCGCGAACGGTTCCGGCAATATCTCGAAGTTTCCGGACTCCATTTTCGACATATCGAGAATGCTGTTGACCACCGACAACAGATGCTGGCCGGAATCGTTGATCAGTTGCGCATACTCCTTGCGGCGCGCCGCATTGAGCATCAGGACATCCTCCTGAACGATCATTTCCGAAAAGCCGATGATGGCATTGAGCGGCGTACGCAACTCGTGGCTCATGGTCGCGAGAAACCGGGTCTTGGCGGCATCGGCGCGTTCGGCTGTGGTGCGCGCCAGATCCAAAGCATGCTCCTGATGTTTCCGGTCGGTGATCTCGCGCATCACCGCGACAACCTCGGCCTCAGCGGGCGTTCCGGCAACGGGCAAGTGTTCGAGCGGCCGGCAACGCATTTCCACCCATATGAAATCGGCTGGATGGCGCGGCTCTCCCTGCGGACCGCGCGTAAGATCGCGCCTGAGTCTGAATTCGACGCTTTGCGCGTTTCCGCCAAGTGCCGCGGCCGCGAGCGTGGTCAGATAAGCCGGCCGGTCTGCGACATGCACCCGGTCGAACAAGCCATGGCCCTGCAAGCTTGAGGCAGCCACGCCGAGCAAGGTTTCCGCGGCAGGCGAGATGAACTGAACGGCGCCGTTGCGCCTGTGGCGCGAGATCACGTCGCTCATATTACGCGCCAACAGACGGTAGCGGTCCTCCTCCACGTTCAGCAACGAGGCGCCGGTACGTGCAAGCGATTCAGCGCTGAAGGCCAGACCCGCCGCATAGAGCGTTCCGGACGCAACGCCGAAGGCCATGAAGACGCTATGCGTCACCGCGCCAGTGTCGGACGGCGGCAGGACATAGAAATAATTCATCGCAATCAGCGCGAGTACGCACGACACCGCCAGCGCCGATGCAAATCCGACGACGCGGCGCGATGCGGAAAGCGCCGCTTCCAGCGGAATTACGACAAGCCAGATCGCCGCGAACGATTCGATCCCACCTGTCGCAATCGCGATCATCATGACTAGACTAGCGAGCGCGATCGACGACAATACGTGCGCGCTTTCGTAACGGCCGGTGCGGGACAGAAAATAAGATAGAAGGATCGGCGCAACGAGCCAGGCGAAAGCAGCCACTTCGATCGCCGACGGCGCACCACGAATCGCGAGATAGACAGGAAACGCCGCAAACGCGACCAGACTTCCCAGGAGGCGCGGTCCCATGAACGCACGATGGCGCGCCCGTGTCAGCGCATCATATCGCGCCGACGGATGCAGCAGGGCGTCGAGGCAATCCCGAATGAGATTCAATGCGGTCACGTCACTCGCGCTTCAGCTTACGTCACACCAGACGCGCTGGAACGCCTCCATTTTCGTTGACCCACCGTGTCAGAGCGAACTTAAGCGAACGCTAAGGCACCGCTGTCCGTGGCGAAACAACGCGCGCCGCTGCCGTTTTCGCACCGGCCTTAGACTTCATTCGGCGCGAATGGTGAACGCAAGGTTTCCATCACTCACGCATATGGTTTCGAAATGGTGGACGGACAGCCCGCACGGCCTTCGATATGGACACCGCATCAATCGAAAATTTACGCCGAATCGAATTCCGCCGCTCCCAACTGGATTTTCTGCGCTTTAAACGCTGCGGAAATACTCAAGATTTAGGACCACCTGATACGGAAGGGTCAGATTGCGGGATTGAACGCAACGGGGTGAAAAAGACGCATAGGGACGCGACATGTTTTTCCTGATTCGCATGGCATTCTGGCTCGGGCTCGTGCTCGTGCTGCTGCCGAGGGACAAGGCGCCTGAGGCGGACAAGGGTCCGCAGATCGGCGCATCGGAAGCCGTGTCGGCCGCCACGGCGGCTGTATCGGACATGAGTCAATTTTGCACGCGTCAGCCAACCGCGTGCGAAGTCGGCGGTCAGGCCGCGGTCGCAATCGGGCAGCGCGCGCAGGACGGCGCGAAAAAATTGTACCGGATCATCACCGACAAGCGCGCTCCCGATCACACGGGGTCGATCGACGCCATGGCATCCGATGACGGGGCGACTCCCACGGATGCGCCGCGCGATACGCTGACACCCGAAGATTTGCAGACTGAGTGGCAGCTCTCGGCTCCGGAAACTGTCCCGGCGAATTAAATCGAACAATTTCCGCGAGATCGCCGCGCCCATATCGATTTCACGCGTCCGAAGCCCTATATAAGGCTCAGACACGATAGATGCGGACCGCGATGACAATCGACGAAATCAGAGACAATTTTGCGCTGCTGGACGAGTGGGACGACCGCTATCGGTACGTCATTGAACTCGGACGCACCCTAGCGCCGATGACGGATGACGAGCATTCCGCCGCCAACAAGGTGCAGGGTTGTGCCAGCCAGGTCTGGCTGTCCCGCAAGACCGCCCGCGACGACAAGAACGAGGCAATACTGAACTATGTCGGCGACAGCGACGCGCATATCGTTCGTGGCCTGATTGCGATCCTGCTGACGCTTTATTCCGGTCGACGCCCGCAAGCCATTCTCGATACCGACGCGATTGCCGTGTTTGACGAGTTGGGATTTCGCGAGCATCTGACGCCGCAGCGCTCCAACGGCCTGCGCTCCATGGTCGAACGCATTCGCAGGGATGCGCAGGAAGCGCTGGCCGCCGCCGCCTGAACGATCAACGGCTCGTAAAAACTGCGTCGCTCGCCAGCCACGTCCGCACATGGGCATTCGCTTCGGCACGCGTTTCGCTCACCAGACCGTAATGCCGCGCCAGACGGTCCAGCGCCAGTTGCAGCACGACCTTCGCCGATCGCGGAGGCCAGCCGCGCTCATGCTCGACATCTTCAAGCCCGCGCAGAAAACAACAAACATCCATCAGAAGGCCGGAAAACTCCGGCCCGCAGGCCTGCAGTGCCAACCGCACACGCTGACGGGATGCCACGATCAGATCGGTCATTTCACCGGCACTTCCACCGGACCCGCGCGATCCTCCTCCGCTTGGCGCCGACCAATTCGAGGTCACACGTGGCGTCAAATTCCCGCGTGTAAAATCCGCTCGTAACTTTTCGCCCGCGATAAATTGATCCGGACTGATCATGGCGCGCCCATCGCGGCCCTTACGGCGTGCCAGCCAGGCGAGAGGACTCTCGCTGTCGTTGACGATCACGCTCGCGGTACCGGCTTCGGTCATGATCTCGCGCTCAGAAAGGAGGAGATGCTGTGCACGAAACTTATCCACGATTTCGACCGGCTGACTTTTCGGCCGCCGTGCCGCTTTGTTACCTCGGCGATCAGATGCTGACATCGGCCGCTCCCTGGAGGCGTTCGCTCGCAGTTTCGGCACACATCAGTTCCAGCGCCGAGAGGCGGCGATCCAAGCTGACGTCGTCACGGCTGTCTTCAACGACCCGACAGGCGTGAGCGACCGTTGTACGATCGCGATCGAATACACGGCCGATGGTCTCGAAACTCAACGCGAAGCCAATGTGCGCCAGATACATCGCGACCTGCCGCGCAAAGGCCGCTTGGGGTGCCCCTCGGGTTGGGGACGTTACCGCCGCAGGCTCGAGTCCGAACTCGCCGGCCACATGATCCGTGATTTCGTGACAAAGTCGTCTGGCACGCGTTGAGGATCGCCGAATGGACCCGGGGAGCGTGGACTGATGGGACAGAAGCATGGACGCGGCCTCATTCTAGGAATATAATCACATATCCTAGACGCGCTTCTATACCCCGGGGATAGCGTTGGTCAAAAATATTTGGAGGAACAATTAGAAGGAGCAAATGACAGATTTTGGATATTATTCCTAAAATCTGTTGTCCGAAAGCTCCTCGCGCGTTATTTTCGTCGGCGACGCTGCTGGCCAAGACCCATGCTTTTGGCCAGTTGCGACCGCGCCACCGCGTAATTCGGGGCCACCATGGGATAATCGGCCGGAAGCTGCCATTTGTCCCGATATTGCTCTGGGGTCATGTTGTACTGCGTCCGCAGATGCCGCTTGAGCGATTTGAAGCGCTTTCCATCTTCCAGACAGATCAGATAATCGGCGGTCATTGATTTCTTGACGGAAACCGCAGGCTTGGCCGGTTCCATGGATGTTTCGCTTCGGCCGGAGGACACGCGCGCCAGCGCGGCATGAACCTGACTGATGAGCGCCGGGATTTCGGATGCTGGCGTCGTATTGTTGCTGACATAAGCCGACACGATCTCCGCGGTGAGGTCGATAAAGCTTTTACCCGCCGTGTCGCTCATGATCTCAATCTCTCGGATCGGACAATATCGATACGCTCAAATGAAGATCAGAATCTGTCTTTACTTGGTAAGTATGGGCGAATTGTTGCCAGAGTGACAAGAACGACGCTGGCGCGCGCATGATTTATTTCACGCGTGACTGGTCAAGGCCGCTGATCGAGATGCGCGCGCAACTCGTCGATCGATGCGAAACGCATCATGCCCTCCGGCATTTGCGCCTCGATCGAGCCGTCGGAATAGAGCGAATAGGCCATCCCGTCGACAACACCGGATTTCAGCACCGTAACCGCCGGAGAATTCTGGTTTCGGCTGTCCGAAGTACTACGATCCCGATCGGTCCTGGCACCAACAGCCGAAGCAGCTGCGGACACGCGGCCCTGTTCCAGCCGCGAACGATCCGACCGCGGCCAGGCATCGTCAAATGACGGCGGCGGCAAAATTTCCGCGTCAGGAGCAGCTGTCAAAGGCGCTGGCGGAAACATGCTGGTGGCGGCCGGATCGGTTGATCGCGCCGTCGCACGCTCGCGCTCCTTCCGCGAGGACGACGAGAACAGAAGATTGCGACGTGGTTTCGGCGGCACCGGCGTATCAGGGGATGGCGGCAGCTCCGACGCAGCCGCGTCCGGGGCCGCCCCGGCGCGGACAGCGCCGCGGTCGCGAGTGGACATTTCCGCTTGCCAAGGTAGCGGCGACGGGACGGAGGGCGCGACGGCAGGATCGGTCCCCGAGTCTCGCGCGGTTTGATCAGCATTCAACAGCGGTTGGTGGCCGTCCTCGATGTCCTTGCCCGGAGGAATCGTTGAAGCCGGCAATCGAAGATCGTTGCTACGATCTAACACCGCCTGTCCTGGGCGTAGTCGTTGTGAGATCACCCGCAATTCACGGATGACCAGCGACAGGCTGATCATGACCAGACCGGTGCAGGAAATGACCGCACCAGACAAAATCAAGGTATTGCCAAAGCTGAATTCCTTGACGGGGATTCCGAAGGCTGCCGCTACCAGACCGGCCAAAAGCACACCGATCCCGGTCACCAAAAGCACGCTCATCGTCAACTCCACCCCCCAAGCCTGCGCAAACGCGTCCCGGCTCCCGATGCCACGATAGCGTCATAATGTACGCCTCGCCAGTCGGCAATTTCGCCCTACGGCTACCGGTAGGATGATGGCGCCAAGACCGACGTGGCATAAGGCCAACGTGGCATGCCGAGGATGGTTCACCTTTAGGTCGACAGCGATCAAAGGCATGACTGCCAAGCCAAGTCCCCAGCTTGCTGACCGGTCGAGCCGGGGCTAGATTCCGCCCGACAATCAAACAGAGACGCCACGGGAGATAACAGCATGTCGCCAGCGGAAGCCCGCCTCAAGGAAGTACAGTCGGAAATGACCGACGCGGAATGGAATCAACGCGTCAACCTCGCCGCCGCGTATCGCCTGGTCGCACATTACGGCTGGGACGATCTCGTCGATACGCACATTTCGGCGCGGGTCCCGGGACCGGAACATCACTTCCTGATCAATCCCTACGGTCTGATGTTCGACGAGATCACGGCATCGAGCCTGGTCAAGGTGGATCTCGACGGCAACCAGTTGACCAAAAGCGAGTACAGCATCAACCCCGCCGGCTTCACCATTCATTCCGCGATCCACGAAGTACGCGAAGATGCCGGCTGCGTGCTTCATCTGCACACCCCCGACGGAACCGCGGTTGCGAGCTGCATGGAAGGCCTGCAGCCACTGAACCAGACCGCACAGCTCGTGACGCACGATCTCGCCTATCACGACTATGAGGGCATCGCGCTCGACCACGACGAACGCCCGCGCCTGCAAAAGGACCTCGGCAACAAGAACTACATGCTGCTGCGCAATCACGGCACGCTCACGGTTGGCCGTTCGGTCGCATCTGCTTTCGAGCGTATGTTCCATCTCGAGCGCGCCTGCACCATGCAAGTTCGAACCCGCATGCTCGGTCCCACCGCCTATCCGGTGGAGCAGGCCGTGATCGACAAGAACACGATGGTGGTCGGCAATCCGGATCGCGCCGAATTGCGCTCCACGACGCTGGTGTGGCCCCCGCTGCTGCGTAAGCTCGACCGGCTCGACCCCAGTTACAAGACCTGAAGGTTGGTGTAGGCTCGCGCTATCACCCTCTACACGCCTATTTAAAACGCCGCCCAATTCCGGGCGGCGTTTTCATTTGAGCGATAGACCGTTGAGTGAACGACAATCGCTTCAGCGCGGCACTTCCGCAAGCGCCGCGAGAATGCGCGCCCACGACCGGATGCCCTTATGGAAGCTCTTCAGATCATACTTCTCGTTCGGGGAATGGATGTTGTCGTCGTCGAGGCCAAAGCCGACCAACACGGTATCCAGGCCCAGCGTCTTCTTGAAATCGGCGACGATCGGAATCGACGCGCCGGAGCCGATCAGCAGCGCCTCCTTGTTCCATTCATCGGTCAAGGCCTGCTTCGCGGCGGCGAGCGGCTTCATGTTCCAGTCCAGCGCAATCGCGGGGGCGTAGGCATGGTCTATGAATTCAGCCGAGCAGTCCTTTGGCACACGCTCCTTGACGAAGGCGCGGAACGCCGCGCGGATTTTTAAGGGGTCCTGACCTTCGACGAGACGGAATGATACTTTTGCCGAAGCCTGTGCCGGGATTACCGTCTTAGAGCCCTCCCCCGTATAGCCGCCGATGATCCCGTTGATATCGCAGGTCGGCCGGGATGATACCTGCTCGATCAGCAAGCGATCCTTTTCACCGGCCGGAATCGAAAGCCCGATCGGTTTAAGGAATTTTTCCGGCGTCAGATTGAGATTCTTCCATTGAGCAAGAACATCCGGCGGCAAATCCTTTACGCCATCGTAGAAGCCGGGAATGGTGATGTGGCCGTCGTCGTCCTGGAGGCCGCCGAGAATTCGGCTGAGAACCCGGATCGGGTTACGCGCGCCGCCGCCGAAAATGCCGGAATGCAGATCGCGATTCGCCGCCTTGATCAGCACTTCCTCATAGACCAATCCGCGCAGCGATGTGGTAATCGCCGGCGTATCGGAATCCCACATGCCGGTATCGCATACCAGCGCGAAGTCCGCGGCAAAATCCTTTTTGTTCTGTTCGAGAAACGGCACGAAGTTCTTCGAACCGATCTCCTCCTCACCTTCGATCAGGATCGTCACATCGAGCGGCAGCGAGCCGGTCACCGAAACCCAGGCACGGCAGGCCTCGACAAACGTCATCAACTGCCCCTTGTCGTCCTCCGCGCCGCGCGCCACGATGATTTTGCGGCCATCGGCATGAGTTGCGACTTCAGGTTCGAACGGCGGGCGCGTCCACAAATTCAGCGGGTCAACCGGCTGAACATCGTAGTGGCCGTAGAACAGAACGTGTGGCCGCGCGCCGGTATTGCCATTGTTCGTCGCGACGATCGCTGGGTGGCCCGCTGTCGGCTTGACTTCTGCCTTGAAATTCAGCGTCGCAATATCGGCCGCGAGATGATCGGCAGCCGCTTTGCAATCTCCGGCAAAGGCAGGATCGGCGGATATCGATTTGATGCGCAGCAGCGCGAACAATCGCTCGAGGCATTTGTCAAAGTCGGCATCGATGCGGTCAAGAACCGGTTCAAGTTGTGACGTGCTGGACATTCGGTTTTCCATGATTTTGCCGACTCAAACAAACGATCAGATTTTTCCTGCCGGCGCAGCCCGATCCAAACCGGCCGGTTCCGACGCATGATGGATGTGCCACGCCAATGCGGCAATCAAAACAAAGGTCGCCGCAAGATTGTTTCCGATGGCCTGAAAGTATTTTGGAAACATCGGAAGAGAGAGAACCATCAGGCCAAAAGACACGCCGAGCGCCCATTGGGTCGCCGTTCGCACAGTCTCTCGCGGGTCGAAGGCGGCGCGATGACACAGCACCGTTATAGGAAAGAACAACCACATGAAGTAATACTGTCGAGCCAATGGCGAGGCGATCGTCATCAGACAGAACAGAATCCCCAGTTCTTCGGCTGTCGATTTTGGCATCATTTTCGAGCGCGCCGGAATGATGCCGATAAAGACCAGTCCGATCACGGCAAAGACGGCTAGCACGATCTCATTTGCGGTTTTGTAGGTGACGTCGGCAACATTCATGTATTGCGCCGCCTTGGCTGGATCGATCTGGTTATAATTGACCGGGCGCACCAGCCGATGCGTCACGGCGATGATCGACTGGTTGACCCACGACCAGTTCTGCGCGTCACGTTGCCCGAACCCCTGCTCCGAATTCGATCCGACCATGCCGCGATACCATGTGGTCAACTCCGAGACGTTACGATCGAACCCACGGATGGGAGCCGGCACCAGAAACAGGAAAATGCCCAGGAACGCGACCATGCTCGCCGCGCTGACCCATTGGCGGCGCCACAACAGATAAGGCAGCACGGCGACCGGAAAAACCTTGATGGCCGTCGCGAGCGCAAACATGCTCCCTGACATCCAGGCTCTTCCCTGCCACAACCACCAAAAGCCGAGCAGCATCATGACAAGAAGAACCAGGTTGGGCTGCCCGAGATCAAACATGTCGAAGACAGACGTAATTGTTACTATTGCGGGCAATGCGGCGAGCCAGGGACTAGGACTTCTGCCTGATCCGGTCATGGCATTGGAGAGTTGCCCCGTCATCCACCATGCGACGGCGTTTAGAAGCGACAGACCGAGATAAAGAGGGATCTTTCCAAAATAGCTGGGTATGGCGAGCAGAATGGCCGGCAGCGGCGGGTAGATGAAGTCAAAAACCTCGTTCAGCCCCTTCGGGTACAGATCGCCGCCGTGCAAAACCTGCTGTCCGGCCCAGAACCAGAGTGCATAGTCCTTGGTCTTGCCGTGCCCCCATATTTCAGGGACCAGAACATCGGCGGTCAGCAGAAGACAGGCCACAAGAAAGAGAACATCCAGCGGGCGCCGGAAAGATGGCCATCTCAGCACGAGCATTTCCCGTTATCGACGCGGCAGCACCGCTAATGGTCCGATTCTAACATTCGCATCCCGTTTCGGGCAGATGCTTTCGCGAATGTTAGAATCGAAGGACCACTAGCAAATATAAGTTGCTAGTGGAGTTTTGGATTTGATATTGGCGTCCAGAGTTCGTGGTCAAGGGAGTAGCGAATGTCAAATCCACTCCACTAGCGCACTGCGTTATCAGAAACGAAACCGGCTGCAAACCATCGCCTCCGGCAGGAGGGCAATCATGCCGCCGGAAATGAAAGATAGTATTCCCGCCGTATTATCGCCGCAGCAACCCACCGAGCGCGCCGCGCACCAGAGCACGGCCGACTGAACCGCCGAGCGAGCCGCCCACCGACTTGCCGAGATCAGCAACGATACCTCCGACGACTTTATTGGTAACGGAGCGCGTGACGCTACGCGCGATCACCTGCCCCGTCGACATCTTGCTACGCGAGGTATTGGTCCCGAAGATAGTGCCGACCACCGATCCGAGTTGGCCGAGAATGCCCCCTCCCGTAGATCCATCGGCGGTCGCCGCGGTCCCGGCGACCCGCTTCTGAAGCATCTCATAGGCAGATTCAGAATCGATCGTGGTGTCGTATTTTCCCTTCACTGGACTGCTGTCCATAATGGCTTTGCGTTCTTCGGGCGTGATCGGACCGATCCGCGCAGAGGGCGGTCGCACCATGACCCGTTCGACCACGGCCGGGGTACCATTGCCTTCCAGAAACGACACCAGGGCCTCGCCCTTGCCGAGTTCGGTGATGACCTGGGCCGTATTCAATTTCGGGTTCGGCCGAAACGTTTGCGCCGCGGCCGCGACGGCTTTCTGGTCGCGCGGCGTGAATGCGCGAAGTGCGTGCTGTACGCGATTGCCAAGCTGGGACAGCACCTTGTCCGGGACATCGATCGGATTTTGAGTGACGAAATAAACCCCCACACCCTTCGAACGGATCAAACGCACAACCTGCTCGATCTTGTCCATCAGCGCCTTGGGCGCGTCGTTGAACAGAAGATGGGCCTCGTCAAAAAAGAACACGAGTTTCGGCTTCGGCGGGTCACCGACCTCAGGCAACTCTTCGAACAGTTCCGACAGCATCCACAACAGGAATGTCGCATAGAGCTGCGGGCTCTGCATCAGCTTGTCGGCGACCAGGATGTTGATCATCCCCCGGCCGTCTTTGTCCGTCCGCATGAAATCCTTCAGCGCCAGCGCCGGTTCGCCGAAAAACTTGTCGCCGCCCTGGTTCTCCAGCACCAGAAGCTGGCGCTGGATGGTTCCGACGGTCTGCTTCGAGACGTTTCCGTATTGCGTCGTCAGTTCGGCGGCATGTTCGGCAATAAAGGAGAGGATGGCCCGCAGATCTTTCATATCGAGCAGCAAAAGTCCCTGCTCGTCCGCCACCCGGAAGGCGATGTTGAGCACGCCCTCTTGCACGTCGTTCAAATCCATCATGCGGGACAGTAGCAGCGGCCCCATTTCCGAGACAGTCGCGCGGACCGGATGCCCCTGCTCGCCGAAAAAGTCCCAGAAAATTGTCGAGAACTGATCGGGCTGGAATGTCAGGCCCATATCCTTGGCGCGCTTGAGAATGAAATCCTTGGCTTCGCCGACCTCCGAGATGCCCGACAGATCGCCCTTGATGTCGGCGGCAAAAACAGGAACGCCGGCGCGCGCAAAGCCCTCCGCCATCACCTGCAACGACACGGTTTTTCCGGTTCCGGTAGCGCCGGTGACAAGACCATGCCGATTGGCCAGACCCAGCGTCAGCCATGCGGGCTGCTCACCTTTGCCGATGAATATGCTTTGATCGGTATCGCCAATCTGGGTTGTCGTCGCCATCGCATCGCCTCTCTACTGGTCCGATTCTAACATTCGCATCCCATTTCAGCGAGTGCCTTTGCGAATGTTAGAATCAAGGACCACTAGCAAATATAAGGTTCTAGTAGAGTTTTGGATTTGACATTCGCGTCCGGGGCCTGCGGTCAAGTGAGTAGCGAATGTCAAATCCACTCCACTAGTCGCCGAGCATCATCACCATACGTCATGTTGTGCACCAATTGAACCCGGCGAACAGCTGCAACGCGCTCGAAATCACCACGCTAAAACTATCTTGGAGGATAGTCGTAACTGCGTTCCATCCTACAAACGATCTACGACCCGCGACGTTTTGACATGAATGACGCATCCAGCCTTGCATCGCGGCAACACTTCTTCCGCGATTGAGGGTCAATCTGCGTTGTCCTTCGGTCCTCGCTTGTATTTCGCATCGTAGAGTATCAAGATAAAAATATAAGCAACGATCCGGCAAGCAACCGGAAGAGGCGGGGCAATATGGACGAGTTGATCGCGCAGCTTGCTGCGAAAGCCGGCATTGATAATGCCGTTGCGGGGAAAGCCGTCGGCCTCATCCTGGATTTTCTTCGCAAAGAAGGGCCCGCAGAGAAAGTTCAGGCGCTGATCGATGGAATTCCGGGCGCTAGCGCGGCGATCGGCGCCCCTGCCAGCGGTGGAAGTCTTGACAGACTGATGGGTGGCGGCCTTATGGCGCTCGGTAGCAAACTGATGGCGCTGGGCTTGGGTATGGGTGAAATTCAGAACGTTGCGCGTGAACTTTTAAGGTTCGGCCGCGACAGAGTTGGAGCGGATCAGATGGGCGAGATCATCGCAGGGACGCCAGGCCTCCGCCAGTTCGCATAAAGCACCTTCATCATCCTGAGTATCATGACATATCCAATCTCCAAGATCGAAGGTCTGGTCGCCGTCGATGCCAAGAAACTGAAGTCCGTCGGCATCCGTACGACCGACGCGCTGCTGGAAGCCGCGCGATCTCCGAAAGGCCGCAAGATGCTGGCCGCGAAGACCGGGTTCAGCGAACAGCAGTTGCTCGAATGGGCCAACATCGCCGACTACATGCGTATCCCGGGAATGGGCAACGGCAAGACCAAGCTGCTGCGCGCGGCCGGCGTCACCACGGTACGCGAACTTACGCATCGCAATCCAGCTCGTCTGGCTCTGGCGATGAAGGATGTGAACACCAAAAGCAAACTGGTCAGCGTCCTACCTTCCGAGAAATCAATCGGCGAACTGATCGAACACGCGCGAAAACTTCCACTCAAGATCACCTATTGAACCGGCCATCCGGCGGCTGCCGGGGCCTCTAAAAGAGGCTTTTTCGCGCCTTGACACCATGCCTGGGACCGCGCAAAGCGACCGCATGGCCGCCGCAAGTTCCATATCCAGGCATATGACGAACGACGCACTCCATCCTTTGCTGCATGCGCTGCTGTCGCGTCCGCATCCGTTGGTGATGGGGGTACTGAATATCACCCCGGACTCGTTTTCCGATGGCGGGCAATTCATTACACCGCAGCGAGCGCTGGCTCAGGCCAGCCGCATGATCGCGGAAGGAGCCGACGTCATCGATATCGGCGGTGAATCCACCCGCCCCTATGGATCCCAGCCAGTCTCCCACGACGAGGAAATGGACCGGCTGAGGCCTGTTCTTGCCGCCACCGTCGCGCTGGGCGTTCCCGTCTCGATCGACAGCATGAAATCGTCCGTCGTTGCGTGGGCACTTGGCCAGGGAGCTGCGATCGCCAATGACGTCTGGGGTTTGCAGCGTGATCCGGATATGGCGCGCGTCACCGCTGCGCACAACGCGCCCGTTATCGTGATGCACAATCGAGACAAGGCCGATGCCGACATCGACATCATGCAGGACATCGCGACGTTCTTTCAGAGATCGCTGGAGATCGCGGCGAAGGCCGGCTTGCCGGCGGGCAATATCGTACTCGATCCCGGCATCGGCTTCGGCAAAACGCCGGAACAGAGCATGACGGCGCTGGCCCGACTCGCCGAATTCAGGACATTTGGCCTGCCGGTTCTGGTCGGCGCGTCGCGCAAGCGGTTCATTAGTGCGGTGGTGCCGTCAGAGCCCGAAGAGCGGCTCGGCGGCTCAATCGCCGCACATCTGATCGCGGTCAAAGCGGGCGCACGGCTCATCCGCACGCACGATGTCGCTGAAACCGTGCAAGCGTTGCGTGTTGCGCAGGCCATCGAGGCCAAGGCATAGTCGAGACAAAGTCAAGGATCAGACGATGACCGATACGATCTTTATCCGCGGTGTCGTGATCCATGCGCGCCACGGCGTCATGGAGCACGAGACCGCAGTGGGCCAGCGCTTCGTGATCGATCTCGAACTGTCGGCCGATCTGTCGGAATCCTCCCAAACCGACCGTCTCGCCGATACCGTGTCCTATTCCAATGTGGTGGCGACGGCTACCGCCGCGTTCAAGAATGCCAACTACAAGCTGCTTGAACGCGCGGCCGGCGCGGTCGCCGACGCGGTGCTGGAAGCATTTCCGCGTGTGAACACGATCAAGGTCACCGTGCACAAGCCGCACGCGCCGATCGCCGCAATCTTCGACGACGTCGGCGTTATATTGACCCGCAACCGGCAATAGCAGCGCATGGCTAACGTTATTATCGCGCTCGGCGGCAATGTCGGGGACGTCAGAGCAACCTTCCGCAAGGCCATCGCGAACATCTGCGGCATGACACAGGCTGCGCTCGTTGCCCGTTCGTCCGACTACGCCACACCGCCATGGGGTGAGGAGAAACAGGACAGCTTCATCAATGCCTGTATCGAGATTGAAACAGCTCTCGATCCGCATGCTTTGCTGTTCACGCTGCACAAGATCGAAAAGAAATTTGGCCGTGATCGCGCGAAAGAGACACGCTGGGGACCGCGCACGCTGGACCTCGATCTGATCGCCTATGACGATGTCGAACTCGATAAACCGGAGTTGACGCTGCCGCATCCGCGCCTGTTCGAGCGCGCCTTCGTGCTGGTCCCGCTGGCGGAAATCGCGCCGGATCGCAAGATTAGCGGAAAGACCGTTCAGGCCGCGCTTGCCGAGGTCTCGACCGCCGGAATCGAGCGCCTGCCCGACCCCGACTGAGGCCAAAATCCGCTCGAAAAATCGTTGCGGCAAACCCAAGGCAGATTGAGGCAGCCTGAGGCGGCGTTTTTGCACAGCGGTTGGCCGCTTGACGGCCTCAACAACCGTTTGGCTTGACCGCCTCCCCGTGGCATTTTGCCGTGAACAACCACATTGCTTCCGGAAACGAACGCCCGAATGCCCTCTGCTCCCGACGACGTCACTTCCGATCTGCGGCTGGCCGCCGATTTTCCCGCCGCGACCCAGGACGACTGGCGCAAGCTGGTCGACGGCGTGCTGAAAGGCGCGCCGTTCGAGAAACTGGTCAGCAAGACCTATGACGGTCTACGGATCGAACCCATCTATCCGCGCGCAGAGCGCGCGAGCGCCATCGGAAGCCGCGCGGCCGCGGCGCCATGGCAGATCATGCAGCGGATCGATCATCCCGATGCCGCGCAGGCCAATGCGCAGGCGCTGCACGATCTCGAAAACGGTGCCAATGGACTTACTCTGGTGTTCGCGGGGGCCAACGGCGCTCACGGCTTTGGCCTCGAAGCCACCGCGGAGATAGTCGAGAGAGTCCTGAATGACATCTTCATCGATGCGGGGATTTCGGTCGAACTTCAGATCGGGCCGCAGTCGCGGATGGTGGCGACCTATCTCGCCGACTATATCGCTCGCAAAAATCTCAACGCGTCCGCCTGCGATATCCGCTTCGGTCTCGATCCGATCGGCGCGTGCGCCGTTTGGGGCTCGAGCGCCTACAACTGGTGGGAGATCGCGCCCGCCATGACCGGTGCGATCAAGAAGCTTGCTGAACAGGGTTTCAAAGGGCCGTTCGCTGTCGCCGATGGACGCATCATCCACGATGCCGGCGGCTCCGAAGTGCAGGAGCTTGCCTATGTGCTGGCGGTCGCGGTCACATATCTGCGGGCGCTGGAAGATGTCAACGTGCCGCTGGATACCGCGCGCGGCATGATCTATGCGCGGCTTTCCGCCGACGCCGATCAATTTCTGACGCTGGCCAAATTCCGCGCGCTGCGACTGCTGTGGGCGCGGATCGAGCAAAGCTGCGGCCTTGAGCCCAAGCCGCTTTTCATCGCCGCCGATACGGCGTGGCGAATGCTGACCCAGCGCGACCCTTACGTGAACATGCTGCGTGCGACCATCGCGACCTTCTCGGCGGGACTGGGCGGCGCGAATTCGATCTGCGTATTGCCGCACACCCTGGCGCTGGGATTGCCAGATGCGTTCGCGCGCCGCGCCGCGCGCAATACGCAACTGATCCTGTTGGAAGAATCCAATCTTGCCAAGGTGGCCGATCCCGCCGCGGGTTCAGGCGGCATCGAAAACCTGACGCAACAGCTTTGCGAAGCGGCGTGGACACAGTTTCAGGATATCGAGAAAGCCGGCGGGGCGTTCCCGGCGCTTGGCAACAACATTATTCAGCCCAAGGTGGCGGCGACGCGCGCCGCGCGGCAGGCCAGCATCGCGAAACGCCGCGAGGTACTGACCGGCGCATCGGAGTTTCCCAACCTTCACGAGGCCCCTGCCACCGTGCTGAGTGCGGAGCCGGTGGTCGTCGCGCCCTACGGCAAACCGAAGATCAAGTTCAATGCGCTGATGCCGATGCGGCTCGCCGCGCCCTTTGAAAAGTTGCGCGACCGTTCCGACGACATGCTCAAGACCACCGGCGCGCGGCCAAAAATCTTCCTCGCCAGTCTCGGAACGCCTGCCGATTTCACCGCGCGCGCGACGTTTGCGAAGAGCTTTTTCGAGACCGGCGGCATCGAGGCCATCGACAGCGAGGGATTTTCCGATCCTTCCGCCCTCGCCGCCGCCTACAAGGCATCCGGCGCGCAATTTGTTTGCCTCTGTTCTCAAGACAAGGTCTACGCCGACCGTGCCGCTGGCGCGGCGAAGGCCCTTCACGCGGCGGGAGCACATCATATCTATCTGGCAGGGCGGCCCGGCGAACTGGAAGCCGCGCTCCGCAGCGCCGGGGTGCGGGATTTCATTTTTGCCGGCGGCGATGCATTGGCTGTACTGAGCGATGCGTGGCGGCGACTGGAGCAGCGATGACCTCGCAGGCAAAACCGACCCTGACCGGAGGATGCCAGTGTGGCGCGATCCGCTTTGCGGTGTCCGCCGCGCCCGTGCGGATCAGCATCTGCCATTGCCGGATGTGCCAGAAGGCAAGCGGTGCACCGTTCGCGTCGTTTGCCGATTTCGACCGCAATGATGTCAATTGGACCCGCGGCACGCCTGCGGCATTCCGCTCTTCCTCGATCGCCGAGCGCGGCTTCTGCGCCGCCTGCGGCACGCCTCTGAGCTTCGGCCGCATCGACGGGCCGCGCATCGAGATCATGACCGGCGCCTTCGACCGGCCCGATCTTCTGGTGCCGATCCGGCAATACGGAACCGAGTCCCGGCTCGGCTGGGTCGCGACCATCGTCAACCTGCCGAGCCAAACCACGCTGCAGAACTACGGACCGGAAAAGATGGCCACCATCGTCAGCCACCAACATCCGGACCATGATTGATCAGCGGCGGCCTTGACCTGAACGCTAACGGCATGGACGCCTGACACTGACGCCATCCGGAACGCTGGAGCGCCGCGACGCGCAATGCGTAACATCCATCAGGTTCACTCCGGCACGCCGCCCTTCCGCAGCCCGTCCGCCAACAAGGCGAAATCGTCCGGCTGGCGAAAATTGACCCGATCGGCGAGATTGGAAACGCGCAATTCGGGATCAAGCATCTGCAAGCGGGCGAGATATTTCTTCGCATCCTGCGCCCGCCCGAGAAGCGCGGCGCTCGCGACCACAAGGCGAGTCCCTTGCGAAAAGAATGGGTTGAGACGCAACGCGCTTTCTGCCGCAACAAACGCTTCATCGAACCGGCGGGCCACGAAATGGGCCATCGATTCCGCACCGTTCATCACAAACATATGCGGATCGACGGGGCTAAGGCGCTTGGCGCGCTCGACGTGGACAAGGGCCAGTTCGGGTTCGCCGAGCCAGCCCCGCACATAGGCGCTCTGGGCCCATATCAAAGCCAGATTGGCGTTGACCGCCAGTGCCCTGTCCATCAGGCTCACCGCGGTGTCGAGGTCGCCGAGGATGCTGGCCACTGCAAAGCCGCATGATCCAAGCGCCCAGGCATCGTCGCGGCCCGCCACAGCGCCGCGTCTTGTCAGGGTTTCGACTTCGGCCATTTCGCTGACACGATCCGTCGTCCACCCGGCGGACTTGCGCACCACGTAACAGGTCGCGGCCAGTCCATAGGCCATGCTGTAATCGGGATCGAGTTTCATGGCCTCGTAAGCAAGACGCAACGCGTCGTCGACACCTGCCTTGGTCCACAGATAAAGCGAGGCGACCCCACGCATGTGCGTGATGTGGGCATCGGCATTTTCGGTCGGCCGGTGCGTGGCCCGCTCGATCTCGGCATGCCGCATGGTCGGTATCAGCGCGCCGACGACGCTCGATGTCACCTTGTCCTGCAGATCGAAGATGTCATCGAGCGTGCCGTCGAAATTGTTCGCCCAGAGATGGTTTCCGGTCGATGCGTCGATCAACTGCCCGGTGACGCGGATTTTCTGTCCCGATCGGCGCACGCTGCCGGCAAGCACATAGCGCACACCAAGCTCGCGGCCGATCTGCTTCACGTCGACCGCACGCCCCTTGTAGGTGAAGCTCGAATTACGCGAGATCACGAACAGAAAGCGGAATCG
>JBEPUM010000038.1:0-23667 GCA_041691515.1 Pseudomonadota bacterium | reverse complement strand
GCGCAAGCACGGTGTCCGCGCCGATCTTGTCGGCACGGATGATGAGAGAGCCGGTGCCATTCACGGTACCGCCGATGACCTTGTCGGCCGGTCCCTTCGGCGACGACATGGATTCGCCTGTGACCATGGATTCATCGACGGCGCTCTTGCCGTCCACCACCGCGCCGTCGACCGGAATGGCATCGCCCGGACGGACGCGCAGCCGATCCCCGATCTTGACCCGGTCTAGGGGGATTTCCTCGTCCTCGCCGCCGTCGCGAATGCGTCGCGCACTTTTGGGCGCGAGGTTAAGCAGCGCGCGGATCGCACCGCCGGTCTGATCGCGCGCGCAGTTCCAGCACCTGGCCGAGCAAGACCAGGACTGTGATGACGGCGGCGGCCTCGTAGTAGACCGGAACGGTGCCGCCCATCATCCGGAAGTCCGCCGGGAAAAACCCTGGGGCGAAGGTAGCCGCGAGACTATAGAGGTAGGCCGTACCTGTCCCGAGCGCGACGAGAGTGAACATATTCAAGTGGAGGCTGACGATCGACGCCCAGCCGCGCTGAAAGAACGGCCATCCGGCCCACAGGACAACCGGCGTCGCCAACGTGAACTGGACCCAGGTCGAGATCGCGGGCGGCACGATGGCGTCCATACCAAGACCAGGAATATGGCTCCCCATTTCGAGGATGAAGACCGGCAGGGTCAGCACCAGGCCGATCCAGCAGCGCCGACTCATGTCGGCGAGTTCGTTGTTCGATTCCGTCGTTTCAGCGGCCCCCACTGGTTCGAGCGTCATGCCGCAGATCGGGCAATTACCGGGCCTGTTCTCGCGAATTTGAGGATGCATCGGGCACGTGTAAATGACACCCGCCTTTTCAGGTCTTGGCGGCGCAGTCGGTGGCATGGGGCTAGAGACAAGCGTCCCGGTCAATTTTCTCTGACGTTCGTTCATGGTGACTTCTCGCCGTGATGCTAGACTTCAATCACCGCGCGAGCGACACGGTCACGAGTAATGCTCTTAATCGCAGGCGTGCCTGTCGGTTGCATCACTATCGTCCGTGCGTCCTTCACGTGCTGAGCCGATCGAGGCTCATGGTCGCGGTGCCTTGCTTGCTTCGAGTAAAGGCCACGCGTCATTGCTGCGTCTCGGCTGAAACGGTGATCGACTTAACCAACAGAATGCTCCCCAAGATCTGAATATAGAAGGGCCGGAAACTACTCAGAGACTGGTGGCAACGCCGAATCGAATTCTCTGAGGCGCGCTTCGGAATCGCCCTCGGCTGCAGAGGACCCTGTCCGAGAACATTGGGTTGTCCAAACCCAATAATCACAGCGTGCGACTGGTAATGGCGTGCGCCAACACGTCCGGGCGAGTCCTCAGGATTTGAATCACCTTGACGAAAACCAGGCCAAGCGCCACCAATCGCGCCGCGAACCGAATGTCGCTTTGTCGTTTTGCCGCGCCGCACATAAATCACAACGCGATACTGTCCGAGCAGCCCCCCGCTCGATACCGGGCTATCTCAACAAATTCTGTATCGAGTTGCTTCTGGGCGGCTGCTTCTCTTCATCTCGATTCTTAAGAGTTCTGGCGCCAAGGCCGTCCTGATGGCTCCGCGGACCTACATCCCGGCAACACCATGCCGTTCCCGGATATTGCGGACAGGACCGCGCGGCAACGCTTGGTCGCCAACTTAAAAGAGGCAACCAAATAATGGGTGAATTGTCATACTCTTCGCGCAGTAGAGCGGTATGTGATGCCAGATCGCATGCTCGATCCGCTCGACAGCTCGGTTGATCTAAGACAGAGACAGAGCGTCGATGACTGCCTTGACTTCGGCCTGGGCAACGAAGGCGAGCGCGAACACAGCGACCGATAAGACGGTCATCCAAGCGATCTCACTGCGTGAAACTTTGGCGAGTTCCGCATGGCCTTCATTTGACGAGACGAGCACCCGTGGGTGTGTGGCATGGGACGGAACGCCTGCGTCGCGCGCGGCCTCGGGATGACGCACTGTCGTCATCCCGTGTTTGAGTCCCTTCGCGACCAGCCACCAATTGATTGGATACGCAGTGAGGAAGCCGGAAAGCAGCGCCATGCTCATGACAAACCAGAATTCGGGGGTCAACGGGCTGAATCTTCCGCCGATTGCGATCCGGCCCAACGATGCAACTAACATCATCCCCGTCATAACCAGATTCATCGAGAGGAACTCAGGCAAGATGGTTGTTGCGAGGGCGCGCCGATAGGAGCCACCGGTGCTCGGCTCAACCATGCACTGCGTAGCGGGCGATGGCGTCGGCATACTTGCTGGTGCGGTGGTCGCTTCGTATTTGACCATTAATCGTCCTCTCGAAATCGCATTCGAATACGGGCTTGGGTTCGGGTTCGGTTGGACGATCTTTCAGGCGCTATTCATGCGTAACATGGCTGGCGCCAGCGCGTGGCAATATATTGCTCATGGAGACCGGGTAACGGTTCCCGGCATCCCAGGACGTAAAGGAATACGCCAATCGGTCCGGTGTAAGCGGTCAGTAGAACAAACCCCCATTTCATTACCGGCGGTACCGGCGCATCGCGCATGTCGATCGCGACAAAACCGAGAGCCATCGCCGTCAATAAAAACCAAAGGAGCATCACTCCGTTTAACATCGCTTTCCTTCCAATCACCGGCGCCGGACTGCAAACGCGCTAGGCACTCGCGAACACCGTTCCGGTCCAGGTCTCACAAGCGCGCCGCCTTCAGCCGCAGCACGTTGCCGATGACCGAGACGGCCCCCGAGCGGGTTCCAGCGTTGCGACGTCAGACTTAAGATACGACTGAGGCGAAGTGGCGAACTTCGACTGACAATTAGTCGAACAGAAATGGAAGGTCTTGCCGCTGTGCTCGAAGCGGTGCTGCGACGTGGCAGGATCCACCTTCATTCCACATACTGGATCGATTTCCCGCATGCCGACGCCCCCGACATGACGGTGGTCGGGCAGGCGATCAATCATGACAACATCTGGCATCACAATAATCAAGATCACAACGGACCGCCGCGTCAACGTCGGAATCTACTTACGCAGATACTCCAGCCAGTCGCGTCTCGTGTTGTCTTACGGAGGACGCCCTCCTCCTGAAGCACTTTCGTGATGACGATTCTCGGAGAGGTAGTTTCCGAGCCCACCGTGGTCGGCAGCGTTCGGTATTCTGCTTTAAGCACCGAAGATGCTGTCCATCTCCGGCCGAAGCGGACGCCCCACGGCATTTAACCGAGTTTCTGTACGGGCCTTGTCGGCGCCATTTAGGGAAGTCACGATTTGGGCCAGTTAGAAATGTCACTCGGTGGGGAGCAGGATAGCCGCCTTTCTGTCGGTTAGGGTTGAACTCTCGTGGCCGAGACTGCGGCGTGTGAAGCCTTGACGCGTCGCGCGAAGCCTTCATCCGATCTTGAACATGTGATTCTTCTGGCCACGCCGTCGCGGCGCCTTGGCCGAGCGCGACATGTCGAGCTCTTTCTGCTGTTCGGCAATGTAGGCCAGGATTGGCCCTAGGCGCTTGTTCTCAACGATCGCAGCCTGATTGACCTGCGGTCGCTTGTCGAAGGTGCGGTAGGGCAGATCGATGCCGTTGTGCCGGATCGCCAGCCGCCCGTCGGGATAGCGACCACCGTGACGCGCTTACGAACCAGCGGCCGGGTGATGGGCGGCGGCGTAAAACTGCGTTACCGTGTTCTGGCGCTGCCCTCATACATGAAAGCGATAGCTTTTGGGCCACGCATATAACCGTGTTCGATCCGCTCGATTTTGAATCCTGACGTCTCCAAAAGGTCGTCAACCGCGCGATTCAAGTGACAGCCGCCGCCTATTCGCCGCCACAGCGGAGTAAGGCGATCCTGCCATACCGCCACGCCGCGGTCTGGCGCGCGGCCATGCTCAACAAATAGCAGCCGGCCGCCAGGCTTCAAAACGCGGCGCATTTCACGAAGAGCGCTCTGCACATCGGGAATGCTGCATAGTGTCCATGTTGTGACGACGGTATCGATGCTTCTGTTATCTAGAGGAATTCGTTCGGCACTCCCCTCGATCAATTCCACAGGAATTGCGATTCACTCTGCCGCTTCGCGCGCTTTCGCCAGCAACTGGGGAGAGGGGTCCAGTCCGACAATCTCATCCACGCCGGTTGCGTATAGCGGAAGGTTGAGACCCGAGCCGATACCGACTTCCAGCACCCGTCCCTCAGCGGCTGGAACGACACGGTTTCGATACTCCGCGAGTAGGTGTTGCCGCATGGCGAAATGGATGAGCCGCGGGAGGACGTGATCGTGATAAAGGTTCAATGCGATTTCCCAAGGCAGGCCTGTCCAATCCCGATAGGATCGGAAATGCGTCAAGCAGCCTATATCACGTTGCGACGTGACTGGTAATCAGGGCAACTCCCATGCAACCGTCACGAGCCCGCAAGCGATTGAAAGGCGCGTCAACGAGGTAGTTTGCAGCGGGCGTTCTCTATCCGGGCAAATTTCGCGCATCGGAGAAAGATTGATACAGCTGAGATAAAGAACCAGCGATCGTTGCTCGTGAGCCGGACCCCGGCCCTGCATCTTCCGTCGCAAAAAGATGAGCTGATGTCGGAGCACCGCATTTTCCGCTTCAAGCCGGCTCGTCGCCTGAACGGCGAAACTAAGATGGCCAGAACGAAAAGCAGCAGTCCGAACATTCCGCCAGCTTAGGCGATTCCGCCACCCGTCAACGCAGATATGGCTCTCGGTACTCACAAGGATCTATTTCATGATGGACGGCATGACGAACATGATGGGCGGAATGGGATGGACAATGGGGCTGGTCGAGCTTCTCGTTATCCTGGTGCTCGTCTTCGGGGGCGCGGCTCTGGTCAAGTACCTCTCCTCGGGGAGATGAGGTACTGAAGAAATATGCTGTCGTTATCAATTTTTCGCGGACCGATCTAATGTGAACAGTGACCTTTGAGGTAGATCAAGACGTAACGCTCCTCCTGCGACGACAAGAACGATTGGCCTTTATTGACACAGGTCAACGACAGGTTGGGCATCGCCAATAAGCGACACAAAAATATGACTCTCAAACGCGGAGGATTCTAATGCTCACACGGAGGCGCGTTTTGGCGGCAACTGCGCTGACGAGCGCGGCAATCCTGACGCGTTCAGGCCTGTCCGTTCATGCGGCCCGGTTCGAAACGCCGTTGCCAATTCCACAGCTGATCGACGCAGAGGCAAACGCCAATGCGGTGTCATTGACTATTGGGCAGGGCCAGCACGCTTATCGACATGGTCAATCCGTCCAGAGCTTCGGCTATTCAGCACCGGTGCTCGGTCCGGTTATTCGGCTCGCTCGCGGTGCGACAGTGGACATTGCAATTGAGAACAAGATGAGCCGGCCAACCACGGTGCATTGGCACGGTCTTATCATTCCAGGCGCGGTCGATGGCGGGCCGCACAATTCGGTTGCTGCGGGCCAGCGATGGAAGGCAAGCCTGAATGTGGACCAGCCAGAATCCACCGCATGGTTTCATCCTCATCCTCACGGAGAAACCGCGCAGCAGGTCTATTCCGGGCTTGCTGGCATGCTCATCGTCGAGGACGGCAGCGGAGAACGTATCGGCTTACCACGCAACTACGGCATCGATGATCTACCGCTCGTGCTGCAGGACCGCTTTTTCGATCGCGGGGGCGCGCCAGTCTACCAACCGGGTCCGATGGACATCATGGCCGGCTATCGGGGTGATACGATCATCGTCAACGGCGCGGTTGCGCCGGTCGCACAAGTTCCCGCCGGTCTGGTACGTCTTCGGCTGCTCAACGGTGCCAATGCACGGATTTTTGACCTTCGTTTCTCCGATGGGCGGTCCTTCCAAGTCATTGCGTCGGATGGAGGGTACCTCGCCGCACCGGTCGGATTGCGCAGCCTATCGATTGCTCCGGGTGAACGCTACGAGGTGCTGGTCGATTTCTCGGACGGCACCGAGGCGGTGCTGGAAACCGGCGCGGACCAGAACATACCGATGATGGGAATGATGCGCGGAGGCGAGCCCTTGGCAGGCGGCGCAGGCGTGATGAAGTTTCAGGTCGATCCGACGAAACGAGCAGCCGTCACGTCGGTGCCTAAAAAATTGACCGAAGTACCGTTGCTGGACCGGTCGAAAGTCGTGGCGCGCCGCCAATTCTTGCTCAACGACATGATGATGGGCGGCATGATGGGTGGGATGATGGGCGGCATGGGCTTTGGGCGCGGTGAACGTCGCCTCGGCCCGGCGATGGCTATCAACGGCCAGTCATTCGAGATGGGTCGAATCGATGTGGAAACCAAACGCGACACCTTGGAATTATGGGAAATCGGTTCACAGATGATGGCGCATCCGTTCCATGTCCATGGCACCCGATTCCAGATCCTGTCTTTGAACGGTCAGGTTCCGCCACTGCATTTGCAAGGCTGGAAGGACACGGTGCTGGTTGCGAGAAACGCTCAGATTCTCGTGCCCTTCTCACAACTGGCAACACGAGATCATCCGTTCATGTTCCACTGTCACATCCTGGAACACGAGGATGCTGGAATGATGGGTCAATACGTCTGCACATGATTGTCGTTCACGACGCGGCGGAAGGCAACGCTGGAATGAAATGTGAATCGGCAGCCTAACCAGTATTTGCATGCCCGTGTGCGCTTGGGCTCGCGACACCGGTGTCGATCATGGTTGGGGTTGGCAAAGGAGCCGGCACGGGCGTGTTGATTAAGTCCGCCGAATCGTTGGAGCGGATGGAAAAGGTAAACACTGGGATGATGGTCGCCTACATTCTGGCATCAGTTTTGGTGTCAGTCGCCACGCTTTTTGGCGCGCTATGGGCAATACGGAGCATAATCGCATTACACCGATTTCCGGCGATGGCTCGGACATCAGGTTGGAATGACAGAGGCCGCCAACTAAAGCGGCGATACAAGCGATGAGCCTTAGAGGCGGCGTTCTCTAAGGCTCTTCAGCGAGCTACCCCTCGGGGGAAAGGTGGTGCTCGTGTTTCCTAGATCGTATGCTCGGACACGATGGCCTATTTTGAAAAGCCTGCGCGACGATGCGCTAAAGATGTTTAGTGCGCCACGCTGCTGGTCGGGGAATTACGCCGGTATGTATCTTTAGTTCTTCTTCGTGAGAACAATCTGGGCAACGAAACGCCCGATACCCCATTTTCCCAGTCTCGACACGCTCCATAGGAGAAGCACATTTAGGGCAAAGATGTCCGTCAATTGCTTTCGATGAATGCGCTAAAATCTCGGACATATTGCCTCGCCGCGTAAGGCTCTCTTGCCGGATGATGATCCCAATTGTTGACGGATGCTGAGCTGCATTGCTCACCACACGGGATCGTTACTTTTGCGGAACCTTCGCCGCAACCATCGGCCGAGGGCCTCCCCTGTGGGGCCTCGGGCAAAATCTGAATGCCTACTCGCGCGCCCCGAGTTGAGGCTGCTCGCGCAGCACTGCATTGAGCAGCGCACTATGGACCTCGATATGCCCGTTGTAGCTGATGAGGCCGAGCTTGCGGAATTTGTTCATGAAAAAGCTGACGCGCGATCGGGTGGTCCCGATCATGTCCGCCAGCGTTTCCTGAGAGATGTTCGGACTGATCGGCTGCGCACTGCCTTCCTTTCCGAAATTCGCGAGCAGCAGAAGCATGCGCGCAAGCCTCTTCTCACTCGAATTGAATAGCTGATCGATCAGGTCGTCTTCGATCCGGCCGTTTCGGGTCAGCAGATGGGCAATGAAAAGCTCTGAAAACTTAATGTCGTCGTGAAGCGCGGCGATCATCGCCGGTTTTGTGATTGCCACAACGAGGCAGTTTTCCATCGCCGTCGTGGTGGCGATCCGTAACGGGTGGCCGTTCATGCAACCTTCCCCGAAGAATTGACCAGGTTCTAATATCCCGATCACCGCTTCCTTGCCCTGTTCGGAAATGACGTGGACCTTCATCCTGCCTGTTTGAAGAAAGAACACCGTGTTGGCGACGGCGCCTTGCTCGAACACGTTCTCATCCTTCCGAAAGCTAACTGTCGTCTTGCCTTTGCTCACCTTGGCGAGAAAGGCACCCGGTTCAAAAGACGTTTTCTCTTGCCTATCCACTCTGATCCTCCAGTCATCTCAAGCTCGAAGTCCAACGCAATCAGCGCTAGGTTGCCTATGGCGCTGGGGCCATCTCGGCGATCTAATCGACCTGACGTGCAATTGGGTGCTTTTTTTCGGGTTGAAAGATGCAGGACTTGATTGGGCGGCTCGCCAACAAGACATTTCACAACTACCGAAAGTGGACGAATTTAATCGTCGGGCGAGCAATGTTTCTAAGTTTTCGGATAACCCACCGGCTCGCGAGCGGATCGGGGAAACCATCCCACGGCTTTACGCTGATGAACTCCACCTTGGCAACTGGTATCAGCACTAAATCGCATGGACGAGGTCCGGCATGAAATCAGCAGATGTCCGGGTTGGGTCCAGGCCGTGTAAAAACGATTTCCCCCCCCAAGAACGGCGCGCAACCAGGGATGATCCGCGTCGATACGATGGTTTGAGCATATTTTTGATGTACCGCGTCTGGAGTCGACCCGGGCGCACCTCGGTCCAAGCGACCTGAACGGTCACAATAGCTCAAATGATCCAGTCCTGTCGTCCTGCTCCTGACGCCGGGTAACGTGCATGATTGCAAGGTTTCGCAACGCTGCATCGAAGCCATGCCGCCGTCCGCCGAACTGGTCGCGGCCATGCCGCCGTCCGCCGAACTGGTCGCGGACAAAGGCTATGACGGCCAGGGCTTGCGCGAATGGCTCGAGGCACGCGGTACCGATCCGGTCATCCCGCCACGCAAGAACCGCAAAATCCAGTACAACTACGACAAGGCTATCTACAAGCAGCGCAACGTCATCGAGCGCGTGTTCTGCCGCCTCAAGGACTGGCGGCGCATCGCAACCCGGTTCGATCGCAACATCACATCCTTCATGGGCGCCATCGCTCTCGCCGCCGCCGTCATCTGGTGGCTGTGATGAATCCGCACCCTAATCGAACATGTCCCCGATCAGCCTTTTTCCTGCGTAGTTTCCGAGGCTGACGGACCGCACAAGTCGGGAGCTATCGTTTAAGTTACCCATTTACCCGACTGGGCGCGCCGGAGTTAAATGGACGTCGCCGAGCTTCCAAGCCGAGCGGTCACCGAGTGCTTGTTCGGAGGTTTCATGACTCTTGAGGTCACCGTCGGACCGCCAAGGCTGGCGATCAACCAAGGTTACGGCGTTCTAATCACCGACCATGACGGTCAGATTCGCTGGCCGACAGAAAAGGGGTTCTATCACTCCGACACACGGGTCATCTCGTCATGGCAGATATTCGCCGACGGCGCGCCATGGGAACTCTTGAACAGCGGCAACATCGCCTACTATGCCAACCGCATCTTCCTCACCAATCCGACCATCCACACCCAAATCGGCGAAGTCCCGGAACATACCCTCAGCTTGTCGATCAGTCGTTCCATCGACGGCGGCATCCACGAGGATGTCGACCTGGTCAATCACGGCATGCGCAACGTGCAGTTCAATCTCGAGATCGCAGTTCGCAGCGACTTTGCCGATATTTTCGAAGTAAAATCCGGCAACATCGTCAGGCGCGGCCGCATCACATCCGCATGGTCGCAAAGCGCTGCGCGTCTCACGATCGCCTACCTCAACGAAGACTTCAAGCGCCGGGTCACCGTCAGCGCGCACAAGTGGGATTCAAAACCGGTCTACGCTAACGGCCGGATCAGTTTTGCGCTTGAACTCAAGCCTGGCGAAGCGTGGCATTCGTGTCTGCTCTATGCGATCGGCAACGGGGAGACCATCGATCACGCACCGGATCACTGTCTCGCCCAGACGGGTGCCAGCGAGGCGCCTCGCAAGCTGAGTCAGTGGCGGGACGCAGCGCTTAAGATCGAAACCAGCAACGAGGAGTTCTATCGCTTTTACCACCAATCGCTGGAGGATATGGCCGCCCTGCGGCTCCCCATCGAGGGCACCGACCATTTGGAGTTCGTACCGGCCGCGGGAGTTCCCTGGTTCCTAGCGCTATTCGGTCGCGACAGTCTCACCGTCTCGCTGCAGAACGCCATGGTGCACTCGAGTTTCGCCCGCGGCGCGCTGGAGGTTCTGAGCCGACACCAAGCTGCAAAGCGCGACGACTTTCGCGACGCGGAGCCCGGAAAGATCATGCACGAACTGCGTCGTGGAGAACTGGCGCACTTCAAGCTTATTCCGCACACGCCCTATTACGGGACCGCCGATGCCACCATCCTCTATCTGATCGTGCTGCATAACGCTTGGCGCTGCACGGGGGATGCGGACTTGCTGGATCGGTACATGCCGGTCGCGGAAAAATGCCTGACGTGGATCGACAAGTACGGCGACCGAGACGGCGATGGCTTTCAGGAATATCAGACCCGCTCCAAAGCTGGCGCTTATAACCAGGGCTGGAAGGATTCGGGTGAAGCGCTGGTCAATACCGACGGGTCGATCGTCAAAACCCCGATCGCGCTCGTGGAGATTCAGGGCTACGTCTACGATGCCTGGCTGCGCATGGCTCAGATCTACGACGCTCTGGACAAGCCAGCCCGGGCGCAGACTCTGCGTAAAAAGGCCGCGGCGCTGTTCACCCGCTTCAACGACGCGTTTTGGGACGAAAAGACTGGCTTCTACGCTTTCTGCCTCGATGGCGACAAAAAACAGGTATTGAGCGTCGCTTCCAATCCCGGACAATGCCTATGGTCGGGCATCGTGCCCGTCGACCGCGCTGCAAAGGTGGTCAAGCGGCTGATGGAACCGGATATGTGGAGCGGCTGGGGTATCCGGACACTTTCGACCCACAACCCTTCCTATAATCCCAATTCCTACCAGAACGGCGCGGTGTGGCCGCACGACAACGGGATCATCGCCATGGGCTTCCGTCGCTACGGCTTCGTTGAAGAAGCCGCATCCATCGCTAGGGACATCAGCGGCGCCGCCGGCTATTTCGTGCAGCATCAAATGCCGGAACTCTATTCGGGCATGCAGCGTGATCCGACCAATTTTCCTGTCCAGTACCTCGGCGCCAACGTGCCGCAAGCCTGGGCGGCGGGATCGTGTTTCGCCATGCTTCAAATGATCGTCGGTTTTCAGCCCGATGCACCGGCCGGCAAACTCTACATCGACCCAGTACTGCCCGAATGGCTCCCGAAACTCATCATCAGAGATCTTCAGGTCGGCTAAAACGTCTTCGATCTCCGATTCTGGCGCGATGCCGACGCTACACGCTTCGAGATCCTGAAAGGCGATCCGGCTACCATCGCGCAGAAGAGCTACGCCACGGCCACTACGCGATAGCTACTTTGGCACTTCGCTTGGTCCGCGAATACCCCGTGTCGATCTTCAAAATCCTCGATCCTTGAAAGCAGCAGCGAGGATTGCATGACACTTTCGTGCGCAAGGACTCGTCGAGTCCATCGCTCCTTCGACTATCGAACAATCTTGCCACAGCGTTCTCCTCAGTTTTCTCGGCAGCGCGCTATATGGCAAACTACTAAACCAACCCTTGCACGGCGCTCCTCAGTTCAGGAATTATCTCATCCTCGAACCACGGGTTTTTTCGCATCCAAATGACACTTCGCCAACTCGGATGCGGCAGCGGGAAAAATTGCGGCCGGTATTGTGAAAACGCTCTCACGGTTTCGGTCATAGAAATCTTCCGTCCCGCATCCAGGTAATATCGTTGCGCATATTGACCGACCAAAAGCGTCAGCTGCCGGTCCGGAAGGTGCTTGAGCAAGCGTTCGTGCCACTTCGGCGCGCATTCTGGACGTGGCGGATTGTCACCGCCGTTCTTTCCAACACCCGGATAACAAAACCCCATGGGAAGAATCGCCACTTTCGCGTCATCGAAGAAGGTCGAACGATCCAACCCCAGCCAATTTCGCAAGCGATCGCCGCTTGCGTCGTCCCAAGGGATACCACTCCGATGAACCTTGCTTCCAGGAGCCTGACCGACAATCAAAAGTCGCGCGCTGCTCGCCAACTGCACAACTGGTCGAGAACCAAGCGGCAGTTCTCTCTCACATATCCGACAGGCCCGAACGTCGTGCAATATGCGCTTCAGCGACATTCACAAACCCGCTGCAAAAACGCATGCCGACTACAGCCGCACCACGCGCTTGCCCTCTGAATGATTTCAACAATTCTGTTGCTATTCACCAAAAACAAGTACTCTACGAAAGAGGAGTTCTTCAACATTCCGGTCGCCGCAAAAACTCGAGAGTATGCAACCACGCGTCGACTGCGGCCGTTGGTCGATAGCCCGTTTGGTTGGTTGGATTTTCGAACCCGTGACCTGCACCGTCGTAAATTCGGATGTCAACTCGCTTTCCAGCCGCTTTCATAGACGATTCGAACCCACGAACCTTACCTGGACGGATTCCGCGATCGAGAGAGCCAAAGATACCTAGTACAGGGACATCAATTTTCTGAATGTCCGCGATATCCGCCGGTAGAGGACCATAATTCACGACGCAGGCGGCGAGCCGCGGCTCATGAATTGCGAATTGAATCGCAAAGCCCCCACCCATGGACCACCCGAGTGAGCAAATCCGTGTTGGGTCCACTTCGGAACGCCTAGCGAGATAGTCGAACGCCGCTTTGAGCTCGCCTAACGCGTGGTCCTGCCGAAGACGCCGCTTGAGTTTGCGAGCTACGGAAGGATCAGTCGTCACTTTGCCCTCATAAAGATCCACCGCGAGCGCGATATACCCACTCGCAGCCAGCTTCTCAGCTTGTTCCTTCACCCACTCGTTCAGTCCCCACCATTCATGAATGACAATTATCGCTCGATGGCGCCTTAGATCACGAGGCAACGCCAGAAATCCTGGAGCTTTCTCTGCCGCGCCCACAAATGCCGCGACCCGTCCATCGGGCCTTCCCAGCGGAAACGCAGAAGATGGCAGCTTTTGAGCTCTCACGCGGTTCCTTGATGCGGCATCCCGCGGTATCGAACGCTCTTGTGCTTCGAGCGCTTATGTTTCATCTGATCGACGCATATCGGCGAGCCCGATGAATCAGTCCTTCAACACGCGAATACTGCGTGATCTTGCACAACAATATTTATCGCCACTCCGGATGCATTCTCACCCCAACACCGCCGCGACCCGTTTACATACGTTGTCGACGGTGAATCCGTATTCACGCATCACGACGTCGCCTGGAGCTGACGCGCCATATTGGTCTACACCCAGCACATCTCCGCGATCGCCGACGAAGCGATGCCAGCCCTGCGACGCACCCGCCTCGACGGCAAGCCGCGCGTGGACTGAGGGCAACAATACTTGGTCGCGATAACTCTGTGGCTGCGCGTCGAACAGCTCCCAGCTCGGCATGGAGACAACGCGCGCCTGGACGTTGCGTCCTTGCAGCGTCTGTCGAGCAGCCATGGTCAGCGCAACCTCTGAACCTGTTGCGATCAGAATGACGTCCGGTCTGCCGTTCGGAGCATCGGCCAGGACGTATGCGCCCAGGCGCAACCCATCCGCCGCCGCACATCGACTGCGATCGAGCGTTGGCACGTTCTGACGCGTCAGAACCAACGCGACCGGGCGATCACTCACTTCCAGCGCGACCCGCCAGGCGACCGCCGTCTCGTTGGCATCGCCAGGCCGGATGACCGTGAGACCTGGAACCGCACGCAGGCCGGCGAGCTGCTCGACCGGCTGATGGGTCGATCCGTCCTGCCCCAACGCGATACTGTCGTGGGTAAAAACATAGATCACATGTAGCTTCATCATCGCGGCGAGGCGGATCGGTGGCCGCATGTAGTCGGAGAATATCAAAAACGTCGCCCCGAAGGCACCGTCCCGCCGTGTGTCGCCAGACCATTCAAGGTCGCCCCCATGCCGTGCTCGCGCACTCCGAAATAGAGATTTCGGCCGGCGTAACTCCAAACGCCATCCACAGCGCCTGCTTGTCAGGTACGGTCACTCCGACGGGCTCGAAATCTCCCAGCGCCGAAAGCGCCGTGTAAGTCGACGGGTTCAAATCCGCCGAACCTCCGATCAGTGTTGGCAACCGAGGCGCGACGGCATTCATCACCTTCCCCGCGGCAACCCGCGTGGCCATACCCTTTGCATCAGCCGGGAAAACCGGAATGTCTTGATCCCATCCGTCCGGCAATTCGCCGTGCATGGCTTGTAGAAACGCTTTCGCAAGATCCGGAAACGCTCGGCTGTATGCCGCGAACTTATCGTCCCACTCCCCCTCGGCTACCCTTCCGCGCTCGAGCGCGTTACGAAAATGTTTGCCTGCCAGCTCCGGGATAAAAAATAGCTGCTCGGTCGGCCAGCCAAGGTTCTCCTTGGCCAGTCGCACTTCGTCGATGCCCAGGGGCGACCCATGCGATTCGAAGCTGTCCTGCTTGTCGGGAGAGCCATAGCCTATATGAGTCCGCGCCAGGATCAGCGAGGGACGCTGCGTTTCCGCTTGGGCTGCGCCCAGCGCCGCCTCGATTGCCATCAGATCGTTACCGTCCGCGACCGATTGGACCTGCCATCCATAGGCCTCAAAGCGGCGCGCACGATCTTCGGTAAACGTGATGTCGGTTCCTGCCGACAACGTCACACGGTTATCGTCATAAAGGTAGATCAGCTTGCCGAGCTTCAAGTGACCAGCAAGTGAAGCAACCTCCGAGGACACGCCCTCCATCAGATCGCCATCGCTGACAATCCCATAGGTGAAGTGATTGATAATCTCCGCGCCACGACGGTTGTAACAGGCCGCGAGGTGCGCTTCAGCCATCGCCAGACCCACGCCATTACCGAAGCCTTGGCCCAAAGGTCCGGTCGTCGTCTCGACGCCAGGTGTAATTCCGCGTTCAGGATGCCCCGGCGTTATGCTGCCCCATTCACGGAACTGCTTGATTTGTGCGAGAGGAAGATCGTAACCCGCGAGGTGAAGCAGGCTGTAGAGCAGCATAGAGCCGTGTCCCGGTGACAACACGAAACGATCGCGATCAAACCATCCGGGACTGGCCGGATTGTGCTTGAGGAAGCGCGTCCACAACACGTAGGCCATCGCAGCAGCACCCATCGGCAGTCCCGGGTGGCCGCTATTCGCCTTTTGCACTGCGTCCACGGACAGGAAACGCAGCGTGTTGATGCATTGGTTATCCAGTGCAGGATCGGAAGCTATCGCAGGAAGAGCGACGTTCATTCGAGTTCTCCGTAGCTGATGACGCATCGACGTGCGCTCATATTGCACGCATCAAATCGACATGCGGTTCCCATAAAATTCATGGTCCTCGTTATAGCCACCTTGGCCGGAGCCAAGATGAGTGTAGTCATGCACGAACTCGATGGCGTGGATCCATTTGACCATCTTGAACCCCAGCTCATTCTCGCACCGTAGCCGTAAGGGTGCACCGTGAAGAACCGGAAGCGCCGCACCATTCATTTCGTAGGCGAGGATGGTCAACCCGTGCCGCAGGTTTCGCATGTTGTGGACGTCATAGTAGACACCACCGTCGGCGTCGTCGGCGAAAGAGTAGAAGACAGCGTAACGGGCCTCAGGCGCGGGCTTCACAATATCGATGATGTGGCGCATCGGAACACCACCCCACTTAGCGACGCCCGACCACCCTTGGATGCAGAAATGCTCGGTGATCTGCTCCTGTTTCGGCATCGCCTTGAGTTCCGAGCAAGATTCGGTAGTTTACAAACTCGTCCTTTTGGAGCGCGTTGAATTCGTCGGATGCTGGCGGCGTCCCGTTGGCCCAGAAATACGGTGAGATCTCTTGTTCGGTATGTTGGATCGTTGGACTCCACGATTCGGCTACGCCTTTGAGCGGACCGACCATGATCCTTCCAAGGTTCTGGACCAGACGGGCACGCTTGATCGTGAAGGGCGAAGCGAGATACCAGGTCACGATCACCACTGTCATGGCGATGCCGAAGATCCAGACTCCTTCCCAGGAGTTGTTGTTCACACCGGCGAACATGTGGTTCAGATTTGACCGAGCGCCCGTTATGAACACGAACGTCACATGGACTAGAATGTAAAATAAGAAATACAGAAGCCCGAAGAAGTGGACTGTTCTTGCCCTCTGACGGTTGAAAGGCCTTCCGAGCCAGCCGAGCTTGTTCGCGATCGCAGGGCTCTGCATTAAACCAGTAAATATCTGAAACGGAGCAGCAATAAACACGGTGAAAAAATAGGTGAGCTGCTGCAGCGCGTCATAGCGCGTCCAGCTCTGGTCAACCGGAAAATGCATCGACCAATACTGAACCATCATCGAGAGGGCATTGGGAAAGACTGTCCACGTCATTGGGACCAGCCGATGCCACTGGTCGGTGGCAAACAGCAACCCATAAAAAGCTGCGCCGTTAAGTACCCACAACAGGTTGATGGAGAAATGCCACCACCGCGCTAGGCCGACCGTGTGACGAATGCCCGGGATGCCCAGCCATTGTGGAATGGTGACCGAGTCGCTTTTGGCGGTCCATACTTGGTCGATCGGAACGAGCAAATCAACGGTCCTGACATCGCGGGCCAGTCCGCCGTCTTTGGATCTCCATACCCGGTCCTTTGGAACCGAATGCTGGAACCGAAACCAATCGGTTTCAGGCGTGCAACCCCGATTCCAGTAAAGGCGCGGATGATCCGCAAGTATCTGGATGCCTGACCGGATAATGAACGCCATGAAGAGAAGGTTGAGAAAGTGCTGCAGCCGCAGCCACAAAGGATAACCGGTATCAACCTCCGCGGACGCAGGCATGCCAGGATAGCGTGCGAGAAAATCTTGGAACCAAGGCGTTTTGAACAGCCCCTGACAGAGCGCGATCCCAAAGACAAGAACGACGAACACGAGGGGTATCACCCACAATACGTTGATCAGCCGTTTGCCTAAGCGGATTTTTGGCACCCCGCCCCATTGCGGTGGCAGCCAAGTGCTCGCGCGAATGCTATCGCTCGCCTTGGTGAGACGCGCTTCGAGCGGATCCCTATGGTATTTAGGCTGGCTCGTTTTCATCGTAAAGACTTCATCGAGTGCATCGCCGATGCGCGAATTGTTTTGCTTATGAGCGCCTGTGCCGCCGGCGCGGTCGTCTTAGGCTTGATTTCACCAACGGCCTAAAAGGCAAGTTCGTGAGCGCAACCGCATCATTGTGAATCTCGTCATAAACCGAAAATACGAATGCGAGCGAGCCGCGCTAGGCGCGCAGCTTGTTGGAGTTTTCAGGATGCTGGTAGCATTTTTATTTCCTCATGCGGGTCAATGCTTCGCCGGAATGAAAGACCACAGCCGGTTCGCCCGGATGGTGGTCATGCTCTGTGATTGAGTACATCGTGTTGGCGGCCGTAGTGCCGCGCTTGTGGACGCCGGTAACGGTGCCGTGGCCGATGGCACTACGGTAGTGCCAAGATACAGCAGTCCCTGCGGCAATCGTCTTGAACGATCGTGCTTTCTTGGTAGGCATTACAGCTTCCTCATGGTTGATAATCCGTCGTTGGGTGACGCGGTCGCTACAGCTGTCGATGACAGCACGCCGCACATGCCTGAGCGAACGCGGCGGGTTCGTAGGCCAGTTTGAGTTTCACGCGATCCGCAATTTTCTTGCTCATCGGAGCCGCTCCGGATGCCTCAACCACTCGCTTTTTTCAGCACATGACCCTTGTGCATCGCGATGTGATCGGTCTTGTCGCTCTTGATTTCATATTGCGGATCATCGGGACTCGCGTGATGGGTGTGTCCTTTGTAATCGGCGTTTTTGATATGCACTTTGATGATCTTTCCGCTGACGTGGCCAGCCTCCGAGTTCCAAGTCACGTGGTCGCCGACCTTGAATGTTTTCTCCATCATGAATCTCCTCTCGCAGCTATTGCTTGCCCGGCCGGCGAAATCGAGCCATGGATCGTGCAGACCTCTGGGTTATTTTTCATTATGGCTCGTTCGAATTCGACCTCGGAACGAAGGCCTTCTAGATCTCTATGGACCACGGCGACGGCGAGTTTTCTGCCTCCTGCCCGATACACTATGGTGCAGTCTCGACGCTCGAGCGATCCGTCGATTTCAGCTTTGTCCCAATGTTCGGCGTGTCCGACATAGCCGAGACCAAAGTCATATTGTTCTGTCCAAAAGAACGGGACATGATCGAAAGGTTCACGCCGGCCAAGGATGTTAAGCGCCGCTGTCTGGCCCTGGCGTTCGGCGACGACCCAATGTTCGACGCGAATTCGCTCACCCGTCAGTCGATCAGGCCACCGGGCGATGTCGCCAGCGGCGAAGATGCCCGAGACGCTACTCTCGAGATATTCATTCACGATAATGCCACGATCAATTTCAAGGCCAGCTTGCTTCGCCAAGGAGATCGATGGCCGCACCCCGATCCCCACAACGACGATGTCGGCCTGAAGACGGTCTCCGCTTTTCAACACCACGCTCTGGTTATCGATCGTCGTCGCTGTCGTACCGACGTGGAATGTCACGCCGTGTTCCTCATGAAGCTTGCGTAGGAAGTGCCCGACCTCCGGTCCCAGCACTTTCTCCATCAAGACCGTCTCGGTCCCGACTACGTGGACTTCGATATTCCGGGCGCGAAGCGAGGCCGCCACCTCCAGCCCAATGAAGCTGGCACCGATTATCACCGCGCGCTTTGCAACCAGAGCGCTGGCAACCAGCGCGCGGCCGTCAGCCAAGGTTCGCAAGTAATGCACATGTGGGAGCGTGGCGCCGGGGATATCGAGACGTACCGGCTCAGCTCCGGTAGCAAGCAGGAGCGCGTCATAGGCCTGCCGGCTGCCGTCGGCCAATTGAACATCTCGGGCCGCCACGTCGATTGCAACCACGCGCGCACCCAGGCGCAGGCCGATCTCGTGCTCTTTATAGAATTCCTGCGATCGAAGCAGATTCGACTGGTCGGGCGCCGCGCCTGACAAAAACCCCTTCGACAGGTTGGGTCGGTCGCACGGCACCGTTTCATCCGCGCTCAGCATCGTGATGCGGCCGGAGTAGCCTTCACGGCGGAGCATCTCGGCAGCTGCATTGCCTGCCGCACCACCGCCGACAATGACTACCTTCGCTGGCACCCCCGTCGCTGAGGAGCGTGAAGGCCGGCTTACGCTTTCCAGCTTTTCTCGAACAAAAATAGTACCTCCACGTTTCTCTTGAACGTACACGGAGCCGACCGGCGTTTCGACGGGCGTGAACTGACGGGCTACATCGCGGACCTCTTCCTGGTGCCAATGTTCGACGCGCCAGTGCGGGATCGGGTCTAGCGCCGGCGCGCGGAGAGCCTCGCCGGTGCGCAGGCTGAAACAGGCATGATGCCACTGGCATCGAACGATATCGCCATCGAGAAGCCCCTGCTCCAGCGGCGCGCCGTAGTGGGTGCAGATGGCTCCGATCGCAAACACCTCGTCGCCGCGCCGCGCAAGAACAACTGCCTCACCGTTCGCATGTCCGAGCAGCATCGTCCCATCGGGGATAGTTGAAATCTCGACGCCCTGAGTGAAATCGGGCCCACTCAGCTTCGCCTCCTCTGCACTCATTGCAACCTCCTTGATGTCAATCCCGCACGGAGCTAGACCGCTTTACCAAGGTCAAACCTAGTGGGTGACGGCAAGAACGGGAGACTCGGAAACTACGCAGATCCGGTCATCAAGACCGGCGTTTCTAGGTCACGACGATCGCGATAGCGTTCTGGCGACAAAATGACCGATACAGAGCTCCATCAATCTGTCTGGCTTGGCGCCTCGTCCACTGCCGGATACACGAGCGTTCCGTCGGGCTGTGCACGGGCGCCAGACGTAAGCTTCGCGGGGTCGATCTTATCGAGTCCCATAATGTGCATTATCGGAACCCCTTGCGTCAGCAGATAGTCGGCGATGATGCGACGATGGCAGCGCCACCACACGGCTTCAGCGCACATGATGGCGCAGCAATTATCACGAGAGAGCGCTCGCAGTTCATTCAATCCGGTCCGGAAGGCTTCAGTTGCAGCATAGTCCGCATAATTTCGGAAAGCGGCGACCCGCCAGAAAGTATTGAGCGATGGGACAGCGTCCTTTTTCCTGTGTCTCAGACCGCCAAGAGCCGGCAGATGTCGGTAGGATATCCCGACGACGGAGAGCGTTTCAGGGAGAACATCGAAGTTGAATTGCGGATTCGTCCGCGAGCGGGGGATCGAACGAACGTCAACGAGCATATCCACCGCCACCTGCTTGAGCAAAGCCAGGAATTCGGCGATCGGACGGGTTGAATGACCTATGGTGAAGATTATCGGTTTCGTTTTGGACTGTAGCGTCGGTACTGTTATCATTGCTTGTAACAACGACGATGATTTCCGAGCCGAGCCCCTCGTGGCCACTTGGTCGGAGATCTGTTCATGAAGGTTTAACAGCCCGAAAATGCTTAGCTCGATCAATGAGATTGATCATCTGGGTTGCCGCATGAATCGTCAGAGGATGATGGGTGAAACCCGGTCTTGGTGAGATAAAAGCCGCCATTTCGCGAGCAAGACCGAGTTGCCGATCAGATGCTTCCGCGAGCAACGAGATCACCAGGTTCTCCAGCGCTATCACGCGGATCCGAAGCTGCACCAATTCTGCGTTTGTCAGCTCTGGGACTGCGGATTGCCTTTCGGGGGAGATTTGACCTTCTTGCGAGCCGCAGGGTCCAGCGCCGCCCTCATTGTCCCACCTCGAAAGGGCCATCTGGCGCTGTTGCGAAGAAACTGGCGGAACTGGCTTCACATCAGACATGAGATTGGCTCCTAGGAATTTTGACAGCAGTTGCAGCTATTCAGTAGCCGATGCCCATAACATAGTCTCGCAACATCGATTCCTCGTCTTTGGATTCGTCCAGGAGAACTTGCAGAACATCCCGCGCATGAAGGACTCCCAGCGGCCGAGAATCCGGACCCACGACAGGAATATTCTTCAAGCCCCGCTCTTTCATCTTGGCCCAGACGTCACGCAACAAATCGCCGGACCGGCACGAAACGACGTCGCGTGTCATCGCCAATGAAGCTGCCGTCATACAGCCCGATCCATCACAACGACTCATTTGATTGACGGCATCTGTCTTTGTGATGACCCCGGCCAAAATACCTGTTGAGCCGCATACGATCACGAGATCGGTCCCAGCGCGCAGAAGTTTTGCTGCCTCCATCAATGGCGCATTGGCCGCGACGGTGACGAGTTTTGCATGTGCCGCTGGCAACAGTTTCTCCACGAACATCGCATCGTCTCCCAGCTCGTTCATTGTCTGACAAAACTGCCCATTAATCGCTCTAACTCGCGGACTTGCGTCCGATGCATCAATCTTGTTCCGCGCATTCGTGCCCATGCATCCTTCGTTCAGCCGCTGAAAGCGATGCGCAACGTAGCCAAGATACCTGCGGTGGCTATTGCGACGCAACCAAGACGCGCCGCGATTACTGCGGCGAACTTGGCTGCGGAATGCACGTAATCCTCGATCACAACCTGCAGACCCAGCGCAGTATGATGAAACAGAGCGATCAGCAGCAGAACCATCAGGATGGCGGCGAGAGGTGTCCTCAGCCACGCGATGAACGCGGTATAGTCGCTTCCGGTATGCGCAATGATCGAGGCAGCGAACCACAGCGTCAGGGGCACGAGAGCAACCGCCGAAACACGCTCTACCCACCAGGCTCCGACCCCTGCTTTAGCGGAGCCCAAACCAATCGCACGAGCCAAGGGGGTGCGCATATTCTGCATGTTTTGACGGTCCACGGTTCTACCCTCCCATCGATGCGCCGGCGAACCACGCCGCAACAGTGATCACCACGCTCGCAGCTATGACGGACCACCCCGATATGTAGATCGACCGAAGTTCGAATCCATGTACGGTGTCCCAGACCAGATGGCGGATGCCGCCGCAGAGATGCAAGAAATACGCGAAGGTCGCCCCAAACAACACGACCTGGCCGATCCAGGACGCGATGACTGCCTGCACCGGAGCATAGGTCTGCGGTCCCCACGCAGCCGCGATCAACCAGACGACCAGAACAACGGCACAGACGCTCAAAAACATTCCGGTGATCCGATTGAGACTCGAGAGAACCGACGTGAGCTGCGGCCGATAGATCTGTACGTTCGGAGACAATGGCCTCCGTCGCGTTGTTATAGGGCTTGGTTTCATTCTTCTCTTCCGTCGCAATCAGCTTCGACGCTCGATCATCTTTTTCTTGATTTCGGCGATCGCCTTGCCCGGATTGAGACCCTTGGGACAAGTACGCGTGCAGTTGAGAATAGTGTGGCACCGATAAAGCCGGAATGGATCTTCGAGATTATCGAGCCGCTCCTCCTTCGCCTCATCGCGACTATCGGTCAGCCAGCGCCAAGCCTGCAGCAACACCGCGGGGCCGAAAAAGCGATCCCCGTTCCACCAATGGCTCGGGCATCCGGAGGTACAGCAGAAGCAAAGGATGCATTCGTAGTAGCCGTCGATTTTGCTGCGTTCTTCCGGTGACTGGAGCCGTTCCTTCTCTGGCGCCGGCGTCGTAGATTTGAGCCAAGGCTCGATCGCCGCATATTGCGCGAAAAGGTGGGTCTGGTCGGGCACGAGATCCTTGATGATCTCCATGTTCGCCAGCGGATAGATCGTTGCTGGCGTCGCCAGATCAGAAATGAACCGCGTGCAGGCGAGCCAGTTCGTGCCATCGATATTCATGGAGCAGGAACCGCAAATCCCCTCGCGACACGAGCGGCGGAACGTCAGCGTCGAATCGACTTTGTTCTTGATCCAGATGAGCGCATCGAGAACCATCGGCCCACAATCGTCGAGATCAACTTCAAACCTATCAAGGTGCGGATTCTCGCCGGAATCGGGGTTGTAACGATAGATATCGAACGTCTTGACTCGGAGTGCTCCGGGTGGGGCCGACCATGCTTTCCCTCGTAGAACGCGCGATTCTCTTGTGACGCCGAAATTCCTCGGTATAGGAAACCGTTTGAATAGGGTCGTGCGCGGCACTTGATCTGAGGAATCGATGATCATTCTGTGATTATCGCCTAGCATGCAAGTCGCACAAAACTTCATGCGAAAACGACCCCACGGCGACGAAACTCACAGGCGTGGTTCCGAGATGAAGTTCCGCGGCGGACAAAGCATGCGAACTCGCGCGGTCACTCTTTGCGTTTCGCGTATTTCTCGACGGTCGCCTCCATAGCGGAGTTGAGGCTTCCATAGCTACGTCGATCCTATCGATCGACCATCCACCGCCGCGCTCTTCGAAGTAAACCTTCGTCGTTGTATGGGTGCTTTCGTCGGTGACGTCGGCATTTTTTAGCGGAAGTGTCCACGCCATCGACAAGTGTCCAGCGTGGACAGCGTCGCGCAACTCTTCCGGATTGGCTCCTTTGGCCTCAGCCATGCGCGAGCGGACGCCACATGGACGACCAGATGCGCCGCTCTCAAACCGCAACTGCCCGCAACCTTGGATCAGATTTCTTGGCCAATCTACGCTTCTTGGTCTCACTGTCATCGCGATCTCCAACGGATCAAATCGGATGTCCAAACGAATGATTTGAGTTGCTCGACGCTACTCTACAAGTTGCTGTTTCTCGCAGATCATGAGCACGCTGTTTCGAGTCGATGATACTGAGACCGCGAGGTTTGCGTCAG
>JBEPUM010000037.1:0-23878 GCA_041691515.1 Pseudomonadota bacterium | reverse complement strand
ACAGCATCGAAACCAGAAAACCGATCGCCAGATACATGATCGGCTCGACCATGGAAAATACTCCAACACGCCGGATAGGGGGTTTGGTTACCATGCCACGGGCGGCCGGCAAAAGGCCAGCATCACGCTGTATTAACGTGAATCCGTAACCACGCCCGGTCGCGTTTGCCGGCGAAAGCGCTTCGTCTTGTCAGAACGGGTTCCAGGTCGCGCGTGGCGTATATTTCAGATAGCCGATATTGGCGCCGAGCCGCAGCCCGAGACCGGAGCGGATCGGTACCAGCACGATGTTGTTCGCGGTCAGCGCCGTCATGCCGAAGCCGCCGATGATATAGGCCGAACCGTCGATGCCCCCGAAGCGCTGATAGATCGCGTTCGTGGCCGGCAGATTATAGACCAGCGTCATGGTGCGTGCGCCGTCGCCGCCCCAATCGAAACCGACGGAAGGTCCCTGCCAGTAGACTTTCAGATCGCCGGCGTTCTTGGTGTAGAGGGTGCCCTCGCCGTAGCGGAGGCCGGCGACAAAGGCGCCGCTGCCTTCCTCGCCTAGGATGTAGCCATTGGGCAGACCCCACTGGCTGACCGCACGCTCGATCACTGACGCCAGCCCGCGCGAGACGTTGCCGAAGAACCGGGTTCCGGACTTGAGCAATTCGTCCGATGAGTAGGTGCCGGGACCCGCGTGACGCTGCGGCGGCAACTGCTGACCCGGAGGTGCCTCGGGCGGCGGCGCCGACTGGGCGGACGCCGGCACAATCCAGAACGTCATTGCAGCGAGCGCGGCCGCTGCAAGGCGCGAAGCGAAGGTCATGAAACACCCCTAGGTATCGAAATTTATCGCCACGCCTTTAACCGGATGCTGACAAGCGGTCATTATGATGCGGCGATTGTCCCCTCGACTCGCATGTTATCGGCACCAACTATGACGGCACAGCGGCAGGAAGGAAACGGCTTGCGCCGCGGAATAGCCGTGATTGCCTTGTTGGCGTGCGGTTTTGCGGCTTCGGGCGTGGACTTCGCGGCCCGGGCTGCGACCACCGAACGGGTGGTGGTTGACCGATATACGGGCCTGGCGATCGGCGGGTTCGATCCCGTGGCGTTTTTTACCGATGCCCGGCCGGTGGCAGGCGAATCCGACTACGAGGTTTCGCTGAACGGCGCTATCTGGCGCTTCAGCAATCCCGACAACCGGACATTTTTCATTGCAAATCCAGATGTTTATAGCCCCCGCTTCGGTGGCTATGACCCAGTCGATGTCGCCCGTGGAGTGACCTTCGCCGGCACCTCGCGGCTCTGGCTGGTAGTTGGCCAGCGGCTTTACCTGTTTGGCCACGAGGACAGTCGCGCGGCTTTCGCTGCCAACCCGGCGCATTATCTGAACGAGGCGACGCGCCGCTGGGCCGTGCTGAAGGAAACGCTGGCGCAGTAGCCGCTCGGAGCCCGGATCACAGCGCGGCCGAGGGGTCTCCCCAGGCGATGAACTCCGGCACCAGAAATCCATCCCGCGATTCGCCGAAACGCAATGCGGCGCCACGCCCATCGGTGATCTTGCCCCCGGCCGCGACCACCAGCGCGTGACCCGCCGCAACGTCCCACTCGCCGGTCGGCGCGAGGCGCGGATAGATGTCCGCACCGCCCTCGGCGATTCGGCAAAACTTGACGGCAGAGCCTAACGCCTTGCGGACGGCGCCGGGCCGGCTGTCGATGAAGGCCTCTGATCGGCTGTCGCCATGCGAACGGCTGACGGCGGCGATCCAGGAGCCGTGGCCGGGAAACGGCCGGGTCCTGATCGGTTCTCCGGCGCCGAAACTCGCATCGGGCGCAACGGAGAGACGCTGGGCCCCGTGGTCCACAAGACCTCGCCATATCAAGCCAAGCGCCGGCGCGCCGATGATGCCGAGCCGCGGTACCCCATCTGTCACGATCGCCAGGTTGATCGTGAATTCATTGCGGCCAGCGATGAATTCCTTGGTGCCGTCCAGCGGGTCGATCACGAAGATGCTGCCGGCATAAGGCGGCGCTGCAAGATGTACGCGCTCTTCAGAGAGCACCGGAATATCGGGGCACAGCCGCGCGAGACCTTCGGCGATGATCCGGTCGGAGGCCAGATCCGCTTCCGTGACCGGCGATCCGTCGGCTTTGCCGCCGATGACCATGCGATCACGCTTGACCGCGAGGACCGCGGCGCCAGCTTTCACGACCAGCGCCGTCAGAGAATCCATCAGCGCCGCTGCGGTCTGGGCGTCGATCACCGGCACCTTTGAAGCTTCCTTGCGCATGACCATGGGGTCGCCTGGGCTGTCTTAAGGTGGCAGCACAGGCCCCGGCAGTGTATCAAACCCCGTAGATTGCTTGATTCGTCGTGTCCGCGCGCTGCGGATTTGCAGAAACAGATCCCAGGAACAGGTCTTATGTCTGGCACATCGTCTCCCGGTCCCGCTCCCGACGCGCTCGAACTCGCGGCTCTGCTCTGTTCTCGCGTGTGTCACGACCTCATTAGTCCGGTTGGCGCAATCGTCAACGGGCTTGAGGTTTTGGACGATAATCCGAAGCCGGATGACCGCGAGTTCGCCCTCGATCTGATCCGCAAGAGCGCCAAGACAGCCTCGGCGCGGCTTCAGTTCTGCCGCCTTGCTTTCGGCGCTGCCGGTTCGGCGGGCGCGCAGATTGATCTTGGCGACGCGCAAAACATGGCCAAAGGACATTTCGAGGACGGCAAGCTTACGATTGCATGGAATTTGCCGCGCCTGCTGCTACCGAAGAACCGGGTCAAATTGCTGCTGAACATGCTGGTGATCGCGCAGCAGACGATTCCGCGCGGCGGCGTGCTGACGGTCGATCCGGTCGGAGAAGGCGAGGCGATGAGTTTTCGGATCACCGCTGCCGGGCTGAACGCGCGTATGCCGCAGAACGTCGTCGACCTTCTGGCGGCGAGTCACGCCGGTACCGTCGATGCGCATGCGGTCCAGCCTTACTACACCCGGCTGCTTGCGGAGGCCTGCGGCCTCAGCGTTTCGCTTAGCGCCGACGGCGACAGGATCCTTGTTACCGCGAACTGAAGCTCGCACGCGCGCTCCATAGTTAACGAATGGTTTCTGAGTTTGCAGAAGCCTGCGTCAAGCGTCTTATCTATTTGTTGGGCGCGTTCTTTTCCGTTTGCTCAACCAATATTAAACGCTTTGCATTGAAACTGGCCCAACCCCGAAAAGGCGTGACGACGTCGCGCGCCAGCGTTTCGAAGGCCAGTACATTATGGATGATCTTCTCCGCGAATTCCTGACCGAGACCAACGAGAGTCTGGACACAGTTGATAACCAGCTCGTGCGTTTTGAACAGGATCCGAATAACGCCAAGATACTGGATAACGTCTTTCGCCTCGTTCACACTATAAAGGGGACCTGCGGTTTTCTGGGCCTTCCGAGGCTTGAGGCGCTCGCGCATGCCGCGGAAACGCTGATGGGCAAGTTCCGCGACGGGATGCCAGTGACCGGCGAAGCCGTCACACTCATCCTCTCCACCATCGACCGCATCAAGGAGATTCTGGGTCAGCTCGAGGCGACCGAGGCAGAACCCGAGGGATCCGATCCGGACCTGATCGACAAGCTCCATCACATGGCCGAGCACAGCGTCTCCGCCTCAGCTCCAGAGACTGCCGCGCCAGCGCCCGAAGCCGGGACGCTTACTTATCAGATTCTCGAACGCCCGCTGCGCCCCGGTGAGGTGTCGCTCGACGATCTCGAGCGTGCTTTTCGCGAGACGGCTGCAGAGCCCCTTGTGCCTGCCCCGCAGCCAGTGCCAAAGGCACCCGCGCCAGCCGCCGCAGCTCCAAAGCCCGCTGCCAAGCCTGCACCGAAGAAAACCGTTGCCGAGGAAACTCCGGAAAGTGACCGGGTCGCGAACCAGTCGATCCGCGTCAATGTCGATACCCTCGAGCATCTGATGACGATGGTTTCCGAGCTTGTGCTGACGCGCAATCAGTTGCTGGAGATCAGCCGCCGGCACGAGGATAACGAATTCAAGGTGCCGCTGCAGCGGTTGTCCACCGTCACCGCCGAACTGCAGGAAGGCGTCATGAAGACGCGGATGCAGCCGATCGGCAACGCCTGGCAGAAGTTGCCCCGCATCGTGCGCGATCTGTCGAGCGAACTCGGCAAGCAGATCGAACTCGAGATGCATGGCGCCGACACCGAACTCGACCGCCAGGTGCTGGATCTGATCAAGGATCCGTTGACGCACATGGTGCGGAATTCGGCCGATCACGGTCTGGAAACGCCGGCGGAGCGCGCCGCGGCCGGCAAGCCGGAGCAGGGCACTATCCGCCTCTCGGCCTATCACGAGGGCGGCCACATCATCATCTGCATCGCGGACAATGGTCGCGGTCTCAATACCGAACGCATCAAGGCCAAGGCGGTCCAGAACGGTATCGCCACCGAGGCCGAGCTCGAGAAGATGTCCGAGGCGCAGATCCACAAGTTCATCTTCGCGCCGGGATTCTCGACCGCGGCGGCCGTGACCAGCGTTTCCGGGCGCGGCGTCGGCATGGATGTGGTGCGTACCAACATCGATCAGATCGGCGGCACCATCGACATCAAGTCCGTAGGCGGAGAGGGATCGAGCGTCACCATCAAGATCCCGCTGACGCTTGCGATCGTCTCGGCTCTGATTGTCGAAGCCGCGGGCGACCGCTTCGCCATTCCACAGCTATCCGTGATTGAACTGGTGCGCGCGCGCGCCAATTCCGAGCACCGCATCGAGCGTATCAAGGATACGCCGGTGCTGAGGCTGCGCAACAAGTTGCTGCCGCTGATGCATCTGAAGAAGTTGCTGAAGATCGACGACGGCACCTCCAGTGATCCGGAGAACGGCTTCATCGTGGTGACGCAGGTCGGCAACCAGACCTTCGGCATTGTTGTCGATGGCGTCTTCCATACCGAGGAAATCGTGGTCAAGCCGATGTCGACCATGTTGCGGCACATCGGCATGTTCTCGGGCAACACCATCCTCGGCGACGGCGCCGTGATCATGATCATCGATCCCAACGGCATCGCTCAGGCGCTCGGCACCTCGGTCGCTACCCAGCACGAGATCGCCGACGAGAACGCGGCGATGCGCGCGAGCCACGCCGAGCAGATGACGTCGCTGCTTGTCTTCCGTGCCGGATCGGATCAGCCCAAGGCGGTGCCGCTCGCGCTCATTACACGGCTTGAGGAAATCAATGTCGATAAGATCGAGCTCTCCAACGGCCGCTATATGGTGCAGTATCGCGAGCAGCTGATGCCCCTGGTCCAGATGGATGGCGTCTCGGTTGGTACCGAAGGCGCGCAGCCGATCCTGGTTTTCGCCGACGACGGCCGCTCGATGGGACTGGTGGTCGACGAGATCATCGACATCGTCGAAGAGCGCCTGAACATCGAAGTGGCAAGCGCCCAGCTGGGAATTCTCGGCTCCGCGGTCATCAAGGGACAGGCGACCGAAGTGATCGATGTCGGTCATTTTCTGCCGATGGCCTTCGCGGACTGGTTCAGCCGCAAGGAGATGCGCCCGTCGGCCAGCGCGCAGTCGGTGCTTCTCGTCGACGACAGCGCCTTCTTCCGCAACATGCTGGCGCCGGTCCTCAAGGCCGCCGGCTATCAGGTTCGGGTTGCTACCAACGCACAGGAAGGTCTCGTCGTCCTGCGTTCGGGTCAGGAGTTCGATGCGATCCTGACGGATATCGAGATGCCGGACATGAACGGCTTCGAATTCGCAGAGACCGTACGCGCCGATCGTCGCCTGAGCAGCACGCCAATCATTGCGCTATCGTCGATGGTTTCGCCGGCTGCAATCGAGAGGGGCCGTCAGGCGGGCTTCCACGATTACGTCGCCAAATTCGACCGGCCCGGCCTGATTGCCGCGCTGAAAGAACAAACCGCCGAGATGCACCGGGCGGCATGAAGGACGTGAAGATGACCACTGTAAATCAAGGCAGCGAAAGCGCGATCACCGAATACGTCACGACGATGATCGGCGGGCAGCTGTTCGGGCTGCCGATCTCGCGGGTGCAGGACGTCTTCATGCCGGAACGCCTGACCAGGGTGCCGCTGGCCTCAGGTGATGTCGCCGGCGTGCTGAATTTGCGCGGCCGCATTGTGACCGCGATCGATATGCGCGCGCGGCTTGGTCTGCCGAAAGATGACACGGATCGGCCGCCGATGGCGGTTGGCGTCGAATTGCGCGGAGAGTCCTATGGGCTTCTGATCGATACGATCGGAGAGGTCCTGAAACTCGCGGACGAGGGACGTGAGGTCAATCCGGTCAATCTCGATCCGCGCATGGCGAAGATGTCGGCGGGCGTGCACCGGCTTGATGGACAATTGATGGTCGTTCTCGATGTCGATCGTATTCTCGAGATCGTGCCTGACATGCTGGCGGCCTGAGACCGGCAATAGGTGCGACGAACATCGTTGTTTTGGAAACGCTCCGTTGGGAAATCTGGAAAGAAGCAGAGGCTAAAATGAAAACATGTCTGGTCGTGGATGATTCGAGCGTCATCCGTAAGGTCGCGCGGCGCATTCTTGAGGGTCTCGACTTTCAGATCGTCGAGGCCGAGGACGGCGAAAAGGCGCTGGAAGTCTGCAAGCGCGGATTGCCGGACGCCGTTCTGCTGGATTGGAATATGCCCGTCATGGACGGCTACGAGTTCCTGCGTAACCTGCGCCGGATGCCCGGCGGCGATCAGCCGAAGGTCGTGTTCTGCACCACCGAGAACGACGTCGCGCACATCGCACGCGCGCTGCATGCCGGCGCCAACGAATACATCATGAAGCCGTTCGACAAGGATATCGTGACGGCGAAGTTTCACGAGGTCGGCTTGATCTGAAGCGTGCTGCGCCGGGAGCATTGAATCCCGGCGGGCTCGACATCGCGTTTTGTAGTGTTGCTTGGCGTTGCGTTTGGTGAGTAATGAGTGTTGCTGTGGCACGTCCATCGGCTCTGGATTCGGGGCGACATGAGCCGCTTCGTGTCATGGTGGTTGATGACTCCGTCGTTATCCGCGGACTGATTTCCCGCTGGATCGAGGCCGAGCCCGATATGGTGGTCGCAGCCTCGCTGCGCACCGGGCTCGATGCCGTCAACCAGGTCGAGCGTGTCAATCCAGACGTTGCCGTCCTCGACATCGAAATGCCGGATCTCGACGGTATTTCGGCGCTGCCGCAACTGCTCGCGAAGAAACGAAATCTCATCATCATCATGGCTTCGACGCTAACCCGCCGCAACGCGGAGATCAGCTTCAAGGCCTTGTCGCTCGGTGCGGCCGATTATATTCCAAAGCCCGAGAGCACCCGCGAAGCCGCCGCGGCCGACGTCTTCAAACACGACCTGATCCAGAAGATCCGGCATCTCGGCGCAAAACTTCGCCGTCCGGCGGTGGTCGCATCGCCGCCGCTGGCGCCGGCCGCGAGCGAGCACGCGCCGCGAGCCGCGCTGGCAACCCCGGCGACGGTGCAACCCCAATCGGCGCTGCGCCCGTTCAGCACACACGCGCCGCGCGCGTTGCTGATCGGTTCGTCGACCGGCGGACCGCAGGCACTGATGACGCTGGTGGCTGGAATCGGTCCGGTGATCGACCGCTATCCGGTGCTGATCACCCAGCACATGCCGCCGACGTTCACGACAATCCTTGCCGAGCATCTGGCGCGTGCCGCCGGACGCCCGACGCGCGAGGGCGTGCATGGCGAGCCCGTGAAGCCGGGCCATATTTACCTTGCTCCGGGCGGCTGTCATATGCGGGTCGCAAAGCAAGGTGCGGGGATCGTCATCGCACTCGATGACGGCCCGGCAGTGAATTTTTGCAAGCCGGCCGTCGATCCGTTGTTCACTTCGGCAATCGACGTTTGGCAGGGAGGTGTTCTGGCCGTCATCCTGACAGGAATGGGCTCCGATGGAATGCGCAGCGGCAAGGAGATTGTCGCGGCGGGTGGGAATGTCATCGCGCAGGACGAAGCGAGCAGCGTGGTGTGGGGAATGCCGGGCGCAGCCGCGCATGCCGGAATTTGTGCGGCGATCTTGCCGCTTCAACAGATCGCACCGAAGCTCGTTCGGCTGTTTGCGGGAGACCGTTCGTGACGCCATTTGACTATGAGTACCTGCGCAAGATTCTGAAGGAACGTTCCGGTCTCGATCTCGCTGCCGACAAGCAATATCTGGTTGAGAGCCGCCTGATTCCGCTGGCGCGCAAGGCCGGTCTCCCGGGAATTGGCGATCTCGTACAGAAAATGAAGAACGGTGCCGAAGCGCTGACAGTGGACGTCGTCGAAGCGATGACCACGAACGAGACCTTCTTCTTTCGCGACAAGGTGCCATTCGATCACCTGCGCGAGACGATGATCCCCGCGCTGCTCCACGCGCGCGCGAGTCGCCGCAGTCTGCGGATCTGGTGCGCTGCCGGATCGACCGGGCAGGAGCCGTACTCGATCGCAATGTGCCTCAAGGAATTTGGCCCGGCGCTGGCGGGCTGGCGTACGGAAATCATCGCCACAGACCTGTCGAAGGAAGTGCTCGAAAAGTCGAGAGCCGGTCTCTACAGCCAGTTCGAAGTACAGCGCGGGCTGCCCATTCAGTTGCTGGTCAAGCATTTCAAGCAAGTCGGCGAACTCTGGCAGCTCAACGCGAATATCCGCGCGATGGTTCAGCACCGCCAGCTCAACCTGTTGCAGGATTTCTCTCACCTCGGCACGTTCGATGTGATCTTCTGCCGGAATGTGCTGATCTATTTCGATCAGGAGACCAAGGTCGGCGTCTTCTCGCGGCTTGCGCGATTGATGGAAACGGACGGCTTCCTCGCTCTCGGCGCAGCGGAAACCGTGGTCGGATTGACCGACGTGTTCAAGCCCTATCCGGAGAAGCGCGGACTGTATCGTCCGAATCTGGTGCGCGCGCCGTCGCTGGTGCCGGGCATGCCGTCGTCCAAGGCCGCCGCCCGCGCATAACGCACGTCACAGGATCGCGTGCGGCAGGAAGCGCGACGTGTTGCCTGTGATCGGATTCCCGTCCTCACGGATCGACAACCCGCAAGGTTGATCGCCGACGATCCAGCTTCCGATCACCGGATACTGATCTGAAGAATTCGGCAGCGGCGCAAAGGCTTGGCGAACGAAGCCCTCGCTCCCGTAAGGTCCGGGCTGCTGGTCCAGCGGCGCTCCTGCGCTGATCAGTTCAATATTCGCTCCCTCACGTGAGTAGATCGGCTTGCGGACATAGGAGTTGCCGAGGCGATCGGCGTTCGTATCGTCCTCGAAATAAGCGGGCAGCAGGTTGGGATGGTTGGGAAACATCTCCCACAACAGCGGCAGGATGCCTTTGTTGGAGAGCACGATCTTCCATGGCGGCTCGATCCATTGCGTCGAAGCGGCTTGCACGTTGAAGCCGAAGGTGTCGCGCAGCATCCACTCCCAGGGATACAGCTTGAACGCCAGATCGATCCGGCGATTGTCGAGGTCGACGAATTCGCCCGCGGTGTCGACGCCGACGCTCTCGATCTCAAGCGACGTGGTATCGAGACCGGCCTGCCGCGCGGTGTCCTCGAGATAATTCAGCGTCACCGCGTCTTCGGGATTTTCGTAAAGTCCGGTCAGATGCAGATGCCCGCCGGGCGCGATCTCGCGCCATCGCGCGATCAGCTTGTCGTGGATGGAATTGAACTGATCGGCTCGTTTCGGGATGATCTGACGCTGGATCGCCTGCTCGAGCCAGGTCCACTGAAACACCGCTGCCTCGAACAGCGAGGTCGGTGTGTCGGCGTTGTATTCGAGCAGCTTCGCCGGGCCCTGGCCGCTGAAACTGAAATCGAAGCGCCCGTACAGTGTCGGGTCGCTGCGCCGCCAGCTGTCGGTGACGATCGTCCAGCAAGCCTCCGGGATTTTGAGACGTCGAAGCACGTTGTCGTCGTTCATCGCACGCTTCACCAGTTCGAGGCACATCGAGTGGAGTTCGCCGGTTGGCGCTTCGATTCCGCGCTCGATTTCGTCAAGCGTGAACGCGTAATAGGCGCGCTCGTCCCAGTAGCGTTCGCCGTCGATGGTATGGAAATCGAAGCCGGCATTCTCGGCGGTAGCTTGCCAGTCGTCGCGTTCGGGACAAGCGATGCGTTGCATGGGCATGGACTCGATAGCAGTTGGAGCGTCAGCCGCCGGAGAAGTGAGCTGACATTGCGTGAGCAAAACCGCCGAAGCCGCCGCGGCTGACGTGACCCGATGCGCCGTCGAACGAAGTGCCGGTCGCCGCAGCGTTCGACGACGATCCGCCGCTATAAAAGCCTGTGCGCGACGACGATCCGCCATAGTAGCGGTGCCCGCCGCCTGATGAGCCCGACCTGCAGCCGGCACTGGTCTGTCCTGGTGTCGCGGGCGAGGCGGCAGCCGGGCGATTGGGGTCGCAGTTGTTGTGCGGCATCAGGGCATAGGCGCCGCCGCCGACGGCAAGCGTGCCCATCACCAGCAGCGCGACGTGGCCGGAGCGCTTTACTGGAGTCGCGGGCTCCAGAGGCGGCAGCCGGCGTTTTCCGAATTGCTCGGCGGGAGGCCGTGCCATTGTCAGTAGACCATCGAGGCCGCGTTGATCGCGCCAGCGGCGATCGACGCCAGCCCGAGCCAAATCGCCGGCGCAAGTTCGCCGGCGGCGATCTGCTGCGACAGGTTAGGCACCGGAATCTTCACGATGTAATAGACCGCGATCTGGACGATCAGGGCGATCACGCTCCAGATCAGGCAATCGATCACGTTGGCGGTGTGCGTGATGGCGCTGACCACCGGAATGACAAAGCCGAGCAGGCTTAAGCCCAGCGCGATGGCCGCGGCCGGATCGTTGTCGCGGATCAGCTTGAACTCGTCGTGCGGCGTGACGCGGGTGTACACGAACAGGTACAGCACAATGGCGATCAGGCCGGTGCAGAAATAAAGCAAAAAGGCCGGCAGCCCCGCCAGCGATTGCAGAAACATGTCAGCCCCCGTTGTTGATGTCCCAGCCCGGACATTCAGTCATCTTGTGTCAGTCGGTGCAACCCGGAGGAGGGTTCACGGCGGCGAGGGCCCCCGGGAGTTCATTCTGCCGGAGCGAATGCTCCGCGTATCCCCACAAACAAAAACCCCGCCATTTGCGGCGGGGCTCAGTCTGGGAGGAAGCGTGAATTTCGGGTCAGGCAGGAATGCGCACTTCTTCTTCGTGCGGTTCGCGCAGCACGTAGCCGCGGCCCCAGACGGTCTCGATGAAGTTACGGCCTTCGGAGGCGTTAGCGAGCTTCTTGCGAAGTTTGCAGATGAAGACGTCGATGATCTTCAGCTCGGGTTCGTCCATGCCGCCATAGAGATGGTTGAGGAACATTTCCTTGGTGAGGGTGGTTCCCTTGCGGAGCGAGAGCAGCTCCAGCATCTGGTATTCCTTGCCCGTCAGATGGACGCGCTGGCCACCGACTTCCACCGTCTTGGTGTCGAGGTTGACCACGAGGTCGCCGGTCTGGATGACCGACTGGGCATGGCCCTTGGAGCGGCGCACGATTGCGTGGATGCGGGCGACCAACTCGTCCTTGTGGAAGGGCTTTGTCATGTAGTCATCGGCGCCGACGCCGAGACCCTTGACCTTGTCCTCGATGCCGGCGAGGCCGGAGAGGATCAGAATGGGGGTCTTGATCTTCGACACCCGAAGCTGCTTGAGCACGTCGTAACCGGACATGTCGGGCAGGTTCAGGTCGAGAAGGATAATGTCGTAATCGTATAGTTTGCCGAGATCGACGCCTTCCTCCCCGAGGTCCGTCGTATAGACGTTGAAGCTCTCGGATTTGAGCATCAGCTCGATCGACTGCGCGACGGCGCTGTCATCTTCTATCAGCAAAACGCGCATGCCAGTCCCCTATAGTCGCCGCTCCGGGCGTCAGGCCGGCCGCAATACTTGCGGCACTGGAAACGCCTTTAAGCAACTGATTCGGATCCTGACGACATATGGTTAACAAAACCTGATTCGTGTACGCAAGCTCTATCAGTGCAATTTCTGTCGAATCGCCCTAAGATATTGCGTCGAAGCAGTTTTTCTTACCCGTTCGCGTTCAGTTTCCACATTAAGAGCCGGGCCTAACCGACTCTTGCGACTCAACTTCATTCTGAAGACGAGCGCGCTCAGTCACCAAAGACAGTGACGCAATGATTAACGATGCGGGTAAACACGAAGTTAAGGGCGGGTCCGCAATAAGCGGAAACTTAAGGTTTTCGCAATGAAAGGCCTCGCGGAACAGATCAGTGACATCGACGGCGTCAATATTTATGGCCGTGTCGTCGGTGTGCGCGGGCTGATGGTCGAGATATCCGGTCCGATCCATGCGATGTCGGTCGGCGCCCGCATCGTGATCGAGACCGGCGGCAACCGCTTCATCCCGGCCGAGGTGATCGGCTTCACCGGCAACAACGCGGTCGTGATGCCATTCGCGGGCCTCGATGGCGTGCGGCGCGGTTGCCGGGCTGTCATAGCCAATGCATCCGGGCAGGTGCGTCCTGCAGCCTCCTGGCTGGGACGCGTTCTTAACGCGATGGGCGAGCCGATCGACGGCAAAGGGCCGCTGACACAGGGGCCGGTGCCGATGCCGTTCCGCAATTCGCCGCCGCCGGCGCATTCACGCAAGCGGGTTGGCAAACCTCTGGATCTCGGCGTCCGCGCATTGAACACGTTCCTGACTTGCTGCCGTGGCCAGCGGCTCGGCATCTTCGCGGGTTCCGGCGTCGGCAAGTCGGTGCTGCTCTCGATGCTCGCGCGCAATGTGGACGCGGACATTTCGGTGATCGGGCTGGTCGGCGAACGCGGCCGCGAGGTGCAGGAATTCCTCCAGGACGATCTCGGCGACGCTGGCCTTGCTCGATCGGTTGTCGTCGTCGCCACCTCGGACGAGCCCGCTTTGATGCGACGGCAGGCCGCCTACTTGACCCTAGCCATCGCGGAGTATTTTCGCGACGAGGGCAAGGATGTCATGTGCATGATGGATTCGGTGACGCGATTTGCGATGGCGCAGCGCGAAATCGGATTGTCGGCCGGCGAGCCGCCGACCGCGAAAGGCTACACGCCGACGGTGTTCACTGAATTGCCGAAACTTCTGGAGCGCGCCGGTCCCGGCGCCGACAAGGGAACCATTACCGGCATCTTCACGGTGCTGGTGGATGGCGACGATCACAATGAACCGGTAGCCGACGCGGTGCGCGGCATTCTCGACGGCCACATCGTCATGGAGCGCGCCATCGCCGAGCGCGGCCGCTACCCGGCGATCAACGTCCTCAAGTCGGTGTCGCGTACGATGCCGAAATCTGCCGATCCTGCATTTTTGCCGGTTATTACCCGGGGGCGGCAGGTCATGGCGACGTACTCCGATATGGAGGAACTGATCCGCCTGGGTGCCTACCGGGCCGGTTCCAGCGCCGAGGTTGATGAAGCAATCCGGCTCAATCCTGCCATGGAGGACTTCCTTCGCCAGGCCAAGGACGAAGTCACGGGGCTTGCGGACGGCTACCGGCGGCTGGAGCAAATCCTTAAGACCTTGGCAACGGAACGCTAACTTTGTCAGGCCATCATCCCCGTCACGTGAAAAGTGGTGCCGGCGGGGCCCGAAGGGGGTGCCGGTGTTGTCCCGCGTTTAGACTGGGACTTCTGGGGAGTATGAGTCGATGAAGTCGCGTGAAACGCTGATCCGCCTGAAGAAATTTCAGGTCGACGAAAAGCGCCGAAGAGTCGCTCAGATCGAAGGCATGATCGCTGATTTTCAGCGCATGTCGGTCGATCTGGAGCGTGAAATCGAGACCGAACAGGAGCGCGCCGGGATCAACGATCCCACGCATTTCGCCTATCCAACCTATGCCAAGGCCGCGATCCAGCGTCGCGAGAACCTGACCCGTTCGGCGGACGAACTGCGCATTCAGCTCGAAGATGCCAAGAGCCTGTTGGCCGAGGCCTTCGAGGAATTGAAGAAGGTCGAATTGCTCGATGAGCGCGATCAAGCCCGCGAGCGTGCTGAAGAGAACGCCCGCGAGCAGGCTGATCTCGACAGCATCGGCCTGATGCGTGCACGCATGGGTGCCGCGGTCGCCTGACCTCTGCCTTACTGAATTGCTTCAATCCATTGAACCCGGGCACTCTGCCCGGGTTCTGCTTTTGAGGGGTGTCCACAAGCCGCGGCGGCTGCGATGGCTACGCGTTCCGGCGCAGACTATGGTACGCAAAGATGCGGCCGTCGCCGGGGAGGGATTCGCCGTGTCGTTTCCGGTTTTGCGTCCGTACGCGTTCTAAATTATCAGGAGAGGGCACAATCCTGACGCCAGACGTGTTTGGCAGGTTGTGTGCTGTGCTGAACACAGCACGTTACAGGAGTTAGGGACGTTTTATGCTGACGCCGCCTGAACTGGTCTGGCTGATCGCCGCTGTCGCCAAGCGGGACGAGGCCGCTTTCGAGCGTCTCTATGCCGCCACAAGGGCGAAACTCTTCGGCGTGGTGCTCCGTATCTTGCGGCGTCAGGATCTTGCGGAGGAGGTCATTCAGGAGGCCTACGTCAAGATCTGGAATAATGCGGGGCAGTTCAATCCAGGAATGTCGTCGCCGATCACATGGATGGCGTCGATCGCTCGCAACCGGGCAATCGATGTCGTCCGGAAGCGTGGTGAGACATCCATTGAGGAAGAGCCTGCCGCGATGGACGTAGCTGCCGACACGCCGGATCCTCTGGCGCGCCGGGAGATGACCGAGGAATTGAAGCGGCTGTTGGAGTGCGTCGGGCGACTTGAGCCGGATCGTCAGAAACTCGTGCTGCTGGCCTACTACAACGGCTGGAGCCGCGAGCAACTGGCGGAGAAGTTTTCAACGCCCGTGAATACTGTGAAGACGTGGCTGCGCCGCAGCATGATGGAAATCAGGGAGTGCCTTGGGTTGGCATGATGGCTTACAGCGAAGACCATATCGCGCTCGCCGCGGAATATGTGCTCGGTACGCTCGGTGCCGACGAACGCGCACAGGTCGAGGCCATGATGTCCGTCGATGCGGACTTCAAGGCGGTGGTCGAAGCATGGGACCAAAAGTTTGCGGTGCTCAATCTGATGGTGGGCTCAGTCGAACCGCGCACTGAGGTCTGGGAGAAGATTCGCACCGCCATCGGGATCGCCGAGCCGCAATTGCCGCTGGCCATGCCTGCGCCGCCGGCCGCTGCGAACGATGCCGGGCCGGCGCCCACACTTGCTACGACCAACGTTGTCGCGTTTTCGCGCGAGACGCGGCGCTGGCGCGGAATCGCTCGGGTGGCGAGTGCGCTGGCTGCGGCGCTTGTCGCGCTTCTTGCGATCCAACTGGTGCGGCCGGATTGGTTGCCGGAGGGTCTGCGCCAGAAGCCGCGCGTTCAGATCGTTCAGGTGCAGGCGCCAGCAACGCCGCTGCATGCCCAATACGTTGCGGTGATGCAAAAGGATGGCAGCGCGCCGGCCTTTATTCTCACCGTCGATGCCGCGACCAGGAATTTCACCGTGCGCAAGGTCGATGCTCCATCGGAGCCGAGCAAGAGCTATGAGTTATGGCTGATCTCGGACAAACTGGGAGCGCCGCGATCGCTTGGCGTAATTGGCGGCGAGAACTTTACCGCGCGCCCGGTGCTCGCGTCCTATGATTCAGACACGGTCAAGAATGCGACCTATGCGGTTACCGTCGAGCAACAGGGCGGTTCGCCAAATGGCAAGCCCACGTCGGCGCCGGTTTATGCTGGCAAGCTGATCGAAACCGTACCGGCGCCCTCGCGCTAAGTTTTTCAGACTGAATGATCCGTCATCCCCGCGCAATGACTGGCCATTGTCGCTGGAGGAGCGGCATCCTTGCCGCGTCTCGAAGGATGGCTGTAAGCACCTTCATGGTTCGAGACGCGCGAAGTCGCACTCCTCACCATGACGTTGGCCCAAAGAAAAACGCCCGTGGGGGGCGGGCGTTTTCCATCGTAGTCCACTTGGGGTTAGTGGGGTCTTCTACGTACTCACGTGGCGACTTAGGGGGGCTGATAAAGAGGCCTCGTGAATTCCTTTAATTTGTTAGCGAACGACCATCGCGTCTGAACTGGTGATGGCCATCGGCTTGCCAGCCTTGATGATGCGGGCGGTCTGCGTGTAACCGTCATCGGCATTCATGCGTGCGGAAATGCCGAAGCCCGCCACCGCGATACCTGCAACGAGAGCAACGACCACGATCTTCAAGTGGGTCGTCCGATCCGCACTGTAAATCGAATGGTTCATGGGAAGCCTCCTGCCGTTCACTTCCTTAGCTAGCGGTTTGTCTCCGTCGTCCGCTCACAGGTTCATGGTGTCGCGCCTTGAAAACGTAAGAACGGGCCCTGAAGTTCCTAAGGGGTGCTCACAAAGCGGTGATAAGTCGTGAACCAATGCGATCCGACCCCCTTAATAATGACGTCGAATCTTCATTAACTCAATAATATCAATATATTAATGTTAAGAGAGCCGGTGGTGGTTGGGTCACCGTTGAACTTCCACCTCGGCACAAATCGCTTGTCTGATGCGAAAATGCCGCAGCCGATACTACCCGCTGCTGTGCCCTCAAATGCTGCCGACGGTCTTAAGCCTGGCGCGCGGATGGATTTCAGCCTGCGACAGAACCGTGGTCTGTGCACGGAAACGCTCGACCAGCGAGCGGACGAACGGCCGGATCGAGGCCGATGTCACCAGCACCGGCGCTTCGCCTTCGCGTGCGGCCTGTTCGAAGCGGTCGCGTACCGCTGTCATGAATTCGGAGAGTTTTGAGGGCTGCATCGCGAGGCTGCGCTCCTCGCCTTGACCAATGATGGATTCGGCAAAAGCCTGCTCCCATTTCGCAGACAGCGCGACCAGCGGCAGATAGCCGTTCATCGAGGTGTTCTGCGCGCAGATCTGGCGCGCAAGGCGGGCGCGCACATGCTCGACCAGCGTTGCCGGATTGCGCGAGAAGGCGAGTGCATCGGCAATGCCTTCGAGAATGGTCGAGAGATCGCGTATCGAGATGCGCTCGGCGAGCAGGAGTTGCAGCACGCGCTGAATGCCAGAGATCGTGATCTGGGCCGGCACGATGTCCTTGACCAGTTCGCCCTGCTCCTTCGGGAGGTCCTTCAGGAGCTTTTGCACTTCGCCGTATGACAAGAGGTCCGACATGTTGGTCTTGAGCAACTCAGTGAGATGCGTGGACACCACGGTCGCGGCATCGACGACGGTATAGCCCTTCAGCGAAGCCTCCTCCTTCAGCGAGGCGTCGACCCATGTCGCCGGCAGTCCAAACGTCGGTTCGGTGGTGTGGATGCCGGGGACGTCGACCTGATTGCCCGCGGGATCCATGACCATGTACTGGTTCGGCCAAATCCGACCAGATCCGGCGTCGACCTCCTTGATCTTGATGATGTAGGTGTTGGCTTCAAGCTGTACGTTGTCGAGGATTCGCACCGCCGGCATCACAAATCCCATTTCAATTGCCAGCGAGCGGCGCAGCGCCTTGATCTGCTCGGTGAGGCGATCCTGGCCGTCGGGGCCGTTGACCAGCGGCAGCAGCGCGTAACCCAGTTCGATCTTGAGATCGTCGATCTTCAGCGCCGCTGAAATCGGCTCATCGGCTGCAGCACTTGCAGCCGCCGCAGCCGCGGCTGCAACTTCGGGCGACGCGGCTGCTTTGGCTGCCGCAGCCGCGGCGCGATGGCGTTTGTGCGACGTCCAGGCCAGCGCAGCGGCTCCACTGCCAAGTGCGAGGAACGGCAGCATCGGAATGCCCGGCAGCATTGCCAGCACGATCATCACGCCGGCCGACATGCCGAGCGCCTGCGGATAGCCGGAGAGCTGTTTCATGAGCGCCTTGTCGGCGGCGCCGCTGACTGCGGCTTTCGACACCAGAAGGCCTGCCGCGGTCGAGACGATCAGCGCCGGGATTTGCGTCACGAGACCGTCGCCGACGGTGAGCAGCGTGTAGCTGCGCGCGGCATCGCCGAAGCTCAGGCCCTGCTGCGCGATGCCGATGATCATGCCGCCGATGATATTGATGAAGACGACGAGCAGGCCTGCGACGGCATCGCCACGCACGAACTTCGAGGCGCCGTCCATGGCGCCGAAGAAGCCGCTTTCGTCTTCGAGCGCCTTGCGGCGTTCCTTGGCGGTCTTTTCGTCGATCAGGCCAGCCGACAGGTCGGCGTCGATCGCCATCTGCTTGCCTGGCATGGAGTCGAGCTGGAAGCGCGCCGCGACCTCGGCGATGCGGCCCGAACCCTTGGTGATAACCACGAAGTTCACGATCACGAGGATCGCGAACACGATGATGCCGATGACGAAGTTGCCACCCATCACGAAATTGCCGAAGGCTTCGATGACATGACCGGCGGCAGCCGAACCTTCATGCCCGTGCGACAGGATCAGTCGCGTCGAGGCGAGGTTGAGCGACAGCCGAAGCATGGTCGAGATCAAGAGGATGGTCGGGAACGCCGAGAATTCCAGTGGTGCCTGAATGAACAGCGACGTCATCAGGATCAGGATCGACAACGTGATCGAGATCGCCAGAAAGAGATCGAGCACCACCGACGGTAGCGGCAGGATCAGGACGACAAGAATCGTCAGGATGCCGAAGGCAAGCGCAAGATCGCCGCGCTTGAGCATGGTCCCGATCTCACCGAGACTCGGGAAGCTTGTTGCCGACGCGTCCGCGCCCTGGCCGGCTGTAACATCAACCATCGTCGCCGTTTCCCCCCGCGAATGCCGTTCGCGCGCCCCAAACGTCTGCGCGGCGGCCGATGGGCCACCGTTCCGAAAGTGAGGCACCGCACTGGCGTCCACGGGGTTCCTCCCGTTTTACGCGGCTGACGACACTCGACTTCACTCGGATTCTACTGGGCAAATTTTGCCCAGTGTATGGTTAGGAAAGGGTTAACGAACGGCCGTAACAGCCTGTTTTCCGGCTGCTTTGGGTTTCCGAAGCGAGATTTGGTGCGGACAGGTTCGCTTCCAGGTGCGGGGCAGTGCCGGCGGATAGAGCTGACAGGGTGCCGCTAGGGGGAGGCGGCGAGATCCAGCCAATGACAGCCGTCGTTGCAGGTCGGGCTGGGATCGGTCTTGGCGAAATTCATGGACGAGGGCCTCCGGTCGGTAGACCGCCTGCTGACACGTTCTGTCTGTCCTGCATGCCCGTTATTGCGGCAGGCGGGTTGACCGCAAGATCAATGCCGACGAAGTTGGAGCCGCCGTGGAACGTTCTTCTCAAATCCTCCTCGATTCGACCGAATTCGTTCCCGACTCACGTCGGGCCTGGACGCGCCTGATGGTGGCCGTGCTGATCGGCTCGCTCGGCAGCGTCGGCATGTGGTCGGTCGTGGTCGCGCTGCCGGTGGTGCAGGGCGAGTTCGGCGCCTCGCGCGGCACCGCCTCGCTGGCCTTCACCATGGTGATGCTGGGCTTCGGCTCGGGCGGGGTGCTCACCGGAAAGATCACCGACCGCTACGGCATCGTCACCGCCATCGGGCTCGGCATCGGCATTTTGGGCCTCGGCTACATCGGGGCGGGGATGTCCGCTTCAATCTGGCAGTTCATCTTCGTGCATTTCTTCATCGGCTTGAGTTCGTCGGCGACGTTCGGTCCGCTGATGGCGGAGGCCTCGCACTGGTTCAATCGATATCGGGGCCTTGCCGTCGCCATCGCTGCCAGCGGCAACTATATCGGCGGCACAATCTGGCCGCCGCTCGTGAACTGGGGCATGCAAGCGCATGGCTGGCGCACCACCCATATCGCGGTCGGCGTCTTCACTGTGATTGCGATGACGCTGGCGCTGATCCTGCTGCGCACGCAGATGGGAGCGGCGACACGGCGCAGCCATATCAACGCGCCGCCGCCGCGTGTCGATCTCCGGCTGAGCACCAATGCACTGACCGCGATCCTGTCGGTGGCCAGCATCGCCTGCTGCGTAGCGATGTCGATGCCGCAGGTGCATATCGTGGCGTATTGCGGCGATCTTGGTTACGGCGCCGCACGCGGTGCCGAAATGCTATCGCTGATGCTGGGCTTCGGCATTATCAGCCGGATCGGATCTGGATTCCTCGCCGACCGCATCGGCGGCATTGCAACGCTGCTGATCGGATCGATCGCGCAGGGCACTGCGCTGCTGCTGTACCTGTTCTTCGACAGTCTCTCGTCGCTCTACGTCATTTCCGCGATGTTCGGCCTGTTCCAGGGCGGCATCGTGCCAAGTTACGCCATCATCGTGCGTGAAGCGATGCCTGCGAGCGAGGCCGCGACCCGCGTCGGCATCGTGATCTTTGCCTCGGTGTTCGGCATGTCATTCGGCGGCTGGGTGTCCGGCGTGATTTTCGACGCCACCGGCTCTTACAATGCGGCGTTTCTCAACGGCATTGGCTGGAATCTCTTGAACGTCACCATCATGTTTTCGCTGCTGTTGCGCGCTCGGCAACGCCAGCTGGCGATGGCTTGAACGCAACCGCCGGAACGCACACAAACCACCGCGGAAATCGCGGCGGCCTGTGTCGCATGGTCCAAAGTCGTTCAGTTTATCCCGCGATGAACGGGCTTGCCGCGGCAAGTACCTGCGCTTTCGACATCGGCTTGTCGAAGGCGCCGGTCCACGGCCTTGCGCCGCGGATACGCCGCACCTCGGCCGCGTGTCGCGCCTCCACCGAATGTATGCGCAGCGCCGTCGTTAGCAGTTGGCCGCCGCCGGTGAGTTTTGGCGCCTGGCCTTTGTAGGCCGCCACGCCGGTCTCTTCCAGCGTCTGAGACACCAGCGCAAACGTGCGGAAGTTGCGGAAGATGTCCGGATACTTGCCGCGCGCAGTGAAGTCGAAACGCGGCTTTGCGACCGCGGCACCGCCGAGGGCTCCTTTCAGCGTGGAAACGTGCTCCGATTCATGCCGGCTGATGGTGTTGAACACCTCATAGTATCGCTCGGGAATGAAATTCGACGACAGCGCGGTGCGGTAGAACTCGTCCTCGAGATACTCCAGCGTCAGCGCGAAGTTGAGGATGTCGGTCACCTGTCGTGGCAAACCCTGTGCGAAGGCTTCGCTAGAGGCTGCGGCAAGGATGACCGGCGTCGTGGCCAGCACGCCGAGCTTGGTTGCCACGTTGCGGAATATCTCGCGCTTGGAGCCTAAATGTGTCGCGAGATCGGGATCGATTCCGTCGAGGATTGTGGGGGCCGCTGCCGCGATTTCGTTTGTCATTGAAGATTGCGTCATGATGGTTTTGTCCTTGAATGATGGTTGCGCTGAATCAGGGCAGCTGCGTTGCGCTGATCGGCGTGGCGACGAAGGGGGCCGCGGCAGCCAAGACCTGCGACGGGGGTTTCGCCACATCGAGGCCGCTGAAATCCACGTCGCCTGCGAACGAGGAGGAGAGGGGATCGATCAGATCGCGCAGGATCGCCGCATGACGCGCTTCGACCGACACGATGGAGCCAGCGGCTGCGAGATACGCCGGATTGCGGATCGCCGCGCCGCCGCCATTATAAGCCGCGACGCCAAGATCCTCGAAGGTGCTCGCGGTCGACAGCACGCTCTGACGGCTGGCGAAGTTGATCGCGGAGAAATTCGGCTTGAGGTTGGGAATTCGCCTGCGGCCCAGCGCCTTGGCGAAGAAGGCGCGATGCGCGACTTCGTGGTCGCGAATGTCATGCAGCACGGAGCGCTCGTAACCCGACATGCCCTGATAGGGCGTCGCGACCACCTGCGTGTAGAAGGCGGCTTCAAGCTGTTCCAGCGCATAGGCATAGTTCAGCACGCCGACATCGCCGCCGCCAAGGTCGACCGCGCCGCCTTGTGCGAACGCTTCGGTAAGCCTGAGACCGGGAACATCGACGCCGAACACGGCCGCGGACGCAGCGGCCATTGCAGCCCATTTAAGAACAGAGCGGCGCGATGAATGATCGCCGCTGCTGTTCAACGATTGTGTGGTGATTTGTTCCATTCGTGAAACTCCTGAACGAGAAACTGCCCTCGTCGGAGTTACGAACCCGCGTGTTTGTCAGTTGCAATTATCGCGGCAATACGGCTGAAATGTTTTAGGAACCTTCACGAAGTAGCCGTTGGAGCGAACGTGCGCGTTCGCATTCGGCGTCTGTAGCAGCCAGCACCCACAATGGTGCGTCGTTCTCAGTCGGTCTCGATCGGCAGCGTGTCGTCTTTCGCCCATTCACCCATCGAGCCGCCGTAGAGTGTGAGATTGTCGTAGCCGAGCTGGTGCAGCAGGAAGAGATCGACGGTCGCCGAGATGCCGCCGCCACAATAGGCGATCACCTGCTTGTCCTTTGTCACACCTTGCGTGGCGAATTTGGCTTCGGCTTCGGCGGGCGCGATCAGCGTTTTCGCCGCATTCGTCAATGTCGCCGCCGGCACGTTGACGCTGCCGGGAATGCGTCCCGGCCGTCCGTAACGGCTGGGCTCCAGGCCCTTGTGAAATTGCGGCCCGAGTGCATTGACGGTGATGCTGCCGGACGCGCCGATCGCGGCCCTCACCGCGTTGCTGTCGGCAAATAGTCCTGCCCGGGGCTTCGCGCTGAAAACGGCGGGCGGGTAGCCCTTCGGTGGTCCGCTTTCGAGCGATCGCCCTTCGGCCTTCCAGACATCGATCCCCCCGTCGAGCACGGCGGCGTTGTCGAAGCCTAGGGATCGCAGCATCCACCAGAACCGCGTTGCCCACATCGGGGTGCCCAGGCTGTAGAGCACTGTGCGGTTGGCATTGCCCAGGCCATGGTGGCCAAACGCGGTAGCGAGTTGCTCTGTCGCCGGCATCATGAAACGCAACCGCGTTGTCTGATCTGAGAACTCGCCTTGCAGGTCGAGGAAATCAGCGCCGGGAATATGCGCCGCCTCGAAAGTGGCGCGGCCGGGGATCGCAATATAGGGATCGGAACTGCCTGATGGCGTCGGCTCGAGATAGGTCGTGCAGTCGTAGATGCGCAGCGATGGATCGCCCAGCAACGTTGCGAGCTGCTCGGTGCTGATGAGGGCATCTGGATCGCGCATGATTGCTCCTTGCGACGGTGGATCGCCAACGCTCGATCTTGTTGCGTCGGCGCGCTGCCGCATGCCGCGTCTGTGACCGTGGACTAGAACTTGTTGAAGACGACGCCGCCTTGGGATTGATGGGAAAAACTTGTTGCGCTGGTCTTTCGCCAATTATCACTGGCGTGGGTTACATGCGGGCCATTTTCGAGAAGCGTTGTTGCGTCCTGTTGGCAGGTGAAATTGTCAGGCGTTCCCGTGCAGCTGATCGTGCCATTTGTCGCATGATTGTTCGTCGCAGAGAGAGTGCCGCTGGCGTTCGATCCAAATCGGAATACGAAGCTTGTGCGGGGGGCGGAATATTGCCAATTGCCCGCCAGGAAAGATGCCAAGGATTGCGACTGGCTGTCTTCACTGGACTGTCGGCCACCATTCTGCCCGGTGATTTGACACACCTCGCAAGACCTGATGGCTGCACTGACGGGTTTGTCCTTTTGAAAGATTGTCACGTTCTCCGTAGTCCGGCCGCCATCGAAGACAGACGTATAAGGAGTGCTGTCGATGTCGAAGACGACCCGAGCGCAGGATTGCGCCGACGTTGTGATCGTGGCGATGCCTGCCGGCTTGTTGAACGAAATGTCGGCGGAGCAACGCGACTCGACAACCGAGCAGTTGCAATTATTTTCGGCTATCGAAGGAGAGATGGCCAAGAAGTTGCCGGCAAATAGTACGGCAATAATGCCTTTTCGGTTCATATGGGTGTCGCCGTTCAATAAGCTTCAAATGAAGAATCGCCTTGCTTAGTAACGTCCCGAGCATAACATCTTCAAGGAACTTCATCCATCCCAAGACCGGCGCGATGCCGGTTCAGGCCG
>JBEPUM010000036.1:0-24148 GCA_041691515.1 Pseudomonadota bacterium | reverse complement strand
GCTTGGATTGCAGCCGCACATCCATTTCCGAGATTTCATCGAGCAGCAGCGTGCCCCCGCTGGCTTCCTCGAATTTGCCGATGCGGCGCGCGATGGCGCCGGTGAACGCGCCTTTCTCGTGGCCGAACAGTTCGGATTCCAGCAGGTGCTCGGGGATTGCCGCGCAGTTGATCGAAATGAATGGCTTCCTGGCGCGGTGCGAACGGGTGTGAACGTAGCGCGCCAGCACTTCCTTGCCGGTGCCGGATTCACCGGTGATCATGACCGAGGCGTCGGAGCCCGCGATCTGCTGCGCCAGCTTGATGACCTTGCCCATGGCTTCGTCGCGATAGACGAGGTCGCGGGAGTCGTTGGCGACCGCGGCCAGCACCGCCGCGATCAGCTCCGGATCAGGCGGCAGCGGGATGTATTCCTTGGCGCCGGCATGGATCGCAGCGACGGCCGCGCGCGCGTCGCTGGTGATGCCGCAGGCGACGATCGGCACGTGGATGTGTTCGGCCTCGAGCCGGATCACCAGGTCCCGTATATCGAGGCCGACATCGACCAGCAGCAGGTCGGCGCCCTTGCCGCCGCGCAGCACCGCCATGGCCTGTTCGTTGTTCTCCGCGTGGGTGACGGAGGCGCCATTGTCCATGGCGATTTTGGTGGCGGTCGTAAGCTGGCCCTTCAGTGTGCCAACGATGAGAAGCCGCATGATTTGCTCCTGTTATCTTACCCGCGTGATCCGCGGGTGGTTCGGTGTCAGGCTTTTTCGGCCTTGATGATTTCGGTCATGGTCACGCCTAGCTTATCCTCGACGAGAACGACTTCGCCGCGCGCCACCAGCCGGTTGTTGACGTAGATATCGATGGCTTCACCGACGCGCCGGTCGAGCTCCAGCACGGTGCCGGGTCCGAGTTTCAGAAGCGCGCCCACGTCCATCTTGGAGCGGCCCAGCACGGCCGACACTTGAACCGGCACATCGAACACCGCCTCGAGATCGGAGGCGATTCGCGAGACCTGTTCGTCTTCGCTGTACCCCACGTCATCGATCGCCGGCGCATCGGCGGCGTTGAGATCGGGAAGCGGCACCTGGGTATCGTTATCACTCATTGTCGTGTCCCCATGCCTCAGGAATTGCCGTTTGGATTGCGTGACGCCACGTAGCGGCGAACCAGTTCGTCGATCTTGGCGTCGATGGCCGCGCGCTCCAGCACGACGCCGCCGTCAGCCCATTCGATTTTGCAGTCGCCGGTATCGATCTCGGGCTCGGCGAGAATCACAAGCTGTCCGGTAAATCCGCTTTGCCGGGCCAGGCGCTCGATCTGCTCACGCGCCGCGTCATAGAGTTGGTCGTTGACCCGGACCACGAGATGCGGGGTCGATACCAGATGCCGGAAACAGTCGCTGACCAGCGCCGTGATTTCTGTCAGCGGCTCCGCTGCCATCAGTTCGCTGCACAGTTTGCGCGCGACGGCGACGGCGACATCCACCGCCTCGGTTTCCATTCGTATTTCGATGCCCGAAAATCGTCCTGCGATTCCTTTAATGCCGATGGCAATTTCCTCGATCGCCAGCGCCATGCGGCGGTCGCTTTGCACCTTGGCTTCGCGCTGCGCGGCATCGAACCCATTCTGGTATGCCTTGGCCTCCGCAGCCGCCATCTGCTGGGCGATCTCCAGGGACGTCGGCGCGCGCTCCTTGGACTTGTGCGGAGTTGAGAAGTCCGTGTCGAACAAGAATTTTGCCGGAGCGCCCATCAGTACACCAGCTCGTCGTCGGCGCGGTTTTTCGACAGCATGATTTCGCCCTTGGCCGCGAGGTCCTTGGCGAGGTTGACCAGCAGGGCCTGCGCCTCGTCGACGTCGCGGAGTCGGACCGGGCCGAGCGCCGCCATGTCGTCCAGCAGCATTTTCGCGGCGCGTGTGGACATATTGCCCATGAAGAAGGCGCGAACGTCTTCGTTCGCGCTCTTCAGTGCGATGCCCAGCTTGTCTTTGTCGACATGGCGCATCAGGGTCTGTGCCGAGCCGGCATCGAGTTTCACCAGATCGTCGAAGGTGAACATCAGCGCCTTGATGCGTTCGGCGGATTCGCGGTTGTCTTCTTCCAGCGACGTGATGAAACGGGTCTCGGTCTGGCGGTCGAAGTTATTGAAGATTTCGGCCATGACCTCGTGCGCATCGCGGCGGCGCGTTTGCGAGAGGTTGGACATGAATTCGCTGCGCAGCGTCTGCTCGACGCGCTCGATGACTTCTTTCTGCACCGCCTCCATCTTGAGCATGCGGCCGACTACGTCGAGCGCCATGTCTTCGGGCAGGATGGCGAGCACCCGCGCGGCGTGCTCGGGCTTCAGCTTCGACAGCACAACGGCGATGGTCTGGGGATATTCGTTCTTGAGGTAGTTGGCGAGCACCTCCTCCTGAACGTTGGACAGCTTTTCCCACATGTTGCGGCCCGCGGGTCCGCGGATTTCATCCATGATTCCCGTTACCCGCTCGGTAGGCAGATATTGGGTCAGCAGCCGCTCGGTCGCGTCGAAGTTGCCCATCAGTGCGCCCGACGCCGACATCCGCGAAACGAATTCGAGCAGCAGGTCTTCCACCACGTCGGCTTCGACGGTGCCGAGGGTGGACATCGCGAGCGACAGATCGCGTACCTCGTCGTCGTCGAGCATGGCCCAGACCTTGCCGCCATATTGTTCGCCAAGCGCGAGCATCATGACCGCCGCCCGCTTCGGGCCGCTCATTGGCTTGGACTTCGGGCGGTTGCTCTGCCGGCTCGCAAGCGAGGCGACGACACTGGTGATGTCGTTGGCATTTGCGTTGGTGGTTTGCGGTACAGCCATGTCAGATCACGCGGGTTCGGCGAGCCATTGACGAATAATGGAAGCGGTTTCGGTCGGATTGCGTTCGGCCAGTTCGCCCACCCGATGCACCGACTGGGCATGGACCTGCCCTTGCACCTGAGCGACATCGATCAGTTGCGCGGTAGCGCTGCCGCCGGGAACGAGGTTTTGCCCCGTCGTGGCTTGCGCGCTGGCGTCGGAGATGGCCGGGATTGCGGCGGGTTCGGCGTGGGCCGGGACCGGCTCGGAGGCCAGGATGCGGCGGACCAGCGGCCGGATTACCATGAACATCACGCAGAGGCCGAGCAGCATCATGACGATGAGCTCGATGACGTACATGACGTCATCCTTGGTGAATTGCACCATTCCGAGCAAGCCGGTCGGCTCCGACGGCGGCACGACCACCGGGGCTTCGGCGAATTTCAGGTTGACGACCTCAACCTGGTCGCCGCGCTTCTGATCGAAGCCGATGGCCGAACGCACCAGCGCTGCGATGCGATCGAGCTGATCCTTGCTGCGCTCCGCATAGACCATCTGGCCTTTGTCGTTCTTGGTGTAGCTGCCGTCGACGAGAACGGCGACCGAGATACGGTTGACGCGGCCGGCTTCGGTCACTTCGGTCTTGGTGGTGCGCGAAATCTCGTAATTGTTGGTCTCTTCGCTCTTCTTGCTCTGATCGCGGGCGGGGTTTGCTCCGTCCTGCCGCTGATTGCCGGGGAGCTCATTATTGACCGTGACTTGGCCGTTGCTGTCGGCGGTGGTGGAGGATTCTTCGCGGGTCTGGCTTGAACGCAGAACCCGGCCCTCCGGATCGAACTTGTCAGAGGTCTGGGTGATCTTGTTGTAATCGAAGTCGGCCGAGAGCTCGACGCGCGCGCGGCCGCTTCCGACTACCGACGACACGATCGCTTCGACCTGATTGCGCATGCGCTTCTCGAATGCCGCGCGCCGCTCGTCTCCGCTTACGCCGTCGGTATCGGTCGCCGAGCCGTCCGCGAGCAGTTGGCCGGTTTCGTCGACGATCGAAACCCGCTGCGGCTTCAGGCCATTGACGGCCGAAGCGACGAGATGGCGAATCGCGCGGATCTGCGCTGGTTCGAGGCCGCCGCGAACGCGCAGCACGATCGAAGCCGAAGGCTGTGGCGCTTCGCGCGAAAACAACGGCCGGTCCGGCAGCACCAGATGCACCCGAGCGTCCTGGATGCGGTCGATGGCCTTGATGGTCCGAGAAAGCTCGCCCTCCAGGGCGCGCAGCCGGTTGATGTTCTGGACGAAACTGGTGGTGCCGAGCGCGTCGGACTTGTCAAAAATCTCGTAGCCGACCCCGCCGCCCTTGGGCAGGCCGGCCTCGGCGAGCTTCATACGCAGCCGTGTTACCTTGTCCTTCGGCACCATGATCACGGCGCCGTCGTTGCGGAGCTCGTAGGGAATCGCCTGGCGTTCCAGGTCCTTGATGATTCCGGAGGAGTCCTCGACGCTGAGGTCGGTGAAGAGGGTGGTCATCTGCGGCGTCGTGACGCGCATGATGACGAACGCGAAGAAGCCGATCAGCGCGGTGGTGACCGCGACCATCGCCATCAATCGTGACGCACCCAGGCCTTTCAGGAATGCCAACAGACTCTGCAACGAACCAGCCCCTCAGATTCGGCCGTAGACGACCGACTGGGCAATTATTGCCTATGGTATGGTTTCGATATGGTTAACGGCGGTTAAGACCCGTGACGAAATTGCAAAAAGGCAAAAAACCGGCGTCCATAAGGATGCCGGTTTTCTGAAAATCCGAAATATCCGCGAAAGCGCCTTACTGGCGATATTGCTGGATGCGGGTGGTGCGCAGCCCGGCAAGGCCATGCTGGTCGATAGAGAATTGCCAGGAAAGGAATTCATCGACGGTCAGCGTGTAGCGGCTGCATGCTTCCTCAAGAGAGAGCAGGCCGCCGCGGACGGCGGCAACAACTTCAGCCTTCCGCCGGATCACCCACCTTTTGGTGCCGGGCGCCGGTAGATCCGCGATCGTTAACGGGCTGCCGTCAGGCCCGATGACGTATTTTACCCTCGGGCGATGGGGTTCTGTCATGGCGTACTCACAAACTCTAAACCACTGAACTCACAGAGGCACCCTACGCGCGGCGGCTTAAAATTTGCCTAAGCCCAAGGCTTCAATACGATTCTCCTTGAAAATGACTCGCCAAACGGCCTTGGGGCACCGTTCGGGTGCCCCAGATGCCGGATTGTCATGCGTGTGGAGAAGGCAAGGGCCGCCGGGAGAGCTATTCGCAGGTCCCGGACATGCCGCGATCAGTTCACGATGCCCTTGATCTGGCTGATCGTGTAGGTCTGGCCACTGATCGAGAGCAGCGGCGGCGATTGAGTCAGATCGACGGAATTCACCAACCCCTGAATTTGCGTAGAGACCGCGACCGGATTGCCCGCGCTATCCGCTCCCGTTGCCGACAGCGTGTATTTGCCGTCGGGCCACTGTGTACCGTCGTTGCCGAGGCCGTTCCATGAGAAGACCTGGTTGTCGCCGGCGTTGACGCCGTAGCTTCCCGTAAAGACGTTCTGCCCGGTACTGTTGGCGATAGTGACGTTGACTGTCGATGCGGTTGGGACACTGAGCTGCCACGTCGCAACTTTGTTGGTCATGGGAGCGGTGCTGCCGTCGACTACGGCGTTCTTGCCGACGAAGTTCAGCGCCTGTGTCGCTTGCGCGGTCTGCTGTAACGACACAAGGCTTGTGAGCTGGTCGTTCGTCTTCAACTGCTGCTCGACGCCGGCGAACTGAACGAGCTGCTGGGTGAACTGGTTGGTGTCCAGCGGATCGAGCGGGTTCTGGTTCTGCAACTGCGTCGTCAGCAACGTCAGGAAGGTCTGGAAGTTGCCGGCCAACGTGCCGTCGCTCGATGTCGATGACCCGGAAGATGAGGATGAGGAGGCAGGAAGCTGCGTCGTCCCCGACACCACCTGCTGAACCGCTGAACCCACTGACGTTGTCATGTCCGTCTCCTTAAACCCTGATGTCGAGGCCGCTGCTCGATCCAAGCATGCGGCCATAGCTTCGTCCGGCGGTTGTCGCGGGAACGACGTTGTCTTCAGTCACGATAAGGTGCCGTGCATTGCGGCCGGTGTCATCGCGTGCGGTCTGGCCCTGCGACGACTGATCCCGCAGGCTGAATTGCAGGCCGCCATCGCCGGTCTTCAATCCCGCGTCCTGCAGCGCGCGCTGAAGCTGCGGTGCATCCTGCCGCAACATCGCAAGGGTTTCCGGCTTCTCGACCGTCAGATGTGAGGTGACCTGACCCTGGCGATCGACGTCGAGACGGACGTCGATGCGGCCGAGATCGGCGGGGTCGAGCCGGATTTCGAAGCGGCTCTTGCCGCTCTGCGCGGTGACGGCGATCTGAACCGCGAGTCCGTTCAGCGGCACCGCGGCGCCGGCCGCAACCGCGACGTTGAATTGCGGCGCGACAGGTGTCGTCGCGGCGGCGGATTGCACCTGTGGTTGCGGAACGGCGCTGTTGATGCCTTGTTGCTGACTGCCGTCGGTCTGGCTGGTTTGCGGCTGCTGCGTGCTATTTGCCGCCTGCGCCGCGTGCTGCGGCGCTGAAGGTTGCGTCGTAGATGTGCCGCTATCGGGCGCGGCGCTCTTCGCAGTCGTTGTGGCGCCGTCGTCATGCTTGTGGTTATCCGGCGCGGTGTTAGGCGGCGCGGAGGAACTGGTGGGTGTGACAGGCGTAGCTGTCAGGTCTGTAGCCGCCGTGCCCGCCTGAAATCCGGTCGCGACCGATGAGGTCGCCTTTGCAGACTGTGCATCGTCCGCCGTCTTGGTGGAGGGCTTCGCGGTGGCTGATGCTGCCGCGGTGACTGCGGCCGCAAGAGCCTCGCTTTCAAAGCCCGTTTGTGTGCTGCCTGGTTGCGCGGTCTGCGCAGCGTCGGGCGTTGCCTTCGCGCCTTGTCCAATTGCCGCCCCGCTTTCGGCGGCGACGGCTGGATTGAATCCAGTTGTCGCAGCTTTACCCGGTTTCGCGCCGCTCTGCTGTGCCAGCAATATCGCGGCGGCTTGCGATGTCTCGGTTGCGGAACCAGCGGCCGCAGTCGCGACCGACGTGGTGGCGGCTGTCGATGGTGTCGCCGCAATTGGCGCCGTGACGGCGATGGCGACCGCAACCGGTGTGACGTTCGGTTGGGCCGAAGCGGTTGGGGTTGCGTCCGAAGTCACAAGGTCGCTGTCGGACGCTCCCTTGGTCGTGGCGGCCTTGGTGCCTGCCGGTTTGGTCGGTTTGGCGGGATGATCTGCTGCGCCGGTCGGCGCATCTGTGGCGGGCTTCTGAATGCCCGTGCCAGGTGACGAATTGGTCTGCGACGAGTGATCGGATGACGCCTGGGAGCCGCGTGGCTGTGTATTGTCGTCGGCCGTTTTGCTGTTATCGGCCCGCGACGGAGTTGCCGGCGCATCCGGCGCCTGCCGATCGAGGCTCGCACCCTGCTGATCCGATGCAGTCGAAGTTTGCGTGTTCGCGGTCTGCGACGCCTGCGCGTTGGCATCCACCAGCGCCCCAAAGCTATCGCTTGGCGGCGACTGGTCGTCCCGCGCATGCTTCGGCCGCGCGTTCTGGAACGACGCGCTGGCGGCGGCTTCGGATGTCACACTAAGCACAGGCAACCTCTCACAATGATCCGTTAAGAGAACAGCAAGGACCGGGCCATCATTCGATCAGATTAAATACTAAACAAAATCAATACCTTAAACGGATCGCTCGACCTTTCCGCCGCTCCTTTGGCTACTTCCTTTCTGCCCGGCGGCAAGTTTTGCCGTCGATCTGATGGCTCGGGCGGCGGCGATTGCCTCGCGGGAATACGGACTATATTAAAGGCTGATCTTTCAGTCGGCCCGATGGAGCGGAGACGCTCCTGATCGCCCTGAAAGTTCCCTGATCGCAAAGGCGAACCTGCGCGATCTCACGAATGACGGGATCAATGCTCAACAGTCTGGATATCGAAGGCCGTCCCCAGGACACGCGGATTGTGGTCGCCATGTCGGGCGGCGTCGATTCGTCGGTGACGGCCGCGCTGTTGAAGTCCGAGGGCTACGATGTCGTCGGGATTACCTTGCAACTCTACGATCATGGCGCGGCGACCCACCGCAAGGGAGCCTGTTGCGCCGGGCAGGACATTCACGACGCTCGTGACGTCGCCGAACGCCTCGGCATTCCTCACTACGTGCTGGACTATGAAAGCCGTTTTCGCGAATCCGTCATCGAGAATTTCGCGGATAGTTATGCTTCGGGCGAAACGCCGGTGCCGTGCATCGAGTGCAACCGCTCGGTCAAGTTCCGGGATTTGCTCGCCACCGCGCGCGAACTTGGCGCCTCGGCGCTTGCCACCGGTCATTACGTCGCCTCCCGTCGGCTGGCCGGCGGGTCGCGCGCGCTGATCTGCGCGGCGGACGCGGATCGCGACCAGAGTTATTTTCTGTTCGCCACCACGCGCGAGCAACTTGATTTTCTGCGTTTTCCGCTCGGCGACATGACCAAGCCGCAGGCGCGCGACTTGGCACGGCGGTTCGGACTGTCGGTCGCCGACAAGCACGACAGCCAGGATATCTGTTTCGTGCCGACCGGCCGCTATACCGACATCATCAGCCGCCTGAAGCCGAATGCTATGGAACCCGGCGACATCGTCGATCTCGATGGGCACGTCATCGGCCGTCACGAGGGCATTGTGCATTTCACAGTTGGGCAACGCCGCGGACTGGGCATCGCCTCCAGCGCGCCGCTCTACGTGGTGGGCCTTGATGCGGCAACTCGCCGTGTCGTTGTGGGTCCGCGCGAGGCGTTGACGATGCATCGCATCGTGTTGCGCGACGTCAATTGGATCGGCGACGGCGCACTCGACCGCGCTGTCGGCACGGGGCTCGAGATGTTCGTGCGGGTGCGTTCGACGCGCAAGCCGCAGCCGGCGTGGTTGCGCGCGGTCGACGGCCGCTACGAGGTCGAGCTTGTGGCCGGCGAGGAGGGCGTATCGCCCGGTCAGGCCTGCGTGTTTTACGATGCGCCGGAAGGACAGGCGCGGGTACTCGGTGGCGGATTCATCGCGCGCGCGACCGCGAGGCGTGCCAACGAAAGTGTCGCGCACGACGGCACGCCGGCGCAGCCCCTTGTCGCGGAATTGCGCGGGTAGACGTCTGGAGCGGGATGAGGAAAAGTGTGTAGCGGTTTTTCGCCCGCATCTCGATGTAAAATATTGGAATCGATCGCGTTCATGATTTTGGATCGATTCGATCCAAAATCATCGTGATCCAGGGGCGCTCGGGGAGCATGGGCAACGATATTGACCGCGCAGGCGTTGCCAAGGCCTATGGCCGCTGGGCGCCAATTTACGATCTCGTCTTCGGCAAAGTTTTCGATCATGGCCGCCAGTCGACCATCGCCGAAGCCGACAAGATTGGCGGACGCATTCTCGATGTCGGCGTCGGCACCGGGCTGTCGCTGTCGGATTATTCCCGCACCACGAAACTTTGCGGCGTCGATATCTCCGAACCCATGCTGCGCAAGGCGCAGGAACGGGTGCGCTCGCTCAAGCTGACCAATGTCGAAACGCTGGCGGTCATGGACGCCAAGAACCTCGCCTTCGCGGATTCGTATTTCGACGCGGTGGTCGCACAGTACGTCATCACCGCGGTGCCCGATCCGGAAGCGACGCTGGATGATTTCATCCGCGTGCTGAAGCCTGGCGGCGAACTGATTCTGGTCAATCACATCGGCGCCGAAAGCGGCCCGCGCCGTCTGTTCGAACTGGCGTTCGCGCCGCTGGCGCGGCGGCTAGGCTGGCGCCCTGAATTCCCGTGGGCGCGCCTCGTCGACTGGGCCGCGAAGCATGGCGGTGTCACGCTGGCCGAACGCCGTCCGATGCCGCCGATGGGGCATTTTTCACTGATCCGCTATCGCAAGTCCTGAACGTCCCGGAGTTCCCTGCGGAACATCCAGCCGGGATGTTCGTTGCGTTCTTATGCGGATGAAAGTCACATCTTTGCTTCTGTCATTGCCTGCGGTCCTTGCCGTATCCGGCGTGGCGTTTGCGCAGGCGCCTCCAACCCCAGTCACGCCGCCCGCAAAAACGGCGACGCCCGCGCCACCGGCTACAAGTTCGGCTGCTTGCGCGCCCCACGACACGGCTGCGCCGAAAGGCGAAACGACGGGGCAAACTCGCGAGCCCCTGGGCGACAAATTGGCAAAATCCGACGGCGTGATCTGCCCGCCCTCAGGGGTCGATCCGGAGATTCGTGCGCGGACCCCGGAAGGCGGCAACACGCCCGTCATTCCTCCGCCCGGCAGCCCCGGCGGCGATCCCACCGTACGGCCGAAATAACCGCTATCCTGCAATAAGTTGACGGTTCGGACCGCTTTGCTTGACAGGCCGTTGGGTGACTTCTTATATGCCGCGCGTTCTCAAGGCTTCGGCTAACGATGAACGCCGTGGCGAGGTAGCTCAGCTGGTTAGAGCACGGGAATCATAATCCTGGGGTCGGGGGTTCGAGTCCCTCTCTCGCTACCAACGTTCCCCCCGACGTACGCGTCCGCGCGCCGTTGCCGTCATTTCCCCCGATACGGTGACGTGGGGGAGTATGGCCTGGATTTTCGCAAATTACCGCGAGTCTTCTTTTGATGCGGATCCCGATTTGGCGATTGTCCTCAGTGTTAGCCTTGGTGCCGGCGTGATTGGCCGAGGTACTTTCAGTCGATCTTGTCAGCGGTCGGCGGGTGTCGCGCGCAAGCCGCTCCGCATAGATGTTGATGACGAGCGCGGCCAACGGGATGATGCCGCGGCAATCGCGTCGAGCAGAAGGTGTCGAATTCGTTGCTCCGCGCTTGTCAACGCGTCGGCTCGCCGCTTGCGCATCCGCTGCGGGAATGGAACTGTCCGGCTTCAGATTTTGTCGCACTCGCAGACCGGGAGTTTTGTCGTGAAAACAGCCATCACCGAATTGTTCGGTATCCAGCATCCGATCATCCAGGGCGGTATGCACTATGTCGGCTTTGCCGAGCTAGCGTCCGCAGTCTCGAACGCGGGTGGTCTTGGCATCATCACCGGGCTGACGCAGAAGACGCCCGAATTGCTGGCCAAGGAAATCGCGCGCTGCCACGACATGACCGACAAGCCGTTCGGCGTGAACCTGACGTTTTTGCCTGCATTCTCTGCGCCGCCGTATCCCGAATACATCCGCGCCATCGTCGAGGGCGGCATCAAGATCGTCGAGACCGCCGGCCGCAGCCCCGAGCAGTACATGCCCGCGCTGAAAGCCGCCGGCATCAGGGTGATCCACAAATGCACCTCGGTGCGGCATTCGCTGAAAGCAGAATCGATCGGCTGCGATGCGGTCAGCGTCGATGGTTTCGAATGCGGCGGTCATCCCGGCGAGGATGACATGCCCAACATGATCCTGCTGCCGCGCGCGGCGGAAGAGCTGAAAATTCCGTTTGTGGCGTCCGGCGGCATGGCCGACGCGCGCAGCCTCGTCGCAGCGCTGGCGATGGGGGCGGCCGGCATGAATATGGGCACGCGCTTCATCGCGACCAAGGAAGCGCCGGTGCATGACAACGTCAAGAAGGCGCTGGTTGCGGCAAGCGAACTCGATACGCGCCTGATCATGCGCGCGCTCCGCAATACCGAGCGGGTATTGAACAACCGCAAGGTCGAGAAGCTGATGGAGATCGAGCGCGAGAAGGGCAAGAGCCTGAAGATCGAGGACATCATCGAGGAAGTGGCCGGCGTTTATCCCAAGGTGATGATCGACGGCGACATGGATGCGGGCGCGTGGAGCTGCGGCATGATGGTCGGGCTGATCCATGATGTTCCGACCTGCAAGGAACTGATCGATCGTATCATGCTGGATGCCGAGCGCATCATCCGTCAGCGGCTGACGGGTCTTCTCGACGGCAAAGCGGCGTAAGCCATCGCTTGGGTGAGAATGTTCGCCACGCGGCGACGTGAACTCCCTCGCCCCGCTTTTGCGGGAAGAGGGGTGGGATGAGGGGCTTTGCCTCAAAGCTGCAATCGCCCCTCACCCGACCGTCTTCGCTACGCTTCGCCGGCCGACCTCTCCCCGCAAGAGCAGGGCGAGGTGAAGCAAACAGCTTTATCGCAAGCAAATTAATCGGAGGCGCTGCCTACTGCCGCGCCATCTCCGCCTGACCGACGCCGTCGCCATTGAGTTGCTGGTCGTCGTGCATGTTGACCTCGACGCGCAGCAGTTTTCCGGTGAATTCGAATGGCGCGGCGTAGTGCGAAACCGGGCTGCTGCGGTCGCGGCCGATGTCGAGACCCGACCATGAAATGAAATTGTTGAAGCCAAACTGGGTCTGCAACGACCCGGCCGGCTCGCCATCGATCAGCAGCGTGTATTCGGTGATGCCGGTGCGCGCGCCCTTGGCCGGCGGTTCGGTACGCACGAGCCGTTTGACGTTGACGCCGAGCCGGTGTGCGCCCGGCAGTACTTTGCGATCCGACGTGACAACGTGATGTTTGCCGCCGATGTTGAGGTCGTGCATCAACAACCCGTCCTTGATGTAGAGGCTGTAGCCGGTGGTGGCATCGCCGTGCGCGATCAGCACGCCTTCGCTGTCATTCCCGACCTCCACATGAGCTTCAATCATATAATTTCGGCTGCGGACATCGGGCGCGACGTCGGTCGGCACGTGACCCATGCCGTGATGAAAGGTGAAGTGCGTGCGGGCGCCATGGAAACGCGCGGCGTTCTCGGCAAAGCGTGGCCCGAAGCGATCGTCGAGCGGTAACACGTTGTGTTTCTCGGCCTCGCGCCACCATGTCTCGGTCATCGTCTTAAGCCGCTCCGGCTCTTTCTCCGCGAGATCGTCCACTTCCGAGAAGTCGCGATCGAGATGGAACAATTCCCATTTGTCGTTTTCGAATGGCGTGCCCGAGGGGTGAAATGACACTGCCTTCCAGCCGTCGTGCCAGAGGCCACGATGGCCGAACATCTCGAAATACTGCGGGCTTTTGCGCGACGGCGCTGACGGGTCGGTGATGCTTTTGGCAAAACTCTCGCCTTCCAATGGCATCTGCGCGCAGCCGTTGATCTCGACCGGCATGGCAACGCCGATCAGGTCGAGCAGCGTAGGCGTCAGGTCGGTGGCATGGACGAACTGGTGCCGCAACTCGCCCTTCGCGGGGATTTTCTTCGGCCATGAAATGACGAAGGGATCGCGGATGCCGCCGCCATGGGTGTTCTGCTTGTAGCGGCGCAGCGGCGTATTGGAGGCCATCGCCCAGCCGTGCGGAAAATTCGAGTGCGTATCGGGGCCGCCGATATCGTCGATGCGTGCCAGCTTTTCCGTCATCGGCTCGGGTTTGAAATTATAAGGCCCCATGGCGTTGACGAAACCGAGCGGACCGCCTTCCTGGCTCGCGCCGTTGTCGGACATCACGATGATCATCGTGTTGTCGCGCACGCCGGCCTTGTCGAGAAACGCGATCAGCCGTGCGAGATGCCGGTCGGCATGATCGAGCATGCCGGCGAACGCCGATTGCAGCCGCGTGAACACGCGCTGTTCGTCGGCGGTATACTCGCTCCAGGCTTTGACGCCGTCGTTGCGCGCGGGCAGGCGGGTTTCCTGCGGAACGATGCCTAGGGATTTCTGGCGCGCCATGCGCTGTTCGCGCTCCACATCCCAGCCGTGCGCGAACACGTCGTCGTAGCTCTTGATGAGTTCGGCAGGCGCCTGATGCGGCGCGTGACAGGCGGCGGGCGCGAGCCAGGTCAGCCAAGGCAGGTCCGGACGATCCGCCATATGATCCGCGATGAAGCGGATCGACTGATCGACGAGGTCCGACGTCAGGTGATAGCCGGTCTGATAGGTGCCGGGCGGATCGATGTGGGTGTTGTCGGAGACAAGCTCGGGCGCGTATTGATCGGTTTCGGCGTCGAGGAAGCCGTAGAAACGGTCGAAGCCGCGCCCGAGCGGCCAGCCGTCGAACGGACCGGTCGCGCCGCTCTCAGTAAGCGGCGTGACGTGCCACTTGCCGACCATGTAGTTGCGATAGCCGTGCGGCCGCAGCATCTCCGCGAGCGTGCCGGCCTCGCGCGCGATCTTGCCGCGATAACCGGGATAGCCGCTGTCAAAATTGGCGAGGCAGCCGACGCCGACAGAGTGATGATTGCGGCCGGTCAGCAGCGCCGCGCGTGTCGTCGAGCACATCGCGGTCGTATGGAAGCCACTGTAGCGCAGGCCTTCCGACGCGAGCTTGTCGATGGTCGGCGTCCTGATCGGCGAACCGTAGCAGCCGAAATCCGAGAAGCCGACATCGTCGAACAGCACCACGAGGATGTTCGGCGCGCCCGCAGGCGGTTTCCGCTGGTCCGGCCACCACGGCTTGGAGTCCTTGAAGGTCTTGCCGATGGTGCCGCCAAAGGCAGCCTTTTCGGTTGCGTCGCGCGTATCGTTCGCACTCATGTCTCGCTCCCTCTTACACTGCCGCAGTTGTCGTCGCGGCTCGTTCTGGAAACATCGGGACAATGGCTCTCCAGGCACTTGCTAAAACCATAATCCGAATTATCATTATAATTATATGTTTCGGATTGGCAACGCCGCAATGACCCTGGAATGGACCGATGTCGACCTCCCCGGCGTGACGCCGTCACGCCAGAAGCGCAGCCGCGCCACCACCACGGCGCTGCTCAAGGCGGGAGCGGAGATGCTGCGAAACCGCAGCCTCGACGATCTGTCGATCGAGGATCTCTGCGCGGAGGTCGATGCCACGGTCGGGGCGTTCTACAGCCGCTTCGACAGCAAGGAGGTTTACTTCGGCGCGCTGCTATCGCTCGCGGCGCGGGACGGCGAGTCCATGCTCGCGCAGATGACAGAAAATGGAGGTCTCAACGATCTAGCGCTGGCCGATCTCTGCACGGCTCTGGTCGCCGGGATCACGGGCTGGATGCGCAAGCACGAAGGCGTGCTGCGCGCAGCCCTTCAACGCAGCGATGCAAAGCCGGCGCGCTGGAGTCCGTTCAAGGCGCTGGCGCAGCAGACGGCCGCGCGTGCCGAGCCGGTACTGCTGAAGGCAATGGGAGGCGGGCGCAACGCGGCGAAGACACGGGCGATCGGTTTCGGTTTGCAGGTCGTGCTGGGAACGCTTGTCAATGCCGTGCTCAACGATCCCGGTCCGCTGTCGCTGCGCGATGCGGAACTGGTCGAGCGGCTGAGCGGCTGCCTGGTCCTGCTGCTCGAGGTAGAAGCGGTTGGACCTTCAAAGCGTGCCGCATCGAAGCCACGTGCGCGAACGCGGTAGCGCTGCGTCATTCTTCCCCGCCGATATGTTTGCGGCGAATGCGTCGCACCATCCACCAGATCAGCAACGCCGCGAGCGGAACGAACGCGGCAGTGACGTAACTCGGCTCCGCTGCGATCATGCCGGACTCATGTGCCGCCTTGGCGAGATAGCCGAACAGGCTGACCACATAATAGGTGACGGCCGCCACCGATAGCCCCTCGACCGTGGTCTGGAGCCTGAGCTGCATTCGCGTTCGGGCGTTCATCGACTTCAGCAATTCCTGATTTTGCTGTTCGAGTTCGACATCGACGCGCGTCCGCAGCAGGTTGGCCGCGCGGGACAGTTTGAGCGACAGGTTTGCCTGCCGCGACTCCACGGTTACGCAGGTCCGCATCGCCGGGGCCATGCGCCGCGCCAGGAACGAACTCCACGTCGGCAGGCCGTCCACCTTGCGCTCGCCAATGGTCGCAAGGCGCTGCTGCACGATCTCGTCATAGGCGCGGCTGGCGCCGAACCGGAACACGCTCGCGGCTGCGCCGGCTTCGACTTCGGCGGCCAGCGCGGTCAGTTCGTCGAGCAGGTGCCGGTTGTCGGCGAGATTGCCGGCCTTCCGCATCTCGTCGGTTACTTCGGCGAGACGCTGCTCGACGGCATTGATCGAAGGCGCGAGCCGCTGCGCTTCGGGCAGGCCGAGCAGCGCCAGAGTGCGATAGGTTTCGATCTCGATCACGCGCTGCGCCAGTGCGCCGGCGCGATCCGGGTCAAGTCCCCGGTCGGCCACGAGGATGCGCACGAAACCGGATGGGTCGGGCTGGAAATCGGTGGCGTAGATCGCGGAGCCATCGCTGTTCTCCGCGAGCGCGAGGCTGGTGCGATCGAACAGCCGCTCCGGCGCGCGCGTGGCGGCGCTGTCGGCCAGCACATGCATGTCGATGGCGACAAGAAGCGGCCCAGGCTGTGGCACCATCTGCATCGGCGATGCGAGGGCCGCGGCTGCCGGATGAAACGGAACGGCGTCGGCGGAACAGGGTAGCTCCCAGGTATAGGTCGTGAACTCGGAATGCTGCTCCCATCGCAGCACCGTGCTGCCAAACGGAACGCGATGATGCTTTTCCGCCGGCGACGGTGCCGGCAGCCCGCGCGCTGAACACGCCGTCGCGAGATTGACGCGGTCGGCTTGCGCGCGGGCCCCGGTGGTGTCGAACGCGAAATGGAGGATGCGGGCAGGAACGGCCAGCGTGGTAAACGGCCGTGCGTGCAACTCGCCGAGGATAGCGCTGCGCAACGGATGCGGCGACAGTCGTGCCGCTTCTCCGTCTCCGATCGAGACTTCCGCACTCATGCGATCTTCTCCGGCGATGCTCCGTCTTGTTGTAGCGGCATCGCAGCGGCATGCGCAACAACAGCGCGTCGCGCGATGCGCAGCGTTGCTGTTTCGATATCGGCCGATAGCGATTGTCAATCAACGGCAGCGCCGCTGGCGGCGGCTCGCAACGGCATTTTTTGCGGGAGGTGGCGTCGCGCTCAGTAGTGCGGCGGCGGTTCGTCGGCGGGGCCGGGCCGGTTTGTTTCGGCCTCCTGCATCCGCTGGCCGAGTTCGGCGGTCTGCCGCGTCAGCGCGTCGATCTGCTTCCACTGCGCGGTGACGGTCTTGTTCAATGTCTCGATGATCTCGTCCTGATAGGTCAGGCGCATTTCCAGCGTCTCAATGCGATCCGCGAGGGCTTTGTCAGTCACCTCACTCATCGCTGGGCGCTCCGTCCATGAACATCGCAGCGCGACGCGATTCCGTCAGCCCGTGACCGAGCGCAATGCGGTCGTCGAACACGAAGCACTCGCCCTGCCAGCGGCTTTCGCTCTCCGGAATGCCTTCCAGGTATTTCAGGATGCCGCCCTTGAGATGATAGACCTCGGTGAATCCGCGCGACAGCAGATAGGAACTGGCCTTCTCGCAGCGGATGCCGCCTGTGCAGAACATGGCGATCTTCTTGTGCTTCTCCGGATCGAGTTGTTGCGCGACGAAATCCTTGAACTCGCCGAAACTCGCAAGTTTTGGGTCGACCGCGCCCTCGAAGGTGCCCATCGTGACCTCGAACTGGTTGCGGGTGTCGATCACAAGCGTATCCGGCGCGGCGATTAACTCGTTCCAGTCCTTCGGCTCGACATAGACGCCGACCGCTCGGGTTGGATCGGTGGCGAGATCGCCGAGCGTGACGATCTCCTTCTTGAGCCGGACCTTCAGCCGCGCGAACGGCATTTCCGACGCCTGCGAGAATTTCAACTCCAGATGGTCAAGCCGCCCGCCGAACAGCGCGCCGTTCTGCAGCTCCGCGATCATCGCGTCGATGGACTCTGCAGTTCCGGCGATGGTGCCGTTGATCCCTTCCTGCGCCAGCAGGACCGTGCCTCGGATCGAAAGTCCCGCGCAAAGCGCGCGCAACGGACCGCGCAACTCCCGGAAATCCGGCAGCGGGGCAAATTGGTACAAAGCGGCGACCTTGAGCATGGCGGGGCTTTTATCAGTCTGCGCCGCGTTACGAAACCCATGCGCGACTGCCGAGGTTGCCGCGCGGTTCCGCGCATTGCTCCGACGCCTTTGGTATGCCAGAAAACGCCGCCGTCTCTCGGCGTTTGGCTCGAAGAAAAACGACAAAGAAAGACCCCAGGCATGAGAAATTTCCATCTCGCCGGCCGCTCCACAGTTCACGCCCAGAACGGCATGGTCGCCACGTCGCACCCCCTGGCGGCGTTGACCGCGATTGAGGTTCTGAAGGCGGGAGGCACTGCCGCGGACGCTGCGGTGGCGGCCTGCGCGCTGCTCGGCGTGATCGAACCGCAATCCACCGGCATCGGCGGCGACTGCTTTGCACTGATCCAGCCCAAGGGCGAGGGCAAGATCGTCTCCTATAATGGTTCCGGCCGCGCGCCAAAGGCCGCGACGCCCGAGTGGTTCATGGAGCGCAAGATGTTTGCGATCCCGACCACGGGCGTGCATTCGGTAACGATCCCCGGGTCGATCGACGCCTGGGCGACCATTTTGCGCGATCACGGCAAGCTCGGCTTCGATACGCTGCTGCAACCGGCGATCAAGGCAGCGGAAGAGGGCTACATCGTCGCACCTCGCATCGCCTTCGACTGGAACAACGGATTTGAGAAGCTGCGCGCGGGCATCAATGCACCACGCTACCTGCTGCCGAATGGCAAGCCACCGGTCGCCGGTGATGTCATGAAGCAGCCCGAACTCGGCAAGACGCTGCGCATCATTGCGAAGCAGGGCCGCGATGGTTTCTACAAGGGTGAGATCGCCGACGACATGGCGGCGACCTTGCAGGCTCATGGCGGTCTGCACACACTGGATGATTTCGCCGCGCATACCACCGAGACCACGACGCCGATCGGCACGACCTACAAGGGCCTCGATGTCTGGCAGTGCCCGCCAAACGGACCGGGCATCACCATGCTGGTGATGCTCAATATCCTCAGCCACTTCGATCTGACCAAATATCCGCCCATGAGCGTCGAGCGCTTCCATCTCGAAGCGGAAGCCGCGCGATGCGCGTATCTGATGCGTGAGCAGGATATCGGTGATCCCGCTTACGTCGATGTCGACATCAAGCGCATCCTGTCGAAGGAGTTCGCGGAAGGCTATGCCAAGAGGATCAAGATGGATGGCTTGCTCGAATTGCCAAAAGTGTCGCCGCCGATCAATCCGTCGACGGTGTATGTCAGCGTGATCGACAAGGATCGCAATGTCTGCTCGTTCATCAATTCGGTCGCGCATTCGTTCGGTTCCGCTGTCGTCACCGATAAGACCGGCATTCTGATGCAGAACCGTGGCGCGGGTTTCCGCGTGCAGCCAGGTCATCCGAACTGTATCGCGCCGGGCAAGCGCCCGCTGCATACGATCATCCCGAGCCTGACGACGAAAAATGGCCGCGCCGAGATGTGCTTCGGCGTGATGGGCGGGCAGTATCAGCCGGTCGGGCAATCTCGCGTGCTCACCAACATGGTCGATTATGGGATGGATGTTCAGGAAGCGCTCGATCAGCCGCGCGGCCTGCATTACGAAGGTGTCTATCAGCTGGAGGATGGCGTTCCCGCCGAGATCGTCGAAGGCCTGAAGAAGATCGGCCACCAGACCACGAGTCTTGTTGCTCCGCTCGGCGGCGGACAAGCAATCTGGATCGACTGGGACAAGGGCACGCTGACCGGCGGCTCCGAGCCGCGCAAGGACGGCTGCGCGCTGGGGTATTGAGCTGAGGCTCGTATCTGGCAACAGAGTTTGTCATGGCCGGGATTGACCCAGCCATCCACGTCTTGCTAGCGGCGATGCCTTAAAAGACGTGGATACCCGGCACAAGGCCGGGCATGACGCCGAGAGTGCACATGAAAATCTCGATCCTCGACGATTACTTCGACACCGTTCGCGGCCTTGAATGCTTCGACAAGCTCAGAGGCCACGACGTCACGATCTCTAACGATCACGTTCAGGACGTCGATCAACTCGCTGAACGGCTCAAGGATACAGAGGTGCTGGTGCTGATCCGCGAGCGCACGCAGATCCGCACTGCCTTGCTGGAGCGGTTGCCGAAGCTCAGGCTCATCAGCCAGCGCAGCGTCTATCCGCATATCGATATCGACACCTGCACGCGGCTTGGCATTGTCGTGTCGTCGAGCCAGCACGCCGACACGCCGTCCTATGCGGCGGCGGAACTGACGTGGGCGCTGGTGCTGGCGGCGATGCGCCAGATTCCGCAGCAGGTGGCGGCGCTCAAATCAGGCCAGTGGCAGATCGGCGTCGGGCACACGCTGCGCGAGAAGGTGCTCGGGATTTACGGTTATGGCCGTATCGGCAGCGTGGTTGCCGGTTACGGCAAGGCGTTCGGCATGCAGGTGCTGGTGTGGGCGCGCGAGCCGGCTCTCGCACTAGCAAGAGCCGACGGCTACAACATCGCAGCCGGCAAGGCCGAACTCTTCGAACAGTCCGATGTGCTTTCGCTGCACATGCGGCTGGTCGACGCGACGCGCGGCATCGTCACGTCGGACGATCTGGCGCGAATGAAGCCGACGTCGCTGCTCGTCAACACCAGTCGCGCAGGACTGATTGTCCCCGGCGCACTGGTCGATGCGCTTAAAAGCGGACGTCCGGGGATGGCGGCGGTCGATGTGTTCGAGACCGAGCCGCTGCGAGACGTCAACGATCCCTTGCTCGCCATGCCGAACGTCGTGGCGACGCCGCACATCGGCTACGTCTCGCGCGACGAATATCAGATTCAATTCATCGACATTTTCGATCAAATTGTCGCGTATGCGGCGGGTACGCCGATCAACGTTGTCAACCCAGCGGTGACGACCAGCCACCCGAACCGCACCTGACAAGAAAAAACCGGCCCCAATAAAGGGACCGGTCTCCGCCACGTGAACGATCGACTGGAATCGATCAGAGATTCTTGTTGGCCGCTGCGGCCGCCTTGTCGACCGCATCCTTGGTCGCCTCCTTGGCGTCGCCAAGCGCCTTCTGGCCTTTACCCTTTACTTCCTGAACCGCGCCTTCGCCTTGCAGCTTGTCAGAACCGGTGGCTTCGCCGATACCCTGCTTGGCTTTGCCGATAGCCTCGTTGGCGGTTCCCTTGATCTTGTCTGCCGTGGCACCCATAACAACACTCCTTCGCGTTAAGCTTCGCAGAAACAACGTGCGGGCCTGCGAAGGGTTCCTGTCGCGGCATAAGGCATGACTCAATTGCACGATCATGCGGTTCAACAAAGTTCCCTGGGATAAAGAAAATGAGCGGATCGCATCATCACTCTGACGATGACAATGATCATCATGATCATACCGGCGACAAATGGAAACACGACGGCGTTCGTGTCATCCCCGGTAACCAGCTCGATTCCGGCGTTCCCTCGACCAAAGGGATGGACCGCAAGGCTGCGATCAACTTCGCCCGCGTCGGTGCGCAAAAGCTCTGGGCGGGCACGGTGACGATCAAGCCCGATGCGAAAACCGGCGCGCACCACCACGGCCATCTCGAAAGCATCATCTACGTGGTGCGCGGCAAGGCGCGGATGCGCTGGGGCGAGAATCTGCAATTCAAGGCGGAAGCAAACCCGGGCGACTTCATCTTTATTCCGCCCTACGTGCCGCATCAGGAGATTAACGCAAGCCCGGACGAAGTGCTGGAATGCGTGCTGGTCCGCAGCGACGGTCAAGCGGTTGCGATCAATCTCGACATCGAACCGGCGGAGAAGCCGGAGACGGTGCTCTGGGTCGACCCAATCCACCGCGATCCGGCCGAGCAGACGTAGCTGCACGCAAATAGCGCGCACAATTACCCCAAGCCTTGATGCCGCTCCCGATAGGCGCGCGTCTTCATCCTGTTGCCGCACAGCGTTGAGACGCACCATCGGCGGCTGCCGGGTTTTGAGCGATCGAAGAACGCGCGTTGGCATTCGTCCGACGCGCATAGCTTGAGGCGGTCCAGTGCGCCGCTGGCGGCGGCGTCGTACAACTCGGCGACAATATGCGACAGACCGGCCAGCGCATCCTCGCGTGCCGGCGCCAATACCATGCCGCCGTCATCGCGCATTTCGGCCAGCAGCGGGAATAGCCGTGTCGCCTTGTTGAGGGACCGCAGAGCGTCCTTGTTCCTGCGGCGCTCATCGGGATCGCGTGCGAGGTAGGCACGAAGCCCTGACCGGAGTTGGTGCGCTGTCCCCAGCATGGCTGGTGTGATCCTTGCGCCGGCCGCCGCCAGCCCCCGCGCGCGCATCCACGCCGCGAGATCATCGGGGTTTCTCAGTTCGTCGCCCTGCGGATGCTGAACGCCGTGATGCGTGAAGCGGCGCAGGTCGAGCGTATTGGCAAACTCGTAGAGGTTCGCCAGCGCATCCGGAACCTTGAATTTCCGTGCTTCTCTCATAAACACCAGTAAATCACTTTTACCGGTTGACAGCAAGAGACACTAGTATAATACACATACTAGTGTTCAAGTGTGCGATGCCGAAGGAGGCTGTCATGCCGGAGAATTCAACGACACCCGATTCCCGCCTGTTCTACGGCTGGCTCGTGGTCGCCGGCGTCTTTGCGGTCACCTTCGTCGGCTTCGGTTGTGCCTATTCGTTCAGCGCCTTCGTCGAATCCCTGCAAAAAGATTTTGACGCATCGCGCGGCTCGGTATCGCTGGTGTTCTCGTTGGCCGGCTTTCTCTATTTCGGTCTCGGTATTGTCAGCGGTCCGCTCGCGGATCGCTGGGGGTCCCGTCGCCTGGCCATCGCCGGCATGATCCTGACCGGGCTTGGCCTTGTGCTGGCGAGTTTCGCGCGCAGTCTGGTCGAGGTGTATGTAGCTTATGGCCTCGGCGTCGGGCTTGGCGTTGGCGCATCCTATGTGCCTGCCGTGGGCGCGGTCCAACGCTGGTTCGTCAAGCGTCGCGGTTTTGCGTCCGGACTCGCTGTGAGCGGAATCGGCGTCGGCACGCTGGTGATGCCGCCGCTCGCCGCGCTCCTGATCGAGACGCTCGGATGGCGCAGTGCCTATCTCATTCTCGGTTGTCTCGCCGCGGTTGTCGGAGCGGGAATGGCGTGCCTCATCCAGAACGATCCGCGCGATCGCGGGCTGGGTCCCGATGGCGATGCCATGCAAGCCGGCGCGCAATCGTCGCGGCCAGGAGGCGCGTCGGTCGGGGAGGCGATCAAGTCACCGCGATTCATCGGCCTGTACGCTGCGTGCCTCGTTTGTTCGTTCGGCGTGTTCGTGCCGTTCGTCCACCTCGTTCCCTACGCGCTGGATCATGGCGTGCCGCAAGCCTCGGCGGTTTTGCTGCTCGGCGTGATCGGTGTCGGCAGCACCGCGGGGCGCTTCTTCCTCGGCGGTCTGGCCGACCGGATGGGACGGCAGTTGACACTGCTGGTGATGTTCATCGGTATGGCGTTGTCGCTGGCGGTCTGGGTGATCTCGACCGGCGTCTGGTCCCTCGCGGTCTTCGCATTCGCCTACGGCATCTTCTATGGCGGTTGGGTCGCGGTGCTTCCCGCCGTGGTGATGGATTATTTTGGCGGGCGAAACGTCAGCGGCATCATCGGCGTGCTCTACACCAGCGTGGCTTTCGGCACGCTGATCGGTCCCAGCGCCGCGGGCTTTGCCTTCGACATCAGCCATAGCTACACCGTGCCAATTCTCGCCAGCGTCGGCGCCAACATCGCCGCCGCGGTCATCATGCTGGCGATGTCGAAAGTAGCGGCCCCGGCTGCTCATACAGGATGAGGATTCCTCGGCGCTGCAGACCATCGCATTGATATTCTCGGCCGCGATGCCGTGCGCGGATGCAGATCGGCCCCCCGATTCCAGCAGGTCTGCTAATCCGCCCTGAATGCTAGGAGGATTTAGGCGGCGCGTTGCGCCGAAGGCAACAAGACACGGGGAAGAGGAAATGACCCAGATCGCTTCCAGCGGGGGCCTGGACGACGCCGTCAAACTCGAAATCGAACGCAGCACGATCCGCGCGATCTCGTGGCGCCTGATCCCGTTTCTGGTACTGGCCTACTTTTTCTCCTATCTCGATCGCGTCAACCTCGGCTTCGCCGCGCTGACCATGAATGCCGAACTGAAACTCACCCCGCTGATGTTCAGCTGGGGCGCCGGTATCTTCTTCATCGGCTATTTCATTTTCGAGGTGCCGAGCAACCTCGCGCTGGAAAAGTTCGGCGCCAGCCGCTGGATTGCGCGCATCATGGTGACCTGGGGCATTATTTCTGCGCTGATGGCACTGACCGCCGGCGAGTGGAGCTTTTACGTGCTGCGCTTCCTGCTCGGCGTCGCGGAAGCCGGATTTTTCCCGGGCATCATTCTGTACCTGACCTACTGGTATCCGGCCGAATACCGCGCGCGGTTTCTCTCGCTGTTCGCGATCGCCGTGCCGGTCTCGACGGTGATCGGCGCGCCGGTATCCGGCCTGCTGATGGGACTTGATGGCGCGATGGGCCTGAAGGGCTGGCAATGGCTGTTCATCATCGAAGGCATTCCCTCGATCCTGC
>JBEPUM010000035.1:0-24436 GCA_041691515.1 Pseudomonadota bacterium | reverse complement strand
GTCAGCGCATGATAAATACGCTGCTGGCGCCGGAACTGGCCGGCAGCGTTCACGCACTCGCGATGAAAGTGCTGACGCCCAGCGAACTGGGACGCTGAACGCGGAAGGGGTCCGAACGATCCGCCCCACCAGCCCAAGCAATACCCGAGTGACCATTCGCCAGGACGATCAGAAACGTTCCCGACCCCGCGATGGGGCGGAGCCGGGGAAAGGGACGGTACCTTCGAGAAAACCGCACGAAGGCACGTCACGAGGGGTTACGAACGAGCCCGGTTGGGTCGGACGGAAAGCTGGATTACGTCAACTAGGCGTCAAGTGTGCATCCCGGACGTCCGGTTGAAGCCGTCGAAGAAAGCGCCATAGACTTCCCTGTTCGTCGGCCCATCGCAGTTGACGTACGACGGATACACACCGGTTCCCGCAGGACCGTTCGGGCAGAATTGATAGCCGTCCTGCAGGCCGCCGGAAACGGCTTCGATATCGGATTCATTCAACTCGCGGATCATGGTCATTCCTCCTTGGCTAGCGATGAACACCACGTTCATCGTGGCGCGATCGTGCCAACCGCGGCCATTCGTCACCGTGACGAAGCTCACACCTCGGCACGTCGCCCTGCGGTCTCTGCCGGTTCAGCAGCACAGGAAGCCGGGATACGGCCGGGGTCGGCTATCGCGCTTTCGCAGCCGTTTCGGACGGCGCTTCGCCAAAGTGCCGGCGATAACTTTTCGAAAATTCGCCGAGATGCCAAAAGCCGTGGGCCAGCGCGCAAGCCTTGACGCTGACGTTCCCCTCCCGCAGTCGCTGGCGCACCAGCCACAGCCTCTTCAATCGCAGGTACCGATGCAGGCTCATGCCGCGATGCCTGAGAATCGCGCTATGGAGCGTCCGGACGGAGACGCCGATCTCGCACGCAAGCTCTTCGCTGTAGACCGGATGGCCGAGATTGGCCGAGACGATCTCCTCCGCCCGGCGGACAATGTCGATGAACCGCGTTCCGGGCGGAGAGCCGAGGGGAGCGACCCTGACCCGGGTGGCAAAGGCGTGGTCGATCGCGGCGAGCATCGATTCCTTGATGCCGTCCGAGACGCCAGGCGTTGCGAGTTCGTCGGGTGACGTCGACGCAAAGCTCATCACTTCCAGAACGAGACCGCGAAGCTTCTGCTGCGCATCCGCCGTCATCTCGAAGACCAGGAAATCCTGACCGGGTTCGGGCCACCCCCGGCCAAGAACCTCCGGTGTGAACATCACCGAGGTAAACTGCAAAGCGGTCCTTTCAACGGCCGTATAGGTGCCACCGCCGCGTCCGATCGCCAGAAACGGCATGTCGGCGTCGATCCCGTTCATCCGCAGCGCACTTCGAGGGGTCATCGCAAACCCGACGGCCGTACAACCCGGTTTGAGTTGCACGTCCATTACCCGTGGAAACGACGTGACAAGATTAATGTCGCAGCCCGGCAGAGTCAGAATCGTTTGGCTGGCAGAGATCCGTCGCGCCAGCGGCGTGAACCAGACGTCAACCGCCCGGACCGACTGCCGGAATTCATCGACATCGTTGAACCGAAATATCCGCAGGGCGGGCGGCGAAGACAATTCGGGCGTCATGCAATTTCAAAGCCGAATCTAATATCCATACACGCTACCGGGCCCGTCGCGCCGTGCCAATCGATTATCCCCGAAGTTCTGCGCCAGATGCATAGCGGAACCGGCGCCCGTCCGCTCCCCCGCCAACCTGCGCTCGCAATGGATCCCGCAGGCTTCCCGGCGCAATTGCAGAATTTCGATATTGTTTTTACCCGATGTTAACCGGAGCCTAAGGCGGCGGCGCAAGACTACCACCGTCATTACGGCGAAACGCGAACGCAATGGAGCGTTTCGCGCGCTCAGGTTTGATTGCTGGGATCATTATGTCCGAAGCAACTTCAACAGCGCTCATCGCGGAACTGGAAGGAGCGGTAAAGGGCGGCTCGCCCGAGCGCCGGCTTCAGATGCTTCGTCAGGTCACCGACCTGTTCCTGTCCGATGCCGACCGGCTGAATGAAAATCAAATCGGCGTCTTCGACGACGTTCTGGTCCGGCTGATGGAGCAGATGGAAGCGCGCGCACTGGCGCAGCTCAGCACCACGCTTTGCAGCTCAACCCTCGCGCCGAAAGAGGTTGTCCGCCAGCTCGCCTATCATGAGGAAATATCCGTCGCAGCACCGGTCCTGACCAAGTCCGCCAGACTGTCCGAAGGCGACCTGATCGAAATCGCAACCCTGCGCGGACAACAGCACCTGCTGGCCATTTCGGGCCGGGATACGCTGAGCGAGGGAGTGACCGACGTCCTGCTTAAACGCGGCGACACGAACGTCTCTCACGCACTCGCCAAAAATGCCGGCGCCCATTTTTCCAAATTCGGTTACGCCACACTCGTCGAGAGCTCCGAAAAAGACAGCGCGCTCGCGGAAAAACTCGGGCTGCGGCTCGACATCCCGCTGAAGGTGCTCCGCGAGCTTCTCTCAAAGGCGTCGGCGGCGGTGCGATACCGCCTTCTCAAGGCCGCGTCCCCGGAGATGCGATCGAAGATCGAGGAAGCGATACAGTCCATCGTCGAACAGATCGCCTCCCCGGCCCTCGTTCCCGTTGACTATACGGAATCCGAAGCGATGGCCGTCGCCCTGAACCGGGTAGGAAAGCTGGGCGACCAGACCATCAACCGCTTCGCCCTCCAGAGTGAATACGTCAACATCGTCGCGGCGCTTTCGCTCTTATGTTCGGTAAAAACCGAGGCGATCGAGCCGTTGATCTGCAATCCTCGAACCGACGGCCTGATCGTGGCCTGCAAGGCCTCCCGGCTGAACTGGTCGACCACCATCATGATCCTCCGCAATCGCCCGGATTGCCCTCCCATCACCAAACAGGAGCTCGAAGCCGGCAAGGAAGTCTTCGACGCACTCTCGCTTTCCGCTGCGCAACGCACCATCCGCTTCTGGTCCGCACGCGGCTCGGCCAAAAAAGCCGATGCCCCGGATACGGCGGTCGCAATGTCGGACATCTGAACCATGACGTATGACTCATGACCTGGGGCAACCGACGAGCGGATCGCGTGACTTTCGCCAGCGGCTATGCCGTTCAGATCATGGGGATCGACGGAACGTGGCAGCGTCCGTGCACCCTGCTGGATATTTCAAGCAGCGGCGCACGGCTTCTGCTCAAAAGTTCGATCGAGGGATTGAACCTCAAGGAGTTCTTCCTGCTGTTGTCATCGACCGGCCTCGCTTTTCGCCGCTGCGAACTCATCCGCGTCAACGGCGACGAGATCGGCGTGAAATTCGTCGAGGACAGGGATCACGGCAAGAAGAAGAGCCGCTCGCTGGTCAGATCAGAGTGAAGTCAGCTTCATCATTCAGAAATTTTTTATCCCGAACGGAATTGATGCCAACATGAAATTCGATAACACGAATGCCTTGCAAAGATCGCCAGGTCCAATCGAGTCTCCCCGGTGCGTCAGATGTGACACGGCAATGCGGCATTCCTGCACCGAAGATATTATGACGCCGGCAGGCACGCACCGCGTCTACCAGTGCGTCAAATGCAGAAGCACGCAGAGCGTGGTGACGGCGGACGCCTAGCGATGCTGCAGCGGACGACAAGCAGGCCGAAACGCTGCCAATTTGCCGCGCGCTGCGAACTCCGCGTCCGGAGCGTCTAGCGGTTTGATCATTCAGAATTCGCGATCAGTGGGTAGCGAATGTCAAATCCACTCGACTAGAACGCCGTTCCCGCGCGCTTCGGCTTGTTCTCCGTCGCCTCGGCCTCACGCGGCACGGGCTGGATTTTCAGCGCGGTGATGCGGTTGCGCTCGCGCCGCAGCACCCTGAAGCGGAAGCCGTGAAACGTGAAACTCTGGCCGCGATCGGGGATCGAGCGCGCCTCGTGGATGACGAGACCGGCGATCGTGGTCGCCTCCTCGTCCGGCAGATGCCAGTCCATCGCGCGGTTGAGATCGCGGATCGGGACCGAACCATCGACCACCACGGACCCATCGGGCTGCTGGCGGACACCGGCGACGACAACATCGTGCTCGTCCGAAATGTCGCCGACGATCTCCTCCAGAATATCTTCCAGCGTCACCATGCCTTCGACTTCGCCGTACTCATCGACCACCAGGGCGAAGTGAGTCTTGCGGCGGCGGAACGCCTTGAGCTGTTCCGAAACCGAGCGCATCTCCGGCACGAACCACGGCGGCAATGCAATTGCGCCGACATCGATGCTCGCCATGTTGCCCTCGGAGGCGCGAATCGCACGCAGCAGATCCTTGGCATGCAGCACGCCGACGATGTTCTCGGGCTTGTCGCGCCAAAGCGGAATGCGGGTGTATTCGCTGGCGAGAACCTCGTGCACTAGCTCTTCCGGCGGAAGGTCCGCATTGATCGTCACCATTTCGGTGCGATGAACCATTACGTCGGACACTTCCAGTTCGCGCAGGTCGAGCAATCCACCGAACATATCGCGATCCTGCTTCTCGACGCCGCCTTCGTGATGGATCAGATCGACGGCGCCGCGCAGCCGCTCGGTGGGCGACAGGATCGGCTGGTTATGACCAATTCTGATTCCGAGCATACGGGTCAGGCCGCGGACGATCCATTCGATGACGATCAGCGCCGGCCGCAGCACGATCGCGAACAGCTTGACCGGACGGGCGACCAGCAGCGCCAGCCGGTCCGGCGCATTGATGGCGATGGTCTTCGGCAGCACTTCCGCGAAAATCACCACCAGGACCGTCATGACACCGGTGGCATAGACAACGCCGATATCGCCGAACCATGCGGTGAACACGCCGGTCGCCAGCGCGGAGGCCCCGATATTGCCGATGTTGTTGCCGAGCAGGAGCGCCCCGATCATCCGCTCGCGCATCGCCATCAGGCTGGTGACGACGACGGCGTCGCTGTTGCCCTGCTTCGACAACCGCAACATGCTGGCGCGCGACGCGCCGGTCAGCGCCGTCTCGCTGCCGGAGAAAAATGCGGAGAGAAACAGCAGGCCGACAACGACGACAAATGAAACCCAGTCCATGGCGGCAATCACCTTGATAAGACGGTTGCTATGTATTCACCTGCGACCATCATTGCGAGGAGTGGTTCCTCGCCTTCGAGGAACGATAGCGATTATCGGCTCGTATCCGGTACATTCTACTGCGCGAGCTTGCGCGCCACGAAGTCACGCACCACGCCCGGATCGACGTCGGACGAGATGACCGCTTGCCCCACGGCCTTCAGCAGGATGAAGGTGAGCCGGCCCCGTTTCACCTTCTTGTCCTGCGCCATCAAGCCCATCAGCGCGTCCGCGTCGGGCAGGCCTTCCTGCTTGAAACCGGCGATGTCCTGCAATCGCGTCGGCAGACCCACTGCCACCAGATGCCGCTGGATGCGCGACACGTCGCTTTCCGGAATCATTCCGAGCTGTGCCGAGAGTTCCGCGGCCAGCACCATGCCGATCGACACGCCTTCGCCGTGATAGAGCCGATCGGAAAATCCGGTCGCCGTTTCCAGCGCGTGACCGAACGTATGACCGAGATTGAGCAGCGCGCGCTCGCCCGTCTCGCGTTCGTCCCGCGCCACGATCGCAGCCTTGGCCCGGCAACTGGTGGCAACCGCGTGCTCGCGCGCAGCACCTCCCTTGACGATATCGGCATGGTTGGTTTCCAGCCACGCAAAGAAAGCCTCGTCGCCGAGCACGCCGTATTTGGCGACCTCGGCATAACCCGCACGGAACTGGCGCGGCGACAGCGTATCCAGCACCGCGGTGTCCGCGACCACAAGAATGGGCTGGTGAAAGGCACCGACCAGGTTTTTGCCTTGCGGCGAATTGATCCCCGTTTTACCGCCGACCGATGAATCGACTTGCGCCAGCAACGAGGTCGGCACCTGCACGAAATCGATGCCGCGGCGGACAATCGCGGCGGCAAAGCCGGCCAGGTCGCCGACCACACCGCCACCGAGCGCGACGACGAGATCGTTGCGTTCGATCTTGGCCGCGATCAGTTCCTCGCAGACAAATTCGATGCCTTCATAGCCTTTCGACGCCTCGCCTTCGTCGACAACAATGCGCGACGTCGCGATGCCGGCGCGGGTCAGCGATCCCTCCGTCTTGCGCAGCCAGTGGGTTGCAACATATTCATCCGTGACGATGGCGGCGCGGGCGCCGGGACGCAGCGCGGCAACGCGCTCGCCGAGCGACTGCAGGATATCGCGGCCAATCAGGATGTCATAGGAGCGGTCGCCGAGCGCGACATTGACCGTAATCGGCCCGGAATTATTCAACGGTGCGGTCATCGTGTGGTACCAAATCCTTCGTCATGCCCTTGGTCATGGGCGCCGGATCGTTTCAGGCCGGTCGCTTCGCCATGGCAAATCCCGCGGTGAAGCAGACTGATACATTCATCGACAACTTTTTCGTGCGGCACATCGCGCGATGAAATCGTGATATCCGCCAGTTGGTAGACGGGTTCGCGTTCGGCGATAAGACGCTCGATTGTCGCGGCAGGATCGGCGGTTTGCAGCAACGGCCGATCGGCGCGGCGCTTGACCCGGCGCAGGATCACGTCGGCATCGGCCTTGAGCCAGATCGAGATCGCCCGCTCGCGAATCCGCGCGCGCGTCTCTTCGCGCAACATGGCGCCGCCGCCGGTCGCCAGCACAATCGGGCCGCCGCTCAACAGCCGCGCGATCACGCGCGCTTCGCCGTCGCGAAAATGCGGCTCGCCGTGGGTCTCGAAGATTTCGGGGATGGTCATTCCAGCCGCAAGTTCGATCTCGGTATCGGCATCGACAAACGGCATCGCAAGACGCGTCGCGAGACGCCGCCCGATGGTCGATTTGCCGGCGCCCATCATGCCGACGAGCACCAGCGATCGCCCGCTCAGTGCTGCGGCGATCGCAGACTCCGGGGATGGGCCGGCACTGGCCGGTGAAACGGTCTCGGACGTCAAAAAACACCTTTCGGAACGCGTGGGCACCATTTCCCACCAGCTATACTACTCTCGTCGAGTGGGTTGCCAGAGACTCTTGCACCGGCCTTGCGAACATGTTGGTACTCGACGCATCGCCTCAATGGTTAATATCGCGCCCGAGACCGCAGATGCCCAGCCTGTTCCGCTTTCTGACCGTCGTCGCAGCGCTCGGCGCGATCGGCTATGGCGTGATTTTCGCGCTGGCGAATTTCGTCAACCCGAAGCCGCGGGAAATGACGGTGACCATCCACCCGGACAAGTTTCTCAAGAAATAGCTGCTACGTTGCGGGCATGAAATCCAGCAAAGCCTCCGACGCGCGTCTGACCGGCCTGTTTCTGGATATGCTGGCTGCTGAACAGGGCGCCGGCGTCAACACACTCGACGCCTACCGTCGCGACCTCGAGGATCTTTCCACGTTCCTCACCAGCGCGGGTCAGAATTTCGTCACGGCTGACACCCAGGCGCTGCGGGATTATCTCGGCGATCTCGACATCAGGGGTTTCAAGTCATCGAGCGTCGCACGCCGTTTGTCGGCGATGCGTCACCTGTTTCGCTTTCTTCTGAGCGAACGCATCCGAAGCGACGATCCCGCAGCCATTCTATCCGGCCCCAAGCGCGGACGGAGCTTGCCGAAAGTGCTGTCGATTGCGGACGTTGATCGCCTGCTCGCCTACGCAAAGACCGTGATCGGCATGCCGGATGCCTCGCCCGCGCAGCGGCTGCGCGCCGCGCGATTGTATTGTCTCCTTGAGGTGCTGTACGCCACCGGCCTGCGCGTATCGGAACTGGTCTCACTGCCTTTGGCGGCGGCGCGGCGCGATGCGCGCATGATCGTGGTGCGCGGCAAGGGCAACAAGGAACGACTGGTGCCGCTGAACGACGCGTCGCGGCAAGCGATGGCCGATTATCTCGCCGCGATCGACGATCAGCGCGGCCCGGAAAAGGCCGCCGCGGCGCGGCCGAAGTGGCTGTTTCCGTCATTCGGGGAAAGCGGCCACCTGACGCGGCAGCACTTTGCGCGCGAGTTGAAGGAACTCGCAGCCGCGGCCGGTCTCGCGCCCCGGCTGATCTCGCCGCACGTCCTGCGCCACGCCTTCGCGAGCCATCTGCTGCACAACGGCGCCGACCTGCGAATCGTGCAGACGCTGCTGGGCCACACCGATATTTCGACCACGCAAATCTACACCCATGTCGTGGAGGAGCGGCTGAAAAGCCTGGTGCGCGACCTGCACCCGCTGGCTGAGAAGTAGCGCCCCCTGCAAGCCAACGTTAAGCGTCGTCCGCTAAACCGCCGCCTTGACTTCCGCGCGATCTGCCGCGAAAGAGCCACGCGACCGGCCTGCGATCATCCAAGCCACCGCCGTCATCCCGTTAAGCGATTGAATTAAAGGAATTTCTTTCGCCCCTGCCGAATAGGTTTCGCCCCCGGACGGGTTCCTCCCTATATTACCGGAATGCTTGATCCCATGCGCAGCTACCTCGATTTCGAAAAGCCCGTCGCGGAACTCGACTCCAAGGTCGATGAATTGCGCACCCTGGCCGCCTCCGGCAGCGACATCGGCGAAGAGATTTCGGGCATCGAGGACAAGGCGGCGCAAGCGCTGAAGGACCTCTACGACAATCTGACGCCGTGGCAGAAGACGCAGGTCGCGCGGCATCCGCAGCGGCCGCATTGCATCGATTACATCAACGCGCTGATTGCCGAATTCACACCGCTCGCCGGCGATCGCAAGTTCGGCGAGGACGAAGCGCTGATCGGCGGCTTCGGCCGCTTCCGCGGCGAGAGCGTCTGCGTCATCGGCCAGGAAAAAGGCGCATCTACCGAAAGCCGGCTGAAACACAACTTTGGCATGGCCCGCCCCGAAGGCTATCGCAAGGCGGTGCGGCTGATGGAAATGGCGGATCGTTTCGGCATCCCCGTGCTGTCGCTAGTCGATACTGCCGGCGCCTATCCCGGCATCGGCGCCGAAGAACGCGGCCAAGCCGAGGCCATCGCGCGCTCGACCGATGCGTGCCTGTCGCTCGGGGTTGCCAATGCCGCCGTGATCATCGGCGAAGGCGGCTCCGGAGGTGCGATCGCGATCGCCACCGCGAACCGCGTGCTGATGCTGGAGCATGCAATCTACAGTGTGATCTCGCCCGAAGCTGCGTCATCGATTCTCTGGCGCGACGGCACCAAGGCGCAGGAAGCCGCCACCAACATGAAGATCACCGCGCAGGACCTGCTGCGTTTCGGCGTGATCGATGCCATCCTCAAGGAGCCGCCCGGTGGCGCCCATCGCGATCCGGCCGCCATGATCGCGACCACCGGGGACGCCATCGCGGAAGCCTTCAACGATCTTCGCAATCTCGACCGCGACGCAATTCGCAAGCAACGCCGCCAGAAATTCCTCGATATCGGGCGCAAACTCGGCTGAGGCGCCAGACTTCCCGCGCCTGCCCCAAGAATTAGCAACGCGAATACTTGCGGCTAGATAGAATCTCCCAAGAAGGACAATTCTGGCGACCGTCGCGAATCAAGGCTTTTTCTGGGCATTGACCGAAACGGCCCTAATTCAGCCCCCTCCCGAATATTTAACCTCTATTCACCATCGTCACTATGGAACCTGTCGCCGCCGCCCGATCAGCTTGCGGGTGCGGGGGCTTAAGGATAATATTTTATTCAATGGCTTGGGGCACGGACGCCATGGACTGGGGTGCAGGTTTGCCCATCGCTTGCGGAGCTTTGCTTTGATCCGTCGCACGATCGTTCGCGCGGTGATGACGTCGGTCGTGCTTGCGGCCGGTGCGCTTCTGTCCGGCTGCAACAGCGACGATGTCTCGCTCGCAAGCAACGCCAAAGCCAACCAGCCTGTCCCGCCGAAGCTCGTCGCGGCCATGACCGAAAAGGACATGGAGCTGCAGTCGCCAATCCTGGTGCGGCTGTTCAAACAGGAAGCCGAACTGGAAGTCTGGAAACAGGATCGGTCCGGCAAGTTCGCGCTGCTGAAGACCTATCCGATCTGCCGCTGGTCCGGCGATCTCGGCCCGAAGGTTCGCGAAGGCGACCGGCAGGCGCCGGAAGGATTCTACAATATCTCGCCGGCGCAGATGAATCCGAAGTCGGCGTATTACCTGTCGTTCAATACCGGCTACCCCAATGCATTCGACAAGTCGCTGGGGCGCACCGGCTCTGAACTGATGGTGCATGGCGACTGCTCATCGCGCGGCTGCTACGCCATGACCGACGAACAGATCGCCGAGATTTATTCGCTTGGCCGCGAGTCGTTCTTTGGCGGCCAGCGCGCGTTCCAGTTTCAGGCCTATCCATTCCGCATGACGCCGGTGAACTTTGCGAAGCATCGCAACAACCCGAACATGCCGTTCTGGAAAATGATCAAGGAAGGCAACGATCATTTCGAGGTGACGCATCAGGAACCGAAGGTCGAATTCTGCGAGCACAAATACGTCTTCGATCCCGCGGCTCCGCCGGATTCGACCAAGCCGCTTAATTTCAATGCGTCCGCGAAGTGCCCGGCCTATGTGATCCCCGATGACATCGCCAGCGCTGTGAAAGAAAAAGAGCAGCGGGACAATTCCGAGATCGCCAAGCTGATCTCGAAGGGAACGCCGGTGGCCAAGCTCAACACCGGCATCGACGGCGGCATGAACCGCGTGTTCGCCGCCAAACTGCCGGACGCGCAGACGGGATTGTCTGATCCGGTCGAGCCGAGCCAGAGGTTAGCAACCTATTCGCCGACGCCCGGCACCATCCCTGCTACCGTCAATCCGCCGCGCGATCCGGCGGCGAGTTCAGTCGTTTCGGTCGCGTCGTCCGAGCCTGTAGTCGCCGTAACCAAGCCGTCCGCGCTGTTCGCATCCGCTGCCCCGAACGCAGAGTCGGACAGCATCTTCAGCAGTCTTGCACGCAAGATGGGACTCGGAACTGCCGACACGACAGCTTCGGCAAAACCGGTCGCCCCAGTGAAACCCAAGGCAGTCGCCGCCAAGCACAGTGTGCCGCATCATACTGCGGTAGCTGCGAAACCTGCACCCAGAACGCCAGAGCCGAAGCAGGTGGCAAACGCCCGGCCGCCGTTCAAGCCCGCCGAGGCACCGGCTTCGCCGCCCGCCTCCACGACGCTCTCCGGCGCGGCGCCGGTGGTGTCGTCGAACTCGTTCGACAGCCGCTTCTCGGCGTTCCGGTAATTTAGCCCACATGCATTGGCTTGATGCCGTTCCGCGAACGCGGGATTTGCGCGCGAAGATCTGTGCTTCGCGCCTTCATGCATCGGCTCATTGGATCGGCCGCTCACGCTGAAAGCAATCAGAACGGCGGCTATTTCGGAACGTTTGGATGCCAGCATTTTCAACCCCTGCGAGTATCACTAAGTTAACGAATTGACGTTGAGAATTGCAGCATGACTGCGGTTCTTGCCATTCACTCGGTCGTCAGAAAGTCGTGGCTACTTTTCGTTCCGCTCGCTTTTGCGTTCCACTGCGAAGTAGCATCGGCGGTGCCGCGGAACGTCATGGCATGGCATTTAACGGCATCCTCTCGTCAGGTCATTTTCTCAGTTCAGGAAGAGCATAGTGTCGATCTGGTAGTCGCCGATCTTGGATCAGGCTCGATCACCGAGTTGAGGAGTACCGGCACCAGACTGTCCTTCCCATTCCTTTCGCCAGACGGGAATCGCCTCCTCGTGGTTCGGCAACACCTGGACAACGGCGCGTTCGACTTATTGCGTTGCACGACAGACACGTTCCGTTGCAAACAGTTGTATTCGTCGAAAGACTTAATCAGCGGTCCAATCGAGATCGACGAGAACAGAATACTGTTTGTATCCAGCCAACTCAGAACGGAAGGTTCTAATCTCCGCTCGAAATACCTCGGCTATTCCGTCAACAGATACGTGAACCGCGACATTTGGCGTCTTGATATCGGTCAGCCGCCACGCCGCGTTACGGATTTCGAGCTATACGAGCTCAGCAATCTCTGCATTACCGCGAATAATATCTACTTCCACGCGTGGGGGCCTCGACGAGACAAGCCCGTCATCCCAAAGTTCGACGCCCTGCATCGCCCCGTCAGTGCGGTCTACAGACTTCCCATAGATCGAGCGTCGGGCGCGATTCGTTTACCTGAAGCCCAGCTGACACCGCTATTTCTTCAAGAGGGATCCACCCCCGACGCAGCTGTATCGGCTGATGAGTCACGAGCTGCCCTTATCCGCACCACCGCATATTGGCCCCCGGGGTTTCGCTATGATCTTGTGATCCAGGATTTGCAGACGGGAGCGAGCCGCACGATCGAACCGACGAATCGCCTCGGATTTTCTCTGCCGGTCTTTGTTGGCAATGCTGTGTTCGTGAGTGAAATATTCGACAATAAGTACATCATCAAAAGAATGCTGCCCGGCAGCATGGCAATTCAGCCACTTCTGGAAATAACAGACGGCTCGATCATTCACGCTCCAGTCATCGAAATTACCGTCGATCAAGAAGCTCGCTGAGCTGCATTGCTCGCTTAAGAGCGTTGCTTTTTATTCAGCCTTAAGATTCTGAGGCACACGTCGGCCTAGCGTCTACCAAGACCTCTGACTGGCAGCACGAACCAACTAATGGTTCGCTCCGATCAGGCGTACCGGCCGTGGCAGTGCTTGTACTTCTTGCCGGAGCCGCAGGGGCAGTCCTCGTTACGGCCGACCTTGCCCCAGCTCGCCGGATTGTTCGGGTCGCGGCTGGACCTGTCGGCGTTGTCAGCCGGTGCCAGCGAGACGCGCGCGAGCGCCATTTCGTCCTCGCCGGTGTTGGGATCGAACTTGTGGGCTTCCATCGCGGGAAGCGCCGGCTGTTCGTCTTCCGGCGGCACGATTTCGACGCGCATCAGTTGCGCCGTCACGGCCTCGCGCAGATGCGCGATCAGCGCCTCGAACAGGCCAAAGGCTTCCGACTTGTATTCCTGCAGCGGATCGCGCTGGCCGTAGCCACGCAGTCCAATCACCTGGCGCAGGTGGTCGAGCATCACCAGATGCTCGCGCCAGAGATGGTCGAGGGTTTGCAGCAGGATGGTCTTCTCGACGTAACGCATCACGTCCGGACCCCACTGCGCGACCTTCGCCGCCATGTGCTCGTCGACACGCTGCTCGATGCGGGTCAGCAATTCCTCGTCGGCGATGCCCTCTTCCTTGGCCCACTCGTCGACCGGCAGATCGATCTCGAGGACGCGGTTGAGCTCTTCCTTCAGGCCGGCGACGTCCCACTGCTCGGCATACTGGTTTTCCGGCACATGCTTGGTGACGACGTCCTCGACAAACGCGTGACGCATGTCGGCAACGGTTTCCGCGACGCTCTCGCTCTGCATCAGATCGACGCGCTGGTCGAAGATCACCTTGCGCTGGTCGTTCTGCACGTCGTCGTATTTCAGCAAGTTCTTGCGGATATCGAAGTTGCGCGCCTCGACCTTCTGCTGCGCTTTCTCCAGCGCCTTGTTGATCCACGGATGGATGATCGCCTCGCCTTCCTTGAGGCCGAGCCGCGTCAGCATGGTGTCGAGACGGTCGGATCCGAAAATCCGCATCAGGTCGTCTTCCAGCGACAGGAAGAATTTCGAGCGGCCCGGATCGCCCTGACGGCCAGAACGGCCGCGCAGCTGGTTGTCGATGCGCCGCGATTCATGACGCTCCGAGCCCATGATGTAGAGCCCGCCCGGCCGGGTCACGGTCTTGGCCGGCTTCGTGCCCTTGGCCGGCTCGATCTCGATGACATCCTCAGCCTTCAGAACGATCTCGCGGAAGCGCTCGATGTCAGCCTTGATCTCCTCGATCTTGGCGGCCTTCTCGGCTTCGTCGGTGATATCGGCGGTCTCCATCGCAGCGCGCATGTCGAGCGAGCCGCCGAGCTTGATGTCGGTGCCGCGGCCGGCCATGTTGGTCGCGATCGTGATCGCACCGGGCACACCGGCTTCCGCGACGATGTAGGCTTCCTGCTCATGGAAGCGGGCATTCAGCACCGCGAACAGTTTTGCCGGCTTGCCTGAGCGGGCCGCCGCATACAGTTTCTGCATGGACTTTGGATTGCCGAAGTCGATCTGCTTGTAGCCGTGCTTCAGCAGATAGTCGGCGAGCACCTCCGATTTTTCGATCGAAGCCGTGCCGACCAGTACCGGCTGCATCCGCGCGTTGGCGCGCTCGACCTCGGTCAGGATCGCCGCATATTTCTCGTTCTGGGTCCGATAAACCTCATCGTCCTCGTCGAGACGCGCGATCGGCAAGTTCGTCGGAATCTCGACGACCTCGAGCTTGTAGATGTCGAACAGTTCGTCGGCTTCGGTCAGCGCCGTGCCCGTCATGCCGGCGAGCTTCTTGTACATCCGGAAGTAGTTCTGGAACGTGATCGAGGCGAGCGTCTGGTTCTCCGGCTGGACCGACACGTGCTCCTTGGCTTCGAGCGCCTGATGCAGGCCTTCCGAATAGCGCCGGCCCTGCATCATGCGGCCGGTGAATTCGTCGATGATGATAACCTCGTCGTCGCGGACGATGTAATCCTTGTCGCGCGTGAACAGCGAATGCGCGCGCAGCGCCTGATTGATGTGATGCACCACCGAGACGTTTTCGATGTCGTACAGCGAGTCGCCCTTGAGCTGACCGGCGGCGCCGAGAAGATTCTCGATCTTCTCCATGCCGGCTTCGGTCAGTGTGACCGTGCGCTGCTTCTCGTCGACCTCATAGTCGGTGACCTTTTCAAGGCTCGGCATGAAGGTGTCGATGGTGTTGTAGAATTCCGAACGGTCATCGAGCGGACCGGAAATAATGAGCGGCGTGCGCGCCTCGTCGATCAGGATCGAGTCGACTTCGTCGACGATGGCGAAGAAGTGCTCGCGCTGGACCATGTCCTCGAGCCGGTACTTCATGTTGTCGCGCAGATAATCGAAGCCGTATTCGTTGTTGGTGCCGTAGGTGATGTCGCAGGTGTAGGCCGTCTTGCGCTCGGTGTCGTCGAGACCGTGAACGATCACGCCGGTCGAAAGGCCGAGAAACCCGTAGATCTGTCCCATCCAGCCGGAGTCGCGTTTGGCGAGGTAATCGTTGACCGTAACGACATGAACGCCCTTGCCGGCCAGCGCGTTGAGGTAGACCGCGAGCGTTGCAACCAGCGTCTTGCCTTCGCCGGTCTTCATCTCCGCGATGTCGCCTTCGTGCAGCACCATGCCGCCGATCAGCTGGACGTCGAAATGCCGCTGCCCGAGCGTGCGCTTGGCGGCCTCGCGCACCGTGGCGAACGCCGGCACCAGGAGATCGTCGAGCGTCTTGCCGCCGGCGATTTGCTGGCGGAACTCGTCGGTCCGCGCCTTCAGCGCCTCATCGGAGAGAGCTGCGATTTCAGGTTCGAGTGCGTTGATGGCATCGACGCGGGACTGGTATCCCTTGACCCGCCGATCGTTGGCGGAACCGAAAAATTTACGGGCAAGCGCGCCGATCATACCAAATTCCTGTCTTCGCGGTTCGGCGTTGCAGCCTTGAGGTGATCTTCCGAACGCCTATCAACTCATCGTGACGCATCAGGGGGTGGAGTCCCGGAGCGCGGCGCCGCGTCTTGGGTTGAGATTCAGCGATCCAAGGCTCAACGGCAAAAGCATAGCCAAAACACGCCGTTGCTGTCGGCCCAATCGGGCAGAGATATGGCTCGCCCGGAGGGTTGTCAACGGCAGCCGGGACCTGCGATCCGCACGGCCCGCGGCAGAAGGCGCAGACGCCCAACCTGTCAAGGAATTCATCATTTTGACAGAGTTTTCGCGTTGCCAAGTCGCCACGGTTGGGCGAGTGTCCGCCGCCTCAAAAACCCTCCCCTTGGAGATGAAGGACTTTCCATGACCGCCTCATTACCTGCAACGAAATATGGCCTGCGCGTTAGCCTGGCCTCGGCTGTCTTCGGCAGCTGCCTTGCCGTGGTTTTGCTCGCGGGCTCACCGGTCCGCGCAGAAGATTCCAACCCAGTGCTGGCAAAGGTTAACGGCTCCGAGATCCGTCAGAGCGACGTTGCTCTTGCCGAAGAAGAACTCGGTCCGAGCCTCGCGCAGATGGACCCGGCGACCAAACAGGAAAACGTGCTGTCGTTCCTGATCGACATGAAGATCGTGTCCAAGGCCGCCGAGGACAAGAAGATCGAAAACGACGAAGACTTCAAAAAGAAGCTGGCGTTCGCGCGCAACCGCCTGCTGATGGACAACCTGCTCGCGCAGGAAGGCAAGGCGGCGACCACCGACGACGCCATGAAGAAGGTCTATGAGGACGCTTCCAAACAGATCACGACCGAACAGGAAGTGCACGCCCGGCACATCCTCGTTCCGACCGAAGAAGAAGCCAAGAAGATCGAGGACGAACTGAAGAAGGGCGCGGACTTCGCCGAGCTCGCGAAAAAGGAGTCCAAGGACCCCGGCGCCTCCGATGGCGGCGACCTCGGCTTCTTCACCAAGGAGCAGATGGTACCGGAATTCTCCAAGGTCGCGTTCGCGCTCGAACCGGGCAAGATTTCCGATCCCGTCAAGACCCAGTTCGGCTGGCATATCATCAAGGTCGAGGAAAAGCGCGACCGCAAGGCGCCCGACTTCGCGCAAGTTAAGCCGCAGATCGAGCAGTATGTGACGCGCAAGGCGCAGGCCGATTACGTCGCCAAGCTGCGCGAGACGGCCAAGGTCGAGCGCATGGACAAGCCCGCCGACGCGGCGGCTCCCGGCGCGGACAAGACGAGCCCCGCCAAGCCTTCCGACAGCAAGATGGCGCCGGCGAAGAAGTAAATCGACTTCGCAATCAGACTTCAGTAGTTTGGCGTCATGCCCGGGCTTGTCCCGGGCATCCACGTCTTTAAACCTCAATCAATGGGCTGAAAGACGTGGATGGCCGGAATAAATCCGGCCATGACGGCTGAATCACTTCGTTGCCAGAGGCCCGACCAATGTCCACCGCCATCTCCCCCCTCGCCCCGACAGACGTCCCTGACATGCCCGCAATCGCCGGCGTGCGTCTCGCAACCGCCGCCGCGGGCATCCGCTACAAGGGCCGCACCGACGTGCTGCTGGCCCTGATGGACAAGGGCACGACCGTCGCCGGCGTGTTCACGAAATCCAAATGCCCGTCGGCGCCGGTCGAGTGGTGCCGCGCCCGGCTCAAGGCCGGGAACGCGCGTGCGCTGGTGGTGAACTCCGGCAACGCCAACGCCTTCACCGGCCAGACCGGCAAGAAGTCCACCAAGCTGACGGCAGACATCGCGGCCAAGGCTGTGGGCTGCAAGAGCGACGACATCTATCTCGCCTCCACCGGCGTGATCGGCGAACCGCTCGATGCGACAAAATTCAACGGCGTGCTGGATACGCTGGCGCGCGCCGCGACGCCGGACCACTGGATGGACGCGGCCCGCGCCATCATGACCACCGACACCTTTCCGAAGGTGGCCACGGCACGCGTGAAGCTCGGCAAGGCGACCGTCACCATCAACGGCATGGCCAAGGGCGCGGGCATGATCGCGCCGGACATGGCGACGATGCTGTCGTTCGTATTCACCGACGCGCCGATCTCGGCGGCAGCTCTGCAATCGCTGCTGAAGACCGGCGTTGAAGACACCTTCAATGCCCTCACCATCGACAGCGACACATCGACGTCGGATACGCTTCTGGCGTTCGCCACCGGCGCTGCTGCCGCGAACGGTGCGCCGAAAATTTCGCGCGGCTCCGATCCGCGGTTGAAAGCCTTTGCAAAAGCGTTTCATGGTGTGCTCGCCAATCTCGCCGAGCAGGTCGCGCGCGACGGCGAAGGTGCGCGCAAGCTTGTCGAGATCATTGTCGAGGGTGCAACCTCGAAACCGTCGGCGCGAAAGATCGCCATGTCGATCGCCAACTCGCCGCTGGTGAAGACCGCGATTGCGGGCGAGGACGCCAACTGGGGCCGCGTCGTAATGGCGATCGGCAAGGCCGGCGAACCTGCCAATCGCGACAAGATTTCGATCTCGTTCAACGGCATTCGCGTTGCCTCGCGCGGCGCGCGCGATTCCTCTTATGACGAGGCCGAAGTCTCGGCGGCGATGAAGAACCCGAAAATTCAGATCAAGGTGACGCTGGGCTTAGGCAAGGGCCGCGACCGCGTGCTGACCTGCGACCTCACCAAGGAATATGTCGCGATCAACGGCGATTACCGGTCGTGAGGACTCCTGCACCTCCAGCTTCGTCATGGCCGGGCTCGTCCCGGCCATCCACGTCTGTCTCACTGAATGGCCGTCAAGACGTGGATGCCCGCGACAAGCGCGGGCATGACGCCGTTATATGCTGCGGTCGCTCCAATGGAGCGCGTTCGACATGAACCTCATCCTCGTCGTCGCCTGCGCGCTGATCGACGTGGACAATCGCGTGCTGATCGCGCAGCGGCCCGAAGGCAAGACACTCGCCGGCCTGTGGGAATTTCCCGGCGGCAAGTTCGAGCCGGGCGAACGTCCTGAGCAGGCGCTGATCCGCGAACTGCACGAAGAACTCGGCATCACCGTCAAGGACGCCTGCCTCGCGCCGCTGACGTTTGCGAGCCACGCCTATGACGATTTCCATCTGCTGATGCCGCTCTATATCTGCCGCCGCTGGGATGGCGATGTGGCCGCGCGCGAGGGGCAAACGCTGGCGTGGGTTCGTGCCAACAAGCTACGCGACTATCCAATGCCGCCGGCGGACATTCCGCTGATCCCGCACCTGATCGATTTGTTGATGTGAGCTCCCACCCTCCCCTGGAGGGGGAGGGTCGATCTGAGCGCAGCGAAGATCGGGGTGGGGTGAAGCGTCGAGATATGAAACGTCACCCCACCCCGCCGCTCATTTCATTCGCGTCGACCCTCCCCCTCCAGGGGAGGGTGACGTCCGCCCCTTCACCGCATCCGCAAGACTCGCTTTCGCCGAGCCCGGCTTTAACGGTTGCTGCTGGCTTTCGTGCGGCGCCCATCCCGACAGCCAGACGATATCGAAGGTAGCGCGGATGCGACCGTCGGAATCGGCAAAACGTTCGCCATAAATCTGCGCCATGCGCAGCAGCGTCGCGCGGCGCAACGGCGCACGTCGGCGTTCGGTCATGATATTGGTCGCGCCCATCCGCCGGAGATCGTGCATCAGCGCGAAGGCGTCGTCGTAGCGCACCATCACACGATCGACGTCCGTCACCGGCAGCGCAAAGCCCGCGCGTTGCAGCAGCGCACCGATGTCGCGCAGGTCCGCGAATGGCGCGACGCGCGGCGAGATGCCGCCTTCAAGCTCGGACTCGGCAGCCGCGAAGGCCTGACGCAATTCGATCAGCGTCTCGCCGCCGAGGGTAGCCGCGAGCAGCAAGCCATCCGGCTTCAGCGCGCGGCGGATCTGCACGAGCACGCCGGGCAAATCATTCACAAATTGCAGGGCCAGTGCGGAGACCGCGAGATCGAGGCTTGCCGGCGATAGCGCCAACGCCTCACGTTCGTCGGTAGGCAATTCGACGGCCATGATCGCGCCGACACGCCCCGCAAGCGCGCTGCGCACCTGATCACCTGACGTGCCGATATCCGCCGCGTGCCGGAACGTGCGCAACACTGCGGCGGTACGGTCCGTCATATCGTCAGCCACGCGGTCGAGCAGGAAGGTTGCCGCTCCCATGTTGGCCGCACGATTCTGCCGCGCCCGCAGCAAGGTGCGGTCGAACAGGATCGGCGCTGGGTTCGGGCTCGAGACCATTTTATCCCTGGACGTCATGCGGCTTGGTACGCCGATCTTCCGGCATCTGGCAATCGGCCGCTTGAGCCCAACTCACGCCAACGCTAGCCTCTTCCCATGGACGCCGAGGCATCACCGTCACGTTCCGTCGCCGGTCATCTGCGCGCTGCGTGGCGGACCTGTCAGGGCGTGCTATCGCACACCACGCGCGCAGCCCTCAACATTGCTCTCCCAACGCTGTGCGTGGCCTGCCGCGAACCGGTCGCAGGCGTTGGCGTCTGCCCGGATTGCTGGGCAAAGCTGGCGTTCATCGAACGTCCTTATTGTCCCCGCCTCGGCATCCCCTTTGTTTACGATCCCGGCCCCGAGATGCTGTCGATGGAGGCGATCGCCAATCCGCCGGCCTATCAGCGCGCCCGCGCGGCCGTGCGCTACGACGATGTCGCAAAAGTGCTGGTTCATGCGCTGAAGTATCAGGACCGCACCGACCTCGCGCCCGCGATGGGCCGCTGGATGGCGCGCGCGGGAACCGAATTGCTCGACGGCGCCGACGTGCTGATTCCGGTTCCGCTGCATTGGCGGCGCGGCTGGAGCCGCCGCTACAACCAGTCCGGCGCGCTGGCGCGTGTCATCGCAAAGCAGAGCGCCGTTCAGGTGGCGCCGGATACGCTGCGGCGGATCCGCCCGACCCAGCAGCAGGTCGGACTGTCGCGGACAGATCGCGCCCGCAACGTTCAGGGCGCGTTCAAGGTCGCTGCCGACCAGATCGCCAATGTCCAAGGCCGCCGCATCGTCCTGATCGACGATGTCCTGACCTCAGGCGCGACGGTGGATGCCTGCGCGCGGGCCTTGCTGCGTGCCAAGGCCGCGCAGGTGGACGTGCTGGTGTTCGCCCGGGTTGTGGACACCATGAAAGCTCCCATATAATTTGAGGTTTCGAGCCCTGAGCTTGTCCTTGCCTTATCCTGGGAACTGCGAGCGCGACATGACGGCTGCCGTTGAAATCTACACACGTCCGGGCTGCGGCTATTGCAGCGCCGCCAAGTCGCTTCTGACGCGCAAGAAAGCCGCGTTCACGGAATTCGATTCCGGCCAGAATCCCGATTACCGGAAGGAAATGTACGACCGCACCGGCCCCGGCGCGACGTTCCCGCAAATCTTCATCGGCGGCGCGCTGGTCGGCGGCTGCGACGAACTCTATGCGCTCGATCGCGAAGGCAAACTCGACAGCCTGCTGGCGGGCGAAAAGGCCGTGACATGACTACTGAAACGACCTTCATCGCAGCGATGATCCAGATGCGGACCGGCCTGCTGCCCGGACCGAGTCTCGATCAGGCCACAAAGCTGATCCGCGAGGCGGCCGCGCAGGGCGCAAGCTTTGTGCAGACGCCCGAGGTCAGCAACATGATGCAGGTCAATCGCACCGCGCTGTTCGAGCATCTCGCGAGCGAGGACGATGATCGCTCGCTCGCCGCCTATCGCGATCTCGCGCGCGACCTGAAAATCCATCTCAACGTCGGCTCGCTGGCGTTGCGGGCCACGCCGGAGAAGGCGGTCAACCGCTCGTTCCTGATCGGACCGTCCGGCGATCTGCTCGCGCGCTACGACAAGATCCACATGTTCGATATCGATCTCGGCAATGGCGAAAGCTATCGCGAGTCCGCCAACTATCAGCCGGGCGAAACCGCCGTCATCGCAGACCTGCCCTGGGGCAAGCTCGGCATGACGATCTGTTACGACGTGCGTTTCCCGGCGCTGTATCGCGCGCTGGCCGAAGCCGGCGCGTCGTTCCTCACGGTACCCTCGGCCTTCACGAAGAAAACCGGCGAAGCGCACTGGCACACGCTGCTGCGCGCCCGCGCCATCGAGAACGGCTGCTTCGTGTTCGCCGCCGCGCAAGCCGGGCTGCACGAGAACAAGCGCGAGACCTTCGGCCATTCGCTGATCGTCGATCCCTGGGGCGTGGTGCTGGCCGAAGGCAGCGCCACCGAACCCGGCATCGTGATGGCGACGATCGATCCCGCCAAGGTCGCGACCGCGCGCAAGACCGTTCCCTCGTTGCAGCATGGGCGCCGCTTCGCCTTCGCTGACCAAACCGCGGCCGATCATCTGCATCTGGTGCGAGGATCGGCATGATCCGTTACAACCTGCGCTGCGACCACGGCCACGCCTTCGAAAGCTGGTTTCAGAGTTCGTCGGCCTATGACTCGCAGGTCAAACGCAAGCTCGTGACCTGTCCGGCTTGCGACTCGACCAAGATCGAGAAGGCCATCATGGCCCCGCAGCTCGCCGGCACCAGAAAGCGCGGCAATGCGCCCGCGCCTGTCGCGCCGGATGCCGCTTCGCCGCCGTCGTCCACGCCGCTGATGATGACGCAGGAACGCGAACTTCGCACGAAACTGAAGGAGCTGCGGGATCATATCGTCAAGAACGCCGACAATGTCGGCGAGCGCTTTCCGAACGAGGCCCGCAAGATGCATTATGGCGACATCGAACATCGCCCGATCTACGGCGAGGCGTCGGCGGAAGAAGCGAAATCGCTGATCGACGAAGGCGTCGAAGTCATGCCGCTGCCGGTGCTGCCGGACGACCGGAACTGATGGGTTCGCAGACCCTCACAACCTGGCAAGCTTGGGCCCTGTTGTCGGCGGTATTCGCCGCGCTGACCGCGATCTTCGCCAAGGTCGGTGTGGCCGATATCGATTCCGATCTGGCGACCTTCATCCGCACCATTGTGGTGTTGCTCAGCCTGGCCGCGATCCTGTTCGCTACCGGCAAATTCAATGCGCCCGGCCCAATCTCGACACGGAGCTGGATCTTCCTCGTGCTCTCGGGCCTCGGCACTGGCGCGTCGTGGCTGTGTTATTTCCGCGCGCTGAAGCTCGGACCGGCGACGCTGGTTGCGCCGATCGACAAGCTGAGCGTCGTGCTGGTGGCGCTGTTCGGCGTCGTATTTCTCGGCGAGCGGCCCTCGCTCAACGGATGGCTCGGCATCGCCTTGATCGCTGCCGGCGCGGTCATCATCGTCTTCAAGCGTTAAACCGCCACCAGCAGCGCCACGCCGATCAGGATCAGTACGATGCCGCCGAGTTCGCGCACCGACAGCGGCTGCTTGAACGAATAATACGACACGGCTTGCGCGAACAGCACTTCGACCAGCGCCAGCGTGCGCACGTTGGCGGCGGCGGTCAGCGCAAACGCCAGAAACCAGAACTGCGACGCGAAGGCGCCCATGAAGCCTGCGAGCATCGACGGCTTCCACAAGCCAAAAATCTTTTTCAGCACATCCGGCGCGCGCAGCAGCAGATAGATCGTGAGAATCAGCGTCTGCACGAACAGTCCGAACACCAGCGTGTAGCTCGCCGCCGTCACAAAGGACACGCCGGGCACCACGATGATCGCGCCGCGATAACCGACCGCCGATAACGCGAAGCCCGCCGCGGCAACGAGGCCGATTACCGTCGGCTTCAGGTCGGCAAAGCGCTTGGCGCCGCCCGGCCGCAGCGCGGTGATGACGACGCCGGCGGTTGCGATCACGATCGCAATCACCTTCCACAGCGTCAGGTGATCGCCGAGGAAGACAAAACCGAAGATCGCGGTCTGGATCGCCTCGGTCTTGAGGTAAGCCGTCGTGACCACGAACGATGAGTCGTTCATGGCGAGCAGCATCAGGCCGGTGGCGACGATCTGGCTGAGCGCACCGAGCAAAAGCCACGGCAAAAACTCCGCGGTCGGCAACGGAACATGATCGCCGGTGAATGCGGTCACGAGGGTGAAGAAAATCAGCGAAAACGGAAATCCGAACAGAAAACGGATATTGGTCGCGCCCCAGGTTCCGAGCGGCCCGGTGAGCGAGCGCTGCATCGCGTTGCGCGCCACCTGCCCGAGTGCAGCCGTGATGGTGAAGGGAATCCAGAGCGAGGCGATGGTGAACATGGGAATTTCTGCTTCACCCTCCCCTGGAGGGGGAGGGTCGACCGCGCAGCGGTCGGGGTGGGGTGATTTCTATTTCGCTGGCGGAGTGTAGGGCGGGAGAACGGAAATGCGTACTCGTGCTATCGCATATCATCATTGAACGGGCGTTCTTTGAAGTCGTCACCCCACCCCGGACGCTTCGCGTCCGACCTCTCCCCGTAAACGGGGAGAGGTTAAGAGAGCGCTTCCGCCACCACCATGTAGTTGACGTCCATGTCGGACGACAGACTCCATTTGTCCGCCAGCGGACTGTAGATCACGCCACTTTGCTCGGTAATTCCGAGTTTGTTGCGCTCGAGGTGAACAGCGAGTTCGTCGGGGGTGACGAACTTGTCCCATTGATGGGTGCCGCGCGGCAGCCAGCGCAGCACATATTCGGCGGCAACGATGCCAAGCGCAAAGCTCTTCCAGTTGCGGTTCAGCGTCGAGACCACCATCATCCCGCCCGGCTTCAGCATCGCGGCGCAGCGGTCGAGGAACAGGCCTACATCGGCGACATGCTCCACCACTTCCATCGCGAGAATAATATCGAAGCGCTCGCGGACATCCATCTCCTCGACCGTGGTGCAGCGATAATCGATCGACAGGTGGCCCTTATCGGCATGAAGCTTCGCCGCAGCGACATTGGTCGCCGAGGGATCGACCCCGATCACCTGCGCGCCGAGCCGCGTGAACGGTTCGCACAACAGGCCCGCGCCGCAGCCGATATCGAGCAGCCGCAGGCCCGACAGGCAATTCAGGCTTTTGATGCTGCGTTCGAACTTGCGGCAGGCAGCAT
>JBEPUM010000034.1:0-24664 GCA_041691515.1 Pseudomonadota bacterium | reverse complement strand
TCGAGCGCCTGGTAACTGCGACCGCGCAACGCGTGATGAATTTCTGGAAAGCGCGCTAGTGTGGTGGTTCAGAAGTTCGCTTCATTTTCGCTGCGAGCCATTCGAGCGAACTTCTGAACCTAAACCACACTAGAATCCAAGTTTTTCTAGTGTCCTTTCGAATCCGAAGTTCGCTAAGACCGCGCGATATAATGAGGCGAACTTTGGATTCGGGACACTAGCGGGCCTGATCGCGCAATTTCCGGCCGCGAAGAGTCCGTTCGCTACGTCATTTCGATGGCTGACACCTCAACCTGATCCCGTCTAAACTGCCGCCAAAGCGCGACGCAGCCGCTGCGGGGAGAACGATCATGTTGAGCGAGACCGATATTCAAGGTCATGCCGATCGCATTCGTAGCGATGGTTTTACGGTGATCGAACATGCCGCCGATCCGGCGCTGGTCGAGGGCCTGAAAAGTGCGCTGCTGCGGATCGAGCGCGAGCACGACCTCGGTACCGCCAAGACCTCGTTTGAAGGCTTCAAAACCGTTCGCATCAACAATCTGCTGACCTACGACGACATCTTCTGGGACGTACCGCTACACGAGAACGTGCTGCCGGTAGTGGAGCAGGTGCTGGACAGGGAATGCCTGCTGTCGTCGTTCTGCTCGCTCGTGTTGGGGCCGGGCCAGGAGGCTCAGCCGATCCACGAGGATACCCAGTTGATTCCGCTGGCGAGGCCGCACATTCCAATCACCGTGAATGCGATCTGGGCACTGTCGGATTTCACCGCGCATAATGGCGCAACGCGCATCGTGCCCGGCAGTCACAAATATGATCGCTCGCCGGAGTACGGCAAGGACTATGACGCGGAACTGGCAACGATGCCGGCCGGCAGCGTGATGCTGTTCGACAGCGCGCTCTGGCATGGCGGTGGCGCCAACACCAGCGACGACAGACGGTTCGCGTTTTCCTATGCCTACTGCTGGGGCTGGATGCGGCAGCAGGAAAATCTGCAACTCGGTATTCCGCGCGAGATCGCGCAGCGCATGCCTCGCCGGCTTCAGGAGCTCTGCGGATATAGCGTCTACAAGGGACAGTTCGGTCACATCGACAACCGCGATCCGATCGAACTGTTGGGGCGCGAACGCGGCAAGCGCATGGTGTGGGAAGCGACCGACGCCAGGAAGGCGCGGATGCAGGAGACGGCGAAACAATAACGCGAAGCGATCTAGCTGGTTCTTTGAAATCTCAAATACGCTGCACTACGGCCTTCGCGCGCAGCCTTCCGGCCATAGCGCGTCATCGTGTAGTTCGGCCAGGGATTGCGCCAGTCGTCGGCGCGCTCCGCCAGCCATGAGAAATCCGGCGAGCGCAGCAGATGCGCGAGTGTCCAGGCGACATAGTCCGATATGTCGCACACGAAACGGAATTCCCCGCCGGGCTTCAGCACGCGAGCGATCGCAGCCACCGTCGCATCCTGAACGAAACGGCGTTTCCAGTGACGGCGCTTTGGCCACGGATCGGGATGAATCAGATCGATCCGCGACAGCGAGTCGTGCGGCAGCCACGCGAGCAATTCCGATGCATCGCCGGCGAGCAAGCGGAGGTTGCCAATGTTATGCGCCTCGATTTGAGTGAGGATCTTGGCCATGCCGTTGACATAGGGTTCGCAGCCGATGAAGCCGGTGTGCGGAAATGCCAGCGCTTCCGCCACAAGATGCTCGCCGCCGCCGAATCCGATCTCGACGCGAACGGCTTCCACAGGCGGATCGAACAGCGCGCGGGCATCGGACGGCCGGGGCTCGCCGAGATCGAGGCTGAGACGCGGCAGCAGATGCGCGATCAGATCGGTCTGATGCGGCCGCAGCTTGTGCCCCTTGCGCCGCCCGAAGAACGAGCCTTGGCCAGAATCGCGGCCTGCCTCGTGGCGAGGCGACGCGTCATCATCGGCCGCGGAATGTTGCGGGTTGTCCGGATCGGAAGCGGCTGTCGTCATCGCAGCGTCTGATAGAGACGGTGCAACAGCCGCGTCCTTGGCACGAGCGAGGACACGAACAGTTGCTCATAGTGCGTGTGCGCGCCGAGCCCGTCGACGCCGAGGCCGTCGAGCGTCGCCGTATGCGGCGCGGTGAAATTTCCGTCGGAGCCGCCGCCGGTCGCGGTGTCGACCAGATCGAACCCGATCTCAGCGGCGATGGTTTTCGCATGCTCGAAGAGCGCAGCGCCGGCGTTACGCTTTTCATACGGCGGCCGGTTGAGTTCGCCGATCACTTTCACGGTGACGCCTTCGGTCCGCGACGTCAGGTCGAGGATTTTCGGAACGAGGTCGTCCGCATCCGCCAGCGTCGGCACGCGCAGGTCGACTTCTGCGTAAGCCTCCTCCGGAATCACGTTCGGCTTGGTGCCGCCTCTGACCACGCCGACATTGACGGTGACGCCGCGCGCGGGATCGTTCATGGCTTCCAGCGTCTGGATGACGGTACCGAGCTCGCGGATCGCGCTGCGGCCGTCTTGCGGCCGCGAGCCGGCATGCGAAGGCACACCCTTGATGAACACTTCGAAACGCGCGACGCCCTTGCGCCCGGTGACGACCATGCCGCCGTCGCGCGCAGGCTCGGTCACCAGCACATACTTGGCCTTGCGTCCCTCGGCTTCGATCAGCGCGCGAGAGGTAGGGCTGCCGATCTCTTCATCGGAGACGTAGAGATGGGTGATGCCGAGCGGCGAACGGTCCGGTGCGGCGCAGATCTGGCGGAATGCGCGGAATGCGATGTAGGCGCCGCCTTTCATGTCATAGATGCCGGGACCGAACGCGCTGTCACCTTCGACCTTGAAGGGCAGCCGCGTGATGAACCCCATGGGGTGCACGGTATCGAGATGGCTGAGAATAAGAATTCCCGGCGCATCCTGCCCCCAGGCTGAGCGTACAATGAGGTGATCGCCGCGGCCGTCCTTGCCGGGAATGCGTTCCAGCGACGCGGGCAGACCGCGATAGCCGTCCGCCACCATGGTCACGAGCTTGTTGACTTGTTCCGGAACGTCGGTCGGTGTTTCAACTTCGACCCAACGGCGGATGCCGTCCAGAATATCGGCGCAATCGAACGGGTCGGCGGCGGTCGGCGTATCGCTCATGATTTCGGGTCTTCTGTTCGACGAGGCGGGAAACCGGCAAGCCGGTTCAGCGGACTGGATACCGGTTTTACACCCGGATCAAGTCACCGCGGATCAATTCGCACCGATTGAAAACGATGGATAGGCGGCCGTTGTCGAGAACGGGATCGCAGGACGCGGGCGTGGATCGCCTAGCGGCGATCGGGCGGTTCGCGCGCAGCGATCTGCTCGACCATGTCGACGATGCTGCGGCGGAGCTTGGCGTCGGTGATACGCGTGAACGCGCGGGTCAACGCCAGACCTTCGGAGGTCGCAAGAAAATCGGAAACGTAAGCGGGTGACGGCGCCACGCTCAGACCGTCAACCTTGGCGATGCCGCCGCCGGGGCCGCCGTCGAATAGAAACGATACCGGGACCTGCAGGATTTCGGAAATCTGCTGGATGCGGCTGGCGCCGACGCGATTGGTCCCCTTCTCATATTTCTGAACCTGCTGGAATGTCAGCCCCAGAGCCTCGCCGAGCTTTTCCTGACTCATGCCCAGCATGATGCGGCGCATGCGCACACGGCTGCCGACATATTTGTCAACAGGATTGGGCGCTTTGGTCGACATCTCGTTGGTCTCCTCGGATCGCTCTGCACTTAGCGGGATAGGCTCCCGGTGCCATAATCGTCAAATTCAGTTCGATGGTTTGATAAAAAATCGCAGTTAATTTCGAAACATTACAAACTGCATCCGTTATCAATCTAACCGAATCGTTACACGAATTATATCGAACGTGCGAATCGAGCACTGGACGTTATTTACCTATTCATTTTGGTTATAGGTCGGATTCGCCGTTTGTTTCAGCGACGGCGCCGAATGACGAAAACGAGTGCAATTGCTACGATGATCGCGGCGGGAATATCGCCGGCCCGGGCATACGGCGTCGGTGGAATTGCGGAGGGCAGGCGAGAATCGAGCACGCCCTCCACGCCAAGATCGAGTCGTGCGACAATACGCCCAACGGAATCGATGACCGCCGAAATACCAGTGTTCGCGGCTCGCACGATGGGAAGTCCTTCCTCGATCGCGCGCAGCCGTGCTTGCTGAAGGTGCTGATGGGGGCCCGTGCTCATCCCGAACCAGCCGTCGTTGGTGAGGTTGACGATCCAGCCCGGACGGTCGCCGCGGGTTTCGATGTCGCCGGGAAAGATCGCCTCGTAACAGATCAGCGGCAAGACCCGCGGTGCGTTTGGCAGTTCGATGGTCCGACGCCGCGTCCCCGGAATGAAGCCGCCCTGAACCTTGGTGAGTTGAACAAAGCCGAGCTTTTCCATCAGGCTCTGGAACGGCAGAAACTCGCCGAACGGCACCAGATGGAGCTTGTCGTAAGTCGCCAGGATGCTGCCGTCATGGTCGATGACATAGATCGAATTGTAGGCGCGGGTGATCCGAGTCCCCGGCGGCAGATCGGGCGCGCGCACCGAGCCGGTAATGAGGATCGTACCCTTCGGCAAGAGATCGGCGATCTGAGCCATCGCGTCGGCTTCGCGGGCGAGGAAAAACGGGAATGCCGATTCCGGCCAGATCAGGATGGTGGCGTCGCGCACGCCGGTCGATTGCGGTCCGGTGGAGCGGTCGGAGAGCGACAGGTATTTCTGCATCACCGCGGCTTTGGCGGAGTAGTTGAACCGCGCATCCTGCTCCAGGTTGGGTTGCATGATCCGCAGCTTGACCTTGTCGGCGAATTCCGTCGGATGAAATGACAGCCTGACGATGCCATAGACTCCCATGGCGACGAGCACCACGAGTCCGAGCACCGGAGCGATCCATGGCTTGCGGCCCCGGCTGCGTCCGTCGATCAAAGCAGCCGGACTCGCGAAGATTGCGATGCTGAGAAACGTCATGCCCCACAGCCCGATCAACGACGCGGTCTGCGCCAGCGCCAGCGGCTCGGTCAGGGCGTAGCCGAATGCATTCCACGGAAATCCCGTCAGGACATGGCCGCGCAGCCACTCGCCAACGGTGAGTGTTGCTGCGAGCGCGAGAATGCGCGAGGCGTCCTTGGTCCAGATCAGCCGCGCCAACGCGAAGCCGAGCGCCGTGAACAGCGCGAGGTAGGCAGGCAGGCCGATGACGGCGAACGGCATCAGCCATGCGAAGGTTTGCGCGTCGACCAGAAAGGCGTTGCCGATCCAGTACAGCCCCGGAATGAAATAGCCGAGGCCGAACAGCCATCCTGTGAGCGCCGCGGCTGGCACGCCGCCAAGACGGCCAGCGCCGGCGCCGTCGATCAGCCAGATCGCGATCGGAAACGTGATGAACAGCACTGGCCAGGCGTTGAACGGCTCCATCGCAAGCGACGACACGGCACCGGCGAGAAGCGCGATCGCAGCGCGCTTCCAGCCCCATGACAGAATGATGGCAAGGCCGGCTGTTCTGATGCTGCGCGCGACGGTCACAGGGTTTCGCCTCCATCGCCCGGCGGTGGAGGATGTGCCGGATCGCTTTGCGGTTGCGCACTTGTGTCCGGCGCGGCTTCACGCCGCCGTGCATCGCGGGGACGAACGGCGGGGCGCTCCTTGCGAATGCCGATCCGCAATCGCTTGACGCGGCGCGGGTCGGCATCGAGCACTTCGATCTCGAACGGGCCCGGTCCGGAAATGACCTCGCCCCGGACCGGGAGGCGGCCGACGTGGGTGACGAGAAACCCGCCGAGCGTGTCGACTTCCTCACCCGCTTCGCCGGTCACGAACTCGTCGCCGATCATGGCGCGGACATCCTCGAGACTGGCGCGCGCATCGGCGATAAAGGCATTGTCGGTCTGGCGCACGATGGAGGGCGGTTCATCGCTGTCGTGTTCGTCGTCGATTTCGCCGACGATCTGCTCGACGATGTCCTCGATCGATACCAGACCATCGGTGCCGCCATATTCGTCGACCACCAGCGCGAGATGGATGCGCGTTGCCTGCATCTGTGCCAGCAGATCGATCGCCGGCATCGACGGCGGCACGTAGAGCAGCTTGCGGATGATATTCGCTTCGCTCAGCGGCAGCGCCAGATCGATGGCGCGCAGGTCGAGGCCGGCCGGCAGCGCCTTCTTGCGTTTCGCCTTGGACGGCATCGCGCTGCGCGCTTTCGCCGTCATGAATGCCAGGAGATCGCGGATATGGACGATGCCTTCGGGATCGTCGAGCGTTTCGTTGTAGACAACGAGGCGCGAATGCGCCGCGCTCTCGAACAGGCTCATCAGCTCGCCGAGTGAAATCTCGCGCTTGACCGCAACGATATCGGCGCGGTGGATCATGACGTCGGCGATGCGCCGTTCGTGCAGGCCGAGAATGTTGCGCAGCATCGTGCGCTCGATGGCGGAGAAACTGGTCTCGTCCGGGGTCGAGGCATCGAGCACCACCTGAAGATCCGCGCGCACCGATCCCGGCTTCCAGCCGAACAGCGAACGGATCGCGCGCATCAGCCAGCGCTCGGAGGCCGGGCGCAACACCTCGCCGTCGCGCACCGGCACCGGCAGATTGCGGCTATCCTGCTGCGGCTTGTTATCGCTGGGGTCTGACTCCGAAGGCACTCAGGTCGTCCGTTGTTGCGGCGCGTAGGGATCGGGGATGCCGAGTTGCGCCAGAATTTTGCGCTCGAGAGCTTCCATTTCCTCGGCCTCTTCATCGGTTTCGTGGTCGAAGCCGATCAGATGCAGAAATCCATGAATCGCAAGATGACTCAGGTGATGATCGAACGGCTTTTGTTCGTCGTCGGCCTCGCGGCGCATGGTCTCATAGGCGATCGCGATGTCGCCGAGCATGCGCGGCGCATCCTCGGGCGACGGCGTGCCCGTCGGTTGCAGCGCCGGAAACGACAGCACGTTGGTCGGCTTGTCGATTCCGCGCCAGTTGTTGTTGAGCGTGCGGATACCGTCGTCGTCGGTCAGCATGATGGCGAGTTCGACATCGCCGGTCTCGGCATCGACCATCTCGGCTGCGGTCTCGATGGCCCGATGGATGACGGCTTCGGCGCCTGCCTCGGCGCGCCAGCAGTCGGCGACGATCAAGACTTCGGTTGCGGGTGAGGCGGAATAGATCATCGTTCCGGAATTTCTTTTGCCGGCGACACCTCGTTGCAAAGGCGGGCCGTTGTCAGCAGGCGCGGTTGGCATCAGGACTTTTTGGTTGCCGGCCGTTGCGGCAATCCCTCGTAAGCCGCCACGATCCGCGCCACCAGTTCATGGCGGATCACGTCCTCGGCCGTGAATTTCACCTGCGAAACGCCCTCGACGCCGTCGAGCAGCCGGGTCGCCTCCGCGAGTCCCGATGGCTGGCCGTTCGGCAAATCGACCTGCGAGGGATCGCCGGTCACGATCATGCGGCTGTTCTCGCCGAGCCGCGTCAGGAACATCTTCATCTGCATCTGTGTCGTGTTCTGCGCCTCGTCCAGAATGATCGCGGCGTTGGTCAGCGTACGCCCGCGCATGAACGCGAGTGGGGCGATTTCGATCTCGCCGGTCTGCAGCGCGCGTTCGACGATTCGCGAGTCCATCAGGTCGTACAGCGCGTCGTAGATCGGGCGCAGATAGGGATCGACCTTTTCGCGCAGATCTCCGGGCAGGAAGCCGAGCCGTTCACCGGCCTCGACCGCGGGCCGCGTCAGGATAATGCGATCGACTTCCTTGCGCTCGAACAGTTGCGCGGCCTGCGCCACCGCGAGCCATGTCTTGCCGGTTCCCGCGGGGCCGATTCCAAACACCAGCTCGTGACGTTTCAGGGCGCGGATATAAAGATCCTGCGCTGCGGTGCGCGCCCGCACCGGGCGCTTGCGCAGGTTGATGGCCTCGAATGTGGAGGGCGGCGCCTTGGGGTCGAACTCGAACAGCGAGCCCTGCGCGATGACAGCGCGGATCGCGCCTTCGACCTCGCCTTGCGATAGATCGTGCCCCTGCACCGCCTGCGTATAGAGCGTTTCCAGCACGCGCCGCGCCGCGTCGCAGCCGTCGCGCGATCCGGAGATAGTGATGTGATTGCCGCGCGAATCCACGACAATGCCGAGACGCCGTTCGATCAGCGCAAGATTCTGTCCGTAAGGTCCGACCAGCGCCGACGCGGCACGATTGTCGTCGAAGTCGATGACGACTTGCGTCTCGGGCGGGGCTTGCATGTCAAGTTTCCGGCTGGGAGCGAGTGAAGGCGAATCCGATGCGCTCTTGGGCAAGGGTTCAGGCTCCCATGATCTCGTGAGAAGAACCGTTCGTATTGGCAGCCGCTCGAGACAGGCCGACATCGGCCAGCGAACCGAGCAGGCTGTAGCGCTCGAGGCTCGCGACGCTCACCGGCAGGATCTGTCCAATAATGTCGGCTGAGGCTACGACGTGTGCCGGTTGCAGATACGCGGTACGGCCGACGATCTGGCCGGGATTACGCGCGGCGCGTTCGAACAGCACATCGACGGTCTTGCCAATCGTCGCCCGGTTGAAGGCGGATTGCTGGCTGTCGATCAGTTCCTGAAGCCGCACCAGTCGCTCGTCCATGTCCGCTGTCGACACCGTCTCCTGCATTTCCGCCGCCGGCGTTCCGGGCCGCGGCGAATACTTGAACGAATAGGCGCCAGCGTATCCGATTTGCGTGACAAGTGCGAGGGTCGCGGCAAAATCTTCCTCGGTTTCGGTGGGGAAGCCCACGATAAAATCCGATGAAAATGCAATATCTTGACGGGCTGCGCGAAATTGGTCGATGACGCGCCGGTAGTCGCCAGCGGTATGTTTGCGGTTCATGGCTGCGAGGATGCGATCGGAGCCCGACTGCACCGGCAGATGCACGAATGGCATCAGTGCGCCGAGATCGCGATGCGCCGCGATCAGCGTGTCCTCGACGTCGCGCGGATGGCTGGTCGAGTAGCGCAACCGGACGATGCCTGGAATTTCGGCGAGGCGAAACAACAGCTTGCCGAGGGGCCATGGCCGTCCATCGGGGCCGTCGCCGTGATAGGCGTTGACGTTCTGTCCGATCAGCGTGATTTCGCGCACGCCGTTGTCGGCGAGCCGCTGCACATCGTCGACGATCTTCGCGACCGGACGCGAGACCTCCGTGCCACGCGTGTAGGGCACGACACAGAACGTGCAGAACTTGTCGCAGCCTTCCTGCACCGTCACGAACGACGAGATGCCGCGGGCGCGAATAGCCTGCCGCGATGGCGGCGGCAGGAATCCAAACTTGTCATCGACCGGAAATTCAGTCTCCAGCGCGCGGCCCTTGGCTTTGGCGCGCGCCAAAAGCTGCGGCAGGTGATGATAGCTCTGCGGGCCGACCACGACATCGACGGCTGGCGCACGTCGGATGATCTCGTCGCCTTCGGCTTGTGCGACGCAGCCCGCGACGACAATGTTCATCTTGCGGCCATCGCGCGCGGCCTCATCCTTGGCGACGCGCAGCCGGCCAAGTTCAGAGTAGACCTTCTCGGACGCTTTTTCGCGGATGTGGCAGGTGTTCAGGATGACCAGATCCGCGTCATCGGGGCTGGCCGTCTCGACAAAGCCCTCGGGCGCCAGCGTGTCGACCATGCGCTGCGCGTCGTAGACGTTCATCTGGCAGCCGTAGGACTTGATGTGCAGCTTGCGCGGCGGTGTCATGGAACCTGTTGCTGGAGAAATGGCAGCTTCGTGCTGGCGCTGCTCAATTATAGGCTAAGCGGCGGAAAATCCAGTATTTCCGCTAAAAAGTGCCGTGCCGGGCAGCCTCAGATGGCCGCCGCGAGGCCGGTTTTCCGGCCGGATCGCGCGATCAATCCCGGCAATTGCCGCATATCGTCGAATGTGGCGGTCGCACCGGCACTGCGCAGCGTTTCCGCGTAGCCGGCGCGGCAGTGGCTGCCGCCGCAGTAGCCCAACACCGCCATGCCGGCCGCGATCGCGCCGGCAATACCGGACACGCTGTCTTCAATGACGAGACATCGTTCCGGGGCCATGCCCATACGCTCGGCCGCGAACAGAAACAGATCGGGCGCCGGCTTGCCGTTGCGAACTTCGCTGGACGAAAAAATATTCGGCGCGAAACGGTCATAGAGACTGGTGCGGCCGAGGCTGATGCGCATGCGTTCGTGCGAACCGCTGGACGCCACGCAGACAGGCTGGGTAATCGCCGCCAGCGCGTCGTGAATGTGAGGTATCGGCGCGAGGCTGTCGGCAAACGTGCGTGAGATCTCGCTTTTCAGATGCGCGTCGAAATTCTTCGGCAGACTGCGACCCAGTTCGGCTTCAATCTCGATCATGGCCTGGCGCGCCGAGCGGCCGAGGAAGCGGTCGAAAACCTGTTCGGATGTGATCGAATAGCCGTTGCGTGTCAGTACATCGGCATAAACGCTGCATGAAATGACTTCGCTGTCGACCAGCACGCCATCGCAATCGAAGATAATGAGATCGAAGTTCACGCGTGCATCTATTTGGAGGACTTGTCGTCGTCCATTGGGACGCAATACAGCTCGAGCCGGTGATCGACCAGCTTGTAACCGAGCTTGCGGGCAATCTCGGCCTGCAGCTTCTCGATTTCATCCGACGTGAATTCGATCACGGTGCCGTCGCGCAGATTGATCAGGTGGTCATGGTGGCTGTCGCGCATCTGCTCGTAACGCGCGCGGCCTTCGCGAAAATCGTGCCGCTCGATGATGCCGGCGTCCTCGAACAGCTTGACCGTGCGATAGACCGTCGAGATCGAAATCTTGTCGTCCACGGCGACGCAGCGGCGATAGAGTTCCTCGACGTCGGGATGATCCAGGGCTTCCGCCAGCACGCGCGCGATCACCCGGCGCTGCTCCGTCATGCGCATACCGGTCGCGGCACAGCGTGCCTCGATTTCGGTCGGTTTTGACGCGGGCGTCGATTTCAGGGCCGTCATGGTGTGTCCGCTATTCGGCGATAGGCCTGTTTTGCCACCGTGCGCGGTCTACGACAAGTCGCGGCGCATTACCAATGCGTTCAATTCTTGGCCGCCGGCTTCCCGATAGTAGCGCTCGCGGCGTCCGGTGACGGTAAAGCCCAAGCGTTCGTAAAGCCGCCGCGCCGGTTGATTATTTTCCTCGACTTCCAGAAACACGGTGCGCACGCCGCGCCCGGCGAGATGACCGAGGTGTGTGAGCAGCAAATCGCGCGAAAATCCTTGGCCGCGATGGCTGGCGGTCACGGCAATCGACAGGATTTCGGCTTCATCCGCCGCCATGCGCGACACCGCGAAGCCGATCACGTTCGATCGCAGCCGCAGACGCTGAACCAGCGTATTACGTTCCCTCAGCATGGCTTCGAATTCGCCGTCGCCCCAGCCGCGATGAAACGATGCACCGTGAATTGCGGCGAGGCGGGCAGCGTCGCGCGGGCTTGCGGCCTCGACCACGGGCGTTGCGCGACCCCACAAATTCGACAGCCATGAAATCATACGGATGCAATCATGACGCAGACGGCTGCGCTGTTTTTTGCATGAGATCGCGCGCCGGTTTGGCGTCGGGCGCGCGCAGATAATAAGGACGCGCCGGCGCGGTGTTGGGACTTACCGCCGCACCGAGCCACGCTACCCACGCGATATCGGGCGCGGGTTGCGGATCGATTGCGAACGGCGGCAGCGCATGAGCGGGCCAGCGATAGGCAAGAATTTTCGCGGCGTTACCGACCAGATGCGGTGCACCGAAACGCGACGCTGCGAGTGCTTCCTCGATCGGTGCGACGCGGGGCCGGATCAGCGTGGTGCCGTTGCCGCCCACTGCCTGAAAATAGACGTGGTCGTGGCGGGCATCGATCGCGGAGATCACCGGCTGCTCGCCATTCTCGCTGACAACGGGTGCGGCGTACGCGGTGAGCGTTGTCACGCCGACGACCGGCTTGTTCGCGGCGAGCGCAATGCCGCGTGCTGCGGACAATCCCACGCGCAGACCGGTGAAACTGCCGGGGCCTGTGGTTACGGAGATGCGGTCGAGCGCGGCGAATGCGACACCCGACGCTTTCATGACGCGCACGATCAGCGGCATCAGCGCTTCGGCGTGTCCGCGCTTCATCGGCAGAGATTCCTGGGCGATCAGCTGGCTGGCTTTGGTGTCCAGCACGCCGGCGGCGCAGGCATCGAGGGCAGTATCGATCGCAAGGATAAGCATTGGAACCAGATAGCACCGTTCCAGACGGATTACTCGCTGTTCCATCGCCAAGACCGGGTTTTGGACACCGGTTTGCCGCGATTCCGGCCGTTTTTTCGATTTGTCTCAGATCTGCCAGCACTTAATCCGCATTTAACTAAAAGTCGCCTTAATGGCGCTCCGCAGGTTTGCGAAGGCTCGCTGGAACTTTGGGGTCAGCGATTCAGCAATGCGCAATCTTGTGTTCGCACATGCCATCGGCATGCAGAGTTTCGAGTACCGCCTGCAAATATCAGGCGTTGAGTAGGTTGGACGTGGGGCGAATGACGTACGTTACGGGCACCCGTTATTATGATGCTGCGGCTTACGCGGGCGGCGCCTCCCGAAAGGCCATTCCTCAAAATATTCTCGGCGGCACCGCGCTCGCGTGTATCGCGCTCGCCTGCGGCTGGACGCTCTACACCAACCTTGGCGCCGGAAATTCCGAACTGATCACGGCGTCGCTGCCGCCGGCCGCATCTATTCGTTTGTCTGCGCCGGCCGAGCGCATCGCTGCCGCGTATGACGCTTTGCGCGAGATGCCCGATCGGCGCGCCGCCCAGGCAACCATCAAAGCCCGTGCAGATGCCCAGGTTCGCGTTGCCATCCAGGCCCCGGCAACGATCCAGGCGCGCGTCGAAGATCCCGCCGCTCTCGCCCGCATCGCAATGCTCTACGGTCCGAGACTGCTCGGCCCGCAGCCGGGTACGTTCCGGCCGCTGGCAGAACCGGGCACAGCTGCTCCGCAGCAGGTGGCGTCGCTCGCCGTGCAGGCTGCGCCGGAGACAATGCCGCTTCCACCAGTGCGGCAGCTTGCCGAGATCGTTCCGATACCTTCGCCGCGTCCGGCTGAGCTTCGCATGTTGCAGAAGCCGAGCTCGACCCGCCGCGAGATGGCGCAGGCCAATGCGGACGTCGCGCTGGCGCCGAAGAAACCCTCGATCTTCGAGAGGTTATTCGGCAGGCCTGCGCCCGCCGGCCCACAGCTTGCGTTCGCCTCGCCCGACGGCGGTGTCGGGAGCGACGGGGAAAGCCTGACGATCGGACGCATCCCGCAGTACGACCAGTCCACGGCCGTCTACGATATTACTGCGCACACGGTCTACCTGCCGGACGGCACCAAGCTCGAGGCGCATTCGGGTCTCGGCAGCATGCTCGACGATCCGCGCTACGCCGACCGGAGAATGCGCGGTGTGACGCCGCCTCATACCTACGATCTGTCTCTGCGGGAAAGTCTCTTTCATGGTGTGGAAGCGATCCGGCTGAAACCGGTCGGCGGCGAGGAGAAGATCTATGGGCGGTCTGGTCTGCTTGCTCACACCTTCATGCTCGGCCCGAACGGCGATTCCAACGGCTGCGTGTCGTTCAGGAATTACGCTGCGTTCCTGCACGCTTACAAGAGCGGCCAGATCAAGCGGCTGGTTGTCGTCGCAAAGCTCTGACGCCGCTTCCTGAAACGGGAAGCAGAAGCCGTTACATCGGTCGCACTTCGACCACGTCCGGCACGAAATGCTTCAGCAGGTTCTGGATGCCGTGCTGAAGGGTCGCCGTCGATGACGGGCAGCCCGCGCACGAACCCTTCATGTTCAGATAGACGATGCCGTCCTTGAAGCCGCGGAAGGTGATGTCGCCGCCGTCATTGGCAACCGCCGGCCGCACCCGCGTCTCGATCAGGTCCTTGATCGCCTCGACAGTTTCCGCATCCTGCTCGTCGAAGAATTCATCCTCGCCGTCCGCATCACCGCTCGCGACGATGCCGTCCGCCATCAACGGTGCACCCGACATGTAGTGTTCCATGATAGCGCCGAGGATGGCCGGCTTCAGGTGCTGCCAGTCGCTATCGTTCTTGGTCACGGTCACGAAGTCGGAGCCGTAGAACACGCTGGTGACACCGGGCACGCCGAACAGCTTCTCGGCCAAGGGCGAGCGGGCGGCTGCTTCGCGGCTGGTGAATTCCATGGTGCCGTTGTCGAGCACGGTACGGCCTGGAATGAATTTCAGGGTAGCGGGATTGGGGGTAGCTTCGGTCTGAATGAACATTGGTCTCTCCGGCATCGCCGGTTCAAGGCCGGCGCGTGAGTTCCCTTAGCAGATAGCCATGGCAAACGCACGATCAAGGGCGCGGGGCAGCTGTTCCGTAACCGAATGAGAGACTTATGAGAGTGCGTCGACTTCGTCGTCGGTCATGCTGCCCGGCACGATCGTCACCGGAATCGGGAAGGTCCCGGCGGTTTTGGCCAGCGTCGTGATAATCGGGCCCGGCCCCTCCGGACCGCCGCTGGCGGCCAGCACCAGCATCGAAATATCCACGTCCTTGTCGATGATATCGAGAATCTGTTCGAGGGGGTCGCCTTCGCGGATCACGCGTTCCGGGGTGATCGCGGCGATGCCGTTGGCCCGGCCCGAGGCCCGGTCGAGCGCCGCTTCCGCGCCTTCATATGCTTCGGCACGCATGACTTCCGCGACGCCGAGCCATTGCTGGTTGCGGTCTTCCGTCTCGATCACACGCAACATCACCACGCCGCCGCCGACACGGATGGCACGGCGGCTCGCGTAATAGACGGCGCGGTCCCACTCCGCGCTGTCATCGACGACGACAAGATATTTCGGCTTGTGACCCGTCTCGTAACTTCGACGTTGGTTGCTCATGCATGTCCCGGTGCTGAACGTCGCAAATCGCCGTTATGCTGCCACGCCGCAACCCGCCCCGACAAGCACGTTGCGGAGCACGTGCGCCGCAATTCGCATGCGGCAACGGCATTTTTGGATTTGACATTCACAGAACGGTCTCGCAGCGAAGCGACCCTAGCGCTTGCGGATGAAACCGACGATGTCCTTTACCGCATTGACGGTTTCCGAGGCGATGACGCGTGCCCGGTCGCTGCCGTCGGCCAAAACCTGATCGACATAAGCGGAATCGTCGGTCAGGCGCTTCATTTCTGCGGCAATCGGCGACAGTTTTGATACGGCAAGATCGACCAGGTTCGACTTGAAGCTCGAAAACTGCGCGCCGCCGAAATCCTTGAGAACTTCCGTTTTCGGCTTGCCCGCCAGTGCCGCGTAAATACCGACGAGATTGTCAGCTTCGGGGCGAGGCTCAAGGCCTTTTTCTTCAGACGGCAGCGGCTCCGGGTCGGTCTTGGCCTTGCGGATCTTTTGCGCGATGGCGTCGGCATCGTCGGTCAGGTTGATGCGCGAATAGTCAGACGGATCCGACTTCGACATCTTCTTGGTGCCGTCGCGCAGGCTCATCACCCGCGTCGCCGGACCGGTAATGATCGGCTCCGGCAATGGAAAGAATCCGCCATTGAATCCGTTCGCGGCGATCGATTCGGAAAAGTCGTTGTTGAACTTCTGCGCGATGTCGCGGCTGAGCTCGAGGTGTTGCTTCTGGTCCTCGCCGACCGGAACGTGCGTGGCGCGATAGACGAGAATGTCCGACGCCATCAGCACCGGATAATCGTAAAGTCCGATCGAGGCGTTCTCGCGATCCTTGCCGGCCTTCTCCTTGAACTGGGTCATGCGGTTGAGCCAGCCGAGCCGGGCGACGCAGTTGAGCACCCAGGTCAGCTCCGCATGTTCAGAGACCTGACTCTGGTTGAAGATGATGTGCTTCTTCGGATCGATGCCGGCTGCGATGAAAGCCGCGGTGACTTCGCGGGTGTTGCGGCGCAATTCATCCGGGCCACCCCAGACAGCGATGGGAACGGTGATCGCGTGAAGATCGACCACGCAATAGATGCACTCGTGATCGGCCTGCAATTTCACGAAATTGACGATCGCGCCGAGGTAATTGCCGAGATGCAGATTACCGGTCGGCTGAACGCCTGAGAAAACCCGTGTCATCATCGCTGTATTCCTGCTTGTACGCGCGGTCCATTGCCACGCGCAGCCTAGGCGCGCAAGTCAGGAGATCGGGATCGCGTTAGCGCGGCCCGCATGTCGTTCCAGGAGGTGACGCGAAACAACAGCAAAAACAGGCCATAAACCAGCATGGCGGTGCCGATCAAGATCGCCAGCGTCGCGGCCTGCGCCAGTCCATGCATCCCGGCTCCGTGCGGCGCGAACGGAACGGCGAGCCATAGCAATCCGCCCATGAGCAACGCGGCCAGCACGATCCGCGGCAACCGCCGCCGCGCCGTGGCGTCGATCGAAAAACCGAACGTCCCTGCGATGTTCCGGATCAGGCTGAACGCGTTGCTCCACGCGCCGGCCGCGATGCCGACGGCGATCCCGCCGACCCCAAATATCTGTCCGAACACGACGGCGAGAACGATGGCGACTGCGATTCCCTTCAGCGTCGCCAGCAGCGGCGTCATTGTGTTGCCGCGCGCGAAGAATGCCGGAGACAGCGCCTTGATCAGGACATGGGCCGGCAGACCCAGGGCGAGACAGCCGAGTGCCAGCGCGGTTGCGTGTGTGTCGGTTGCGTTGAACGCGCCATGCTCGAACAGCGTTCGCACGATCGGCTGGCTCAGGACGATCAGGCCGAACGTCGCCGGCAGAGCGAGGCCGGCCGCAAGCTCGAGCCCGCGTGACTCGGCGTTGACCAGCGCAGGTGTGTCGCCATCGTTGAGCGCGCGGGTCATCTCCGGCACCAGCACGGTGCCCATCGCGACGCCGACCATGCCGAGCGGCAATTCGATCAGGCGGTTGGCGAAGTAGAGCCACGACACGGCCGATGCCGACACCGACGCGACGATGGCACCTGCCACGATCAGCAGCTGCGGTCCTGAATTCGCGATCATGCCGGGGATGGCTTTGCGGAAAAAATCCCGCATCTCCGCGTCGAGCGAAATCCGCAACGGACGGGCGAGATTGCCGCGGCGGCTGGGAATCGCAAGTGCCAGCAGTTGCAGCAGGCCGGCCGCGCCAACAGCAGCGGCCATTACCAGTGCTGCGAAGTGAGCGTCCTGCCGCCATAGCAGCAGCGTGGAGATGACGAGTATCAGGCTGATGTTGAACACGAGCGGCGAGAAAGCGGTCAGCGCGAAGCGATGCTGCGCATTGAGCAGTCCCATCATCACCGTGACCGGTCCGGCGAAGGCGAGATAAGGCAGCATCAGCCGCGCATCCGTGACGGCAAGCTGCAAGCTCTCGCCGCCGACGAATCCCGGCGCGAGCAGCGCAATAAGCAACGGCATGGCCACGCCGACAATCACAGCCAGCCCGAACAGGGCAGCGCTCGCGGTCCCGAGCACTGCGCCCGCGAAGGCCGCGGCGGCGTGGGCGCCGTTACTATCGCGCACGCGCATCCATGCCGGCACCAGCGCCGCGTTCAAGGCGCCTTCGCTCAGCATCCGGCGGACCACGTTGATGATCTGAAACGCCATCAGGAAGGCATCGGCGACCGGGCCCGCGCCCAGCAGTGCCGCGGCAAGGGCATCGCGCGCGAATCCGAGCAGCCGCGAAGCCAGCGTTCCTGTCGAGACCGTGAAGATATGGCGGATCATGGCAATGTTAGCCGGGCCGTGCTTGATGGCATGAAGGCGCCGTGATAGGCCGCGACATCCTCACTCCGCCGGACTCTGAGCGGATTTTCCGCTCAACCGCAATTGCCGCAACAGGATATTCTTAATGACTTCAGCAAAATACGACGTGCTCGGGATCGGCAACGCGATTTTCGATGTTCTGGTGCAGACCGACGAAGGTTTTCTGGCCGATCATGGCATGACCAAGGGCAGCATGGCGCTGATCGATGAAGCGCGCGCCGCATCCGTTTATGCCGACATGGGGCCGGCGACGAAAATGTCCGGTGGCTCGGCTGCCAACACCATCGTTGGCGTCGCCGGCTTTGGCGCGCGCGCCGCCTATGTCGGCAAGGTCAAGAACGATGAGGTGGGGCGGCTCTATCAAAACGACATCCGCGCCGCGAAGGTGGCATTCGACACCGGGGCCGCCGCCGCGGGACCTGCGACGGGATGTTCCTACATTCTGGTGACGCCCGACGGCGAGCGCACCATGAACACCTATCTCGGCGCGGCGCAGGACCTGACGCCGGCGGACATCGATCCCGCCGAGATCGCGGCATCGGCGATCGTTTATCTCGAAGGTTATCTCTGGGATCCGAAGGATGCCAAGGACGCCTTCCTGAAAGCGTCGCAGAGCGCGCATGACTCGAAGCGCCAGGTGGCGCTGACGTTGTCGGATGCATTTTGTGTCGACCGCTATCGCGACGAGTTTCTCGCGCTGATGCGTAACGGCACCGTCGATCTGATTTTTGCCAACGAAGCCGAATTGCATTCGCTCTACCAGACGTCGGATTTCGACACGGCGCTGGCGCAGTTTCGCAAGGATGTCGCGCTCGGCGTCGTCACCCGCAGCGAGAAGGGCTGCATCGTTGCGGCCAGGGACGGGACCACGGCGGTGCCGGCGTTCCCGATTCAGAAGCTCGTCGATACGACAGGTGCCGGCGATCTGTTCGCCGCCGGGTTCCTGTTCGGGCTGGTGCGCGGCGCGGGCCATGAAAACGCGGGCCGTCTCGGTGCGCTCGCCGCCGCCGAAGTGATCCAGCACATCGGCGCGCGGCCGCAGGTGTCACTGAAGGAATTGGCTCAGAAGAACGGATTGCCGGTTTAACCAAAGGATAAGTCGTCATCCTGAGGTGCGAGGGCGCAGCCGAGCCTCGAAGGATGCATGGAGCCTCCGCCCTTCGAGGCTCCACGCTTCGCGCGGAGCGCCTCAGGGTGACGGCGCGTCGTTGGAGGGTGCTACGCCGTCTTCTGTGCCTTCAGGCCAAGCCGCTTTTCGACCGCCGCGCGCATCAGGAATTTCTGAATCTTCCCCGTGACGGTCATCGGGAACTCGTCGACGAATTCCACATAGCGCGGAATCTTGTTATGGGCGATCTGGCCTTGACAGAACGCGCGGACATCATCCGCGGTCAGCGTCTCGCCGCCGCGCACCCGCACCCACGCGCATAGCTCCTCGCCATAACGATCGTCCGCGACGCCGAAAATCTGCACGTCCTGAATCTTGGGATGGCGGAACAGGTATTCCTCGATCTCGCGCGGATAGAGATTCTCGCCGCCGCGAATCACCATGTCCTTGATGCGGCCTGTGATGTTGCAATAGCCTTCGTCATCGATGACGGCGATATCGCCGGTATGCATCCAGCCATTCTTGTCGAGGACATCTGCGGTTTTCTCCGCCTCGTCCCAGTAGCCGAGCATGATGCTGTAGCCGCGCGTGCAGAGTTCGCCGCGTTCGCCGCGCGGCACGATCTTGCCGTCGAGATCGACGACCTTGACCTCGACATGTGGATGAATGCGTCCGACGGTCGACACGCGCCGCTCCAGCGGATCGTCGGTCGCGCTCTGGAAGCTGACAGGGCTGGTCTCGGTCATGCCGTAGGCGATCGTCACTTCGCGCATGTTCATCTCGCTGTTGACGCGCTTCATGATCTCGGTCGGGCACGGCGCTCCCGCCATGATGCCGGTGCGCAACGATGACAAATTGAATTTCGAAAACTCCGGATGATCGAGCTCGGCGATGAACATGGTCGGCACGCCGTAAAGCGTCGTGCACTTTTCCTGTTCGATGGTCTGCAGCGTCGTCAGCGGATCGAATCCTTCGCCGGGGTACACCATCGTCGCGCCGAGCGTCACCGAAGCAAGGTTGCCCATCACCATGCCGAAGCAGTGATACAACGGCACCGGGATGCAGATGCGGTCGTTTTCGGTGAGACGCATGGCGCGCCCGGTGAAGTAGCCGTTATTGAGGATGTTATGATGCGTCAGCGTCACGCCTTTGGGCGAGCCAGTCGTGCCGCTGGTGAACTGGATATTCACGGGATCGTCGAATTGCAGTGTCTTGCCGAGTTCGGCGATTTGCTCGCGGTGGCGTTCGCCCCCCATGCGCGAGACCGCGTCGAACGGGATCGTGCCGGGGCAGGCAGGCCCGCCGATCTGGATCACGGCGCGCAATTTCGGGAGTTTTGCTGCGCGCAACTCGCCCGGTTTTGCTGTTGCGAGTTCCGGGATCAGCGTGTTCAGCATCTCCATGTAGTTGCTGGTCTTGAACGTGGTCGCCGTCACGATTGCAGCACACCCGACCTTGGCGAGCGCGAATTCCAGTTCACTCAGCCGATAGGCCGGGTTGAGGGTGACGAGGATCAGTCCGGCATTCGCGGCGGCGAATTGTGTCAGCGTCCATTCCGGGCGGTTCAGCGACCAGATGCCGATCCGCGCGCCACGCTCGAGTCCGAGTGCGAGGAATCCCGCGGCAAGCGCATCAACGCGCGCGGCAAATTCCGTCCACGTCCACCTGACGTCGTGACTCGGAGATACCAGCGCTTCGCGATCACCCCAGCGGCGGACGGCAAGATCGAGGCTTTGCCCGATGGTGTTGCCCAGCAGCGGCGCATCGGCGATCCCGCAAACGTAACTTCCGGCCCGTTCGGTCACGGCGATCCTCCAACTGACGTTTTGTTATGGGGAGATTGAAAGACAATGTCCTGGCGGAATCAATCCGGTTCCGCCAAGACCATTGTCGTAGGCGAGGCCGTCAGGCGGCCCGCTGCGCCGAATCGAGGCCCGCGTAGATTCCGCTCTCGAAGGCGGCGAAGGCGCTGAGGCATTTCGGATCGGCGAACGGCAGCACCTGCATCAGGATCACGCCGGTGATGTCGCGCACCGGATCGATCCAGTAGTAGGTGTTGGCGAGGCCCGCCCATGCAAGGCTGCCGGGGCTGCGGCCTTCCGGCGTCCTGGCGGTGTTGATCATGAAGCTCAGGCCCCATTTCTTCTCCATGCCGGGATAGAGATCGACATCGTTGGTTGCGAACGCGACCGCCGAACTCATCTTGGTCATGTTCAGTTCACCCATGTGGTTCTGTCCCATCAGGGCGACGGTTTCGGGCTTCAACACCTGGTTGCCGTTGCCGCGGCCCTTGTTCAGGATCATCTGGGTGAACTTGATGTAGTCGGCCGCCGTTCCATAGAGGCCGCCGCCGCCCATATGGAATTCCGGGTTCTGCTCGAGTTCAAACGGGATCGGCGCCAGCGATCCGTCCTCGCCGCGGCCATGCATGGCGACAAGGCGCTTGCGCATCGCATCGGTGATCTTGAAGCCGGTGTCGCTCATGCCGAGCGGCGTGAACAACTGGTCGCGCAGCGCGGCGTCAAGCCGCTTGCCGGTCGCGGCCTCGACCGCCTTGCCGACGAAGTCGATGTTGATGCCATATTCCCAGCGGGTGCCGGGATCGGACGCCAGCGGCGTCTTCAGCGCGGCATTCTGGCAAGTGGTGACGGCCGGCGTTCCGGTCTTCTCCAGATATTGCAGGATATCGCCGTTCCACATGTTGTAGGCGAAGCCGGCGGTATGGGTCATGAGATGACGCAGCGTGATCGGCTTTGTCGCCGGCCGTAGCTTTGGCTCACCCTTGGCATCGAAGCCTTCGAGCACCTGTGGCGCTGCGAGATCGGGCAGCAGTTTGCCGATCGGCTCATCGAGCGAGAGCTTGCCCTGTTCGACGAGTTGCATGGCCGCGGCCGACGTCACGGCCTTGGTCATCGACGCGATCCAGAACACGCTGTCCGCGGTCATGGGATCGTCCTTGGACAGGTCGCGTTTGCCGAACGTGCCCTGATAAACCGTTTCCTTGCCCGTAGCCGCGATCGCGACCACGCCCGGAATCTCCTTGGCGTCAGCTTTTTGGCGCAGAGCCTGATCGATCGGAGACTTGCTTTGCATGTCGCACCTCCCGACGTGTTTTTTTGAAGTGGCCGATTGTCTCCCCGGACATTGCTTCCCGCAAGGAGAAGCATTTCGCCGCGGCGCGCCGGTAACGCGGTCGTGACGCACCGTCCCGGTACACCGGAGAAGACCGCGATTAACGTTAGCGATGGATCGGCTTACAATCCCGACGACTAAGGGCCATATCCGCGTTATGCTCAAGGTGCCGGTATCGCGGAACGGTTGGTGCGTTAAAGCATTGGGACTGCGGCGGATTTATCGACGCTGATCTGTAAATTAATTGAACGGTGTTGCAGCCCTTGAAGCTGCGAAAGGCTGGCGATGATTTCGACCTGGGGCGAGTGGAAGCGTTATCCGCGCGTGGAACGTGGCGAAAATATCGAGGCGCCGATCGGTCCCGGCATCTATGAAGTGCGCTATGCGTCGTCGGGTCAGTTGTTTTCATTCGGCGCGGTCGACAACGTGGCGCAGGCGCTGTCGCTGCTATCGGTCAACTCACGATCGCTGACTTCGTGGTTCGTGCGGCGCGGCTCCGCACCCGCGCCCGATCTCGAATATCGCACCTGCGCGACATCGACCAAGGCCGATGCGAAAGCCGCGGCCGAGCGCATGATCGGACGCCGCGAGACTTATATCAGCGGCGCGGCCTGATTGATCGTCATTCCGGACGCCGTGGAACGGCGATCCGGAATCTAAAACGGCAATATAATCATTCGTCTGGGATTCCGGGTTCGCGCTTCGCGCGCCCCGAAATGACGGGATATGTTTCACGAAACGGTTTACGCCTCGATCCGGAGATCGCTGCCGGTGACGCGGCGATAGGCCTCCAGATAACGCTGGCTGGTGGCATCGACCACGCTTGCGGGCAGGGCAGGTGGCGGCGCTTCGCCATTCCATCGTCCGGCGCGGCGTTCGCTGTCGAGCCAATCGCGCAGCGGCTGCTTGTCGAAGCTCGGCTGCGGCTGGCCGGGTTTGTAGATATCGGTCGCCCAGAATCGCGAACTGTCAGGCGTCATCACCTCGTCGATCAGAATGATCTGGCCCTTGTCGTCGCGGCCGAATTCGAATTTCGTGTCGGCGATGATGATGCCACGGCCGCGCGCGACGCTTTCGCCCTTGCCATAGACCGCGCGCGTCATGCGTTCCAGCGCGTCCGTCACCTCATCGCCGAGAATCCCGCGCATCTGCGCAACCGTGATGTTCTCGTCATGGCCGCTCTCGGCCTTGGTTGCCGGGCTGAAGATCGCGGGTTCGAGCTTTTCGCTCTCCAGCATTCCGCCTTTCAGTTTTTCGCCGGCCAGCGTGCCCTCCGCGGCATACTCCTTCCATGCCGAACCCGAGAGATAGCCGCGAATGACGCATTCGATCGGGAATACGGTGGTGCGCCGGCACAGCATGGCGCGGCCAACAATGTCGGCGCGATGTGCTTTCAGCGCGGGGACGTGCCGGATGATGTCGTCCGCATCGGCGCTGATCATGTGATGCGGCACGAGGCCTTCGAGCTGTTTGAACCACCACGCGCTGATCTGGGTCAGCACCGCGCCCTTCATCGGAATGGTCTCGGCCATGACAACATCGAAGGCGCTGATGCGGTCGGTGGTGAGCAGCAGCACGCGATCATTGCCGGCATCATAGATATCGCGGACCTTGCCGCGCCCCAGTCGTGGCAAGGGAAGGTCGCTCACAAGCATCGTGGTCATTGGTCAGGCTTTCAGGGGTGGCCGGCGGCGGGCGCGGCGGCAGAGGAGGGAGGCTGCGGACAATAGATTACTCCGGCAGCGGGATGAACTCGTGTTCTTGCGGGACATGCGCAAAACGGCCGGTTTTCCAGTCCTGTTTGGCTTGCTCGATCCGTTCCTTGCTGGAGGAGACGAAGTTCCACCAGATATGGCGCGGTCCTTCCAGTGCGGTGCCGCCCAGGAACATCATCCGCGCCGGCTTTGTCGCCCGCACCGTGATCCGATCGCCGGGCCTGAAGATCAAAAGCTGCGGCGCTTCGTGACGATCGCCCGCGATCTCGATCTCGCCGTCGACCACATAGATCGCGCGTTCCTCGTGATCGGCATCCAGCGGCACGCTCATGCCGGCGTCGAGACTGACCTCCGCGTAGAACCACTGCGATACCATCTCGACCGGCGACGTCGCGCCGAACGAACTGCCGGCAATGATGCGCGCGGTAAAGCCCGTGTCCTGCACCGTCGGCAAGCTGTCGGCGCCATAATGCTGGAACGACGGCGCGATCTCCTCGCGGCCCGCCGGCAGCGCGATCCAGCTTTGCAGGCCGAGCATCTTCTGCCCGTTCGCGCGCTGCACGTCGGGCGTGCGTTCGGAATGTGCGATGCCGCGACCCGCTGTCATCAGGTTCATGGCGCCGGGCTGAATTTCCTGAACGTTGCCCTCACTGTCGCGGTGCATGATGCTGCCGTCGAACAGGTAGGTGACGGTGGCGAGCCCGATATGCGGATGCGGCCGCACGTCCATGCCCTTGCCGGAGACGAACTGGACCGGCCCGAAGTGATCGAAGAAGATGAAGGGCCCGACCATCTGCCGCTTGCCGTGCGGAAGCGCGCGGCGCACGGCAAATCCGTCGCCGAGGTCGCGGGTGCGCGGCACAATCACCAGCTCAAGCGCATCGCAGGTCTTGGGATCGCCAAGGATCGGATCGTTGGAGGGTTGCCAGCTCATGATACCTCGAAACGCTGTTGATCTTCGCGTGCATTATCCCGCGCGCATGGTGCGCTGAC
>JBEPUM010000033.1:0-25060 GCA_041691515.1 Pseudomonadota bacterium | reverse complement strand
AACGAACATCCGCAACATGACTTTCTCTCCTCTGAGATAGAACATAGAGGGAACATTGTTCCAGTTTTGTTCTCAGAGTCAAGGGCTGGTAGTGGGTCAGTTTGAAAACTGACCCCGAAAGAAAGGGCTTGGTTAATTGGCCAAACGAAAAAACCCCGGCGAATATCGACCGGGGCTTTATGAAATTAATTTCACCGCTCTTAATCAGGTCGCAGCGCGTCGGCCATTTGCTGGATGATTTCTTTCGCTGCGGCTTTCGGGTCTGCCGAATCATAGATCGGTCTGCCCAAAACCAAATAATCCGCTCCGGCCCGAATTGCCTCAAAAGGCGTCGCTATTCGTTTCTGGTCGTCTTTGGCGCTGCCGCTGAGACGAATACCGGGCGAAACGATCATTAGTTTGTTGTTCGTCTGCTTTCGAATTTCGGCGGCTTCCAAGGCAGAAGCGATAACGCCATCAACCCCAACCTCAAGGGCTTTCTTGGCACGAGCAATTACAAGCTCCTCAACATTGCATTCGAAGCCCATTTCCTTGATGTCTTCGGCGTCCATGCTTGTCAGCACAGTTACGCCAAGAATCTTCATGTCAGAGGTGCCACGGCCCGCGACGGCGGCCTTCATGATGTTTGTGACACCATGCACCGTCAGGAAGGTAATTTTCAGATCCGCCGCGCGCGCGACTGCGCGATTGATGGTTTCTTCGATGTCATAATACTTATAGTCCAAGAAAACGCGCTTCCCCTGTGCGATTAGTTCCTTGGCAAATTCATCTCCTCCGGCTAGCTGGAGACCCAGCCCAACCTTGTAAAAAGAGACATCATCACCTAGTTCGTGAACAAGCTTCCTGGCGTCTTCGATTTCCCAAAAATCGAGAGCAACAATCAGCTTTTCGCGGGCGAGATCGATGTAATCTGAATCGGTCATGACTCGTGCAGCTGCGGCGCTTGCCATAGGGAAGCCTTCCGGGACATTATGAGGAACGGCACAACATATCGTTAACGCTAGTGCCGAATCTTCTAGATATCGGATTTTAGAGCTTAGAATCGTGTTTTGCTACACGAAGCCGCTCTAAGCAAGGATATATTGCAGCAAACGACTGTGCGCTACCGCCCTAGCACCGCGTTTTCAACAACCTGATATGTCTCAAAAGCTGGCTCAAAGGCGCTTATTTGAGGCCAGCCAACCTCGCGACTTCTCCCTGATCCATTCCAGCGCATCCGCTTCTTTGTCGAAACCGAAGATGCTATCGACCTCGCCGCCGCGCCAAAGAACGCTGACGGAATGGCCCTTCCCGATTGCGTACTGCCGGACGACAAACTGATATTCCGGCTTGAAGTTCGACAACTCCCATTGCTCGACCAGCCCGACAATATCATCCACTTCCCAAAGCTTTTCGGTCACGCCAGCGGCCATCGCGGGAGTGACCTTCAAGGTCTGATGAATGCGGACGAAGTTGTAATACATCGTATGGAGCGCAATCGCGGCGGCGTGGTTTTCGACCTTCTTTGAGAACGCATTCGTCAGGCGGGTGAACCGGCGCATGTGCATCCGCATCGTGAGGTTGCTGCGCTCAACGTAAGACGTGCTGATGTGCTTCTTGTCGGGATTGCCTGATACGGGCTTCTTTTCCGCTCCGGTGCATACTGCCGGGCTGTAGCGCGTCTCTGACTGCGGAGGTGTGCCGTAGTGCTTAATCAGCATGGCATAGTCGGCATCTTCACCAAACACCGCATCAACAGCGGCCAGATATGGCCTATGGCCGTCGCTAGTAAGTTGGACGCGGTTAGCCAGCCTGCCCCGCAGATCGCTGACAAATGATAGAGCGGCGTCCGTATCGCGACCGGCGAGCAACCAGCTAACGATTAGCTTGGAGTCGGCGTCGATGGCCGTCCACGTCCAAACATCGCCAGCGGTCTGCGGAGCAGCTTTGGCGGCCTTCACGTTCGCAGCCTTGGCATAAACGAAGGACCAGATTTCATCCATCTGGATGCGCTTGCAGGTCAGGTTGCGAAGCGTCTTGTCCTGATAGGCCGCGCAGGCATGACCGGCGGAAACGAGCAGCTTTGCGACCGTGTTTTTGGAACAGCCCGTCAGCCGCGTGATGGCCCGGATCGACTGTCCCTCACAAAGCAGGTGGAGGATTTGAGCGCGGGTCTTTCGGTCCAGCTTGTTCATGGCTGGAGTATCTGACCCTTTTTGCTTAGCGTCAAGTATATTTGTCAATTTATTTGGAGCTATTAACCTCCGGTTGAGTGAGTCAAAATGCCTCATACCCTAGCGCGAAAGACATGTTGACTTATATGTCAATACGACGAGAATGGCAAAAGCTAGTGGCGGACCGGGTTCTCCAAAAATTGGGAGGGCACAACAATGATCGGTCGGGTCGCACGGTTTTAATGACTGATGAAGTTAGCCGGTTGGTGTCGGAGCCGTGGGGAGAAGGCGATGAGGCAATACGCCGAGCCATTCTTGTCCAAAGTCTTCAGAATTTCGTTTCTGGCAGAAGGCTGGTTGTTTGCATGGAGCCATTCGACGCGCGGAATGCGCATGTTGGCAGGCTCGGTCCAATCGAGGATTCTGTTTTTGATATCCGCTGCCAAGAAAGTCCGGCCCTGCGAATATTTTGCAGGGTTGTGGAAAAAAATGTGCTGCTTGCAGTCACATGTAGGCCCAGATCGAAAGAACTTCCTTGGCTTAACTGGCTTCCTCTTGGAGATCGGCACTCAAAAGAATGGAAACTGGCCGTTCAAACGGTCAGTCGCGAATGGCCTAAATATTTTCCTGCGCACGGCCCAATATGCGGGGATGACTTGAATGACTATTTCTCTAATGCACATCGCGAACGAACTAAGAGAGGGGCATGATGGCTCTGAAATTCCGGAAGCCAAACGTGTCTATTTTCAAAGGCGGTTACGCGACCGCTTCTTTGACTTTCTAAGAGAGGGATTCGAGCGCGAAGAAGCCAATGGACTTACCCAAGCGAAGCTCGCCCGAAGAATACACAAATCACCGGAGGTCATTAGTCGTTGGCTCAATGCGCCCAGCAATCTTACGCTCGATACAATTAGCGATTTGATGATTGGCATAGGAGCAGAGGAACCAACCTTTCGTGCCGAAAGTCTAATAAACAATGTTGCAGAAAATTCTTCACATCTCGCAGAGGACGAACAAGATAGTAGTGACCTGCTAAAATCTGTGATTGACCCATCTCAAAAAAATAAAGAAATCACTCCGCCGCTGTTGGGAAATCCAAGCCCCACCCCACCCCCAAAAGCACAAAATGGCCTAGGCAATGCAGCTTATTAGTACAGAAATCAGTCAGGCAATCCGCTTCATCGAGCCGAAGGATGGGATTGGGCAACGATCTCCCGTCCCCCTAATCAAGGCTCTTGAGGATCGATATGGGTTCGCGCAGGTCCCGCGCACCATCCCTGAAATGAATCTTCTGCAAGGCGTGAATTTTCTGCAAGGGTACTTCCAAGGTAAACTAATCGACAAATTCAGTGTCTACAATAACGGGTTACTATGTGAGTGTAAGCAAGACACCGCCTATAGCGACCAATTTTTGGATGAAATATTTTCTTCGTTGCCTCGCGAATTCGATATCGAAATGAAAGAAACGCGCAGGTCATACCTGAGTCAGGTTGAAGTGATGATTCCTATTGATATCGGGGCGGCCCTCGAAAACTTCACGACCGTAGGTCAACGTGTATTTGAGCTTTTAAAGCAATATGACTCGCCAAATATTGAAGAATATAGATTCAGCAGTTTCAAAATGCATTACGATCAAACAGGCAAAGCGAACCCTCGCTCGCCCGAATTTCTATTTGAGAGGCGAGCAGCAGAGCCGTATTCAGCAAACATTTATTTTAGCTCTGCGCCACTTCGCACGAGCGATCACATGCAGGTATTGGATCTGTTGGAGAAAACCTTTAGCTAATTCTTGGTCCAACGTGAGGCCGCAGCCTTTCTAGCAATCTCTGACCGCTTCTCGGCCGTCAGGCTATCCGCGCGCGCCTTGCCGCCTTTCTTCCCCAACGCCACCGCAGCCGGGTCCTTACCCTGTTCTTCTGGCGTAGGATCGCGGTCTGGCTTCTCCCCCGTCGCTATGTCGATGATCGACTTGGCGAGCTGGTTTGGGTCCCTAGGGCGTTTGGGGGCGCTGCTCATTCCACGGAACCCTTCGGCCATACCGGGCGGCTTTCGGGATCGAGAATGTTATAAAATCCCCGCGCGCCTTCCCCCGCGCGCCGCTTTAGCTCGGCGGTGCCAGCCTCTTCTGCGAGCTGGATAGTTGAAAACCGATCATTGAGAAAATACGCCGCAAGGCCGCTATTCTCTTCGGGGCCAATAATCTGGTTCTCTACGATCTGGACTGAGTAATACATACTCTCAATATGCGCCCGCGCTGGCCCGTTTTCCACCCCGGAACTCTGCCACAATCAAACTGACCCACTACCCAAGGGCTGGGTGTGGGTCAGTTTGAAAAATGACCCACGAAAAAACCTCTTGGTTAATCGTGGGGACGGAGCGGCGCTGGACTCGCGCCGGACAACAGCCTGCGCGTATGTATTCGTCTGCCACAACTAGCCCTAAAGGGCGGTGCGAGACCAATACATGTCAAAATTCCTGCCATACGCGCTCGCCGCTGTTCCATTTCTTTTTAATACCGGGCTCCAAGTGAGCGGCATTAGCAACGCAACTACAACCGTCGTATGCTGGGCCTTAGCTGCGATCATCCTTGTTGCTGCAACAATTCACAGCACGAAAGAGTGGCATAATTCGCAGCGTTCAGCGGGGGCGGCGGGCGTGCAAGCTTGGCACATACTCTTGGGCAGTCTTGGTGGTCTTTGGTTGTTCCTTACCATCGCAATATGCGCTGCCGGTTGGATGATCTGGAATCAACGGGGATTTACCGTTGGAAGCTCGGGAATCGGGGTCGGCGCAGTTCAAGACGAGGGGCCTGTTCAATGGTATCGGAATTTGCTTTTAGAAGGTGGTCCACCCGTCGGCATGAATGTATTTTCTTTGACGTTCAGAGGCGGAAACATCGCTCAAAAGGAAGTTGATCTGAAAAGTGCATATATCGTTTCTGCGATAAATGGCACTAAGATTCCTCTAGAAATAATTGCGCAGGGCGAGGTGGTTTCTTTGGGACAAGTTCAATTGATCCCGCCGGGAGCGCCAATTCAATTGATAGCAAAATTTGGCCCCTCGGATCCCCGTGCTCCCGGCAAAATTCTCGGGCTCGATCCAAAGACGTTCTTGGAAACATGGAGGCAATTTTCTCTTAACGTTCAAGACGACACAAAATCCTATCGAATCAGCTTTAACGAGGGTGATTTAGCGGCATTTTTCCCGGGCATGGCCGGGCCACATGTAACTAAGAAAGCGTCTGCCACCTCGCAGTCGGAGAATGTTATAAATCAAAACGTAACAAGCCACGGACAGCAGGGAGGCGTTACCGCGCATAGTGTGAATGGCACAAAATAAAGATGGTCAGCCCACTATCAATATTACATCGAACTATCAGAGCGGCGGAATTACCGCCCACACGGTCAACGTAAATACGACGCCTCAGAGACGATTAGGACCAGAAGCCCGCAAGCAACTGTTGAACATTGTCCCGACCTCCAAAGAGGTAATTGTTTGGACAACTATGGGGCATGAAGAATCGTTAGAACTAGCAACTGAAATATTTCATTTCATGAAAGAGGCTGGGTACCGTCTGTTCGGCGAGGCTCCTATGCCTCAAATGTTTTTCCCGCAACTCTTTGGGCTTCACATAAAATTGGAAGATCGGACTGAAATACTCGTCGGTTTTATGGATGGCAGCAAAACGCCGGAGAAACCAGCAGGAATAAGGATGACTTTGTAAAAAATCTGACCAATTTTTGCAGGCAATAGTCATTCAGCCCGCTTAGGACGGCTCTGTTCAATTATCCACGCTTGCGACTTCTCCCTGATTCAGCCGAGCGCGTCGGCCTCCTTATCAAAACCGAAGATGCTATCGACTTCACCGCCACGCCACAGAACGCTGACGGAATGGCCCTTCCCGATTGCGTACTGCCGGACGACGAATTGATATTCAGGCTTGAAATTCGCAAGCTCCCACTGTTCAAGCATCGTGACGATATCGGACACTTCCCAAAGCTTGTCCGTCACGCCAGCAGCCATCGCGGGCGTCTTGAACGGCAAAGCGCGACCAACTACCTGCAAGGCAAGTGATTGGACGCCTTGAGGACGGGAGACCCGGATGCGCGCAGCAATTTTGATCGTCATAGCCGTGGTTTGCTCGTGCGCAACGGCACATGCGCAAGCGTGGGACAGCCGCTATCCGGTCTGCCAGATCGTCTATGGACCGACGGCACAATACAACGACTGTCGGTACGCGACCCTTGAGCAATGTAGGCAACTGGCATCAGGGCTCCCCGCCCAATGCGTTGATAATCCCTATTTCGCCGGCACGAAGCTCGATCCGAACCGGCAGCGCCAACGGCGCACGCATTGATCAGAAGTGCCGAGCCCTGATGCGCGATTTCGCATCGCGCCTCAGTCCAGTTCGATAACGCGACCGTTTTCGAGCGAGACGCGGCGATCCATCCGATCGGCGAGTGCCATGTTGTGGGTCGCGATGAGCATTGCGACGCGCGTCGCCTTCACCAGTTGCATCAGCGCGTTGAAGACGTGATCGGCGGTATGGGGATCGAGATTGCCGGTCGGCTCATCGGCAAACAGCACGCGCGGCGCGTTGGCGACGGCACGCGCAATCGCTACCCGCTGCTGCTCGCCGCCGGACAGTTCAGCCGGACGATGGGTGACGCGATCGCCGACACCGAGATAGCCGAGAATTTCGCGGGCGCGACTAATCGTCTCCGAGCGCTTTAGTCCGCGGATCATCTGCGGCAGCATGACGTTTTCGAGCGCCGTGAATTCGGGCAACAGGCGGTGCGACTGATAAACGAAGCCGATATCGGTGCGCCGGATTTGCGTGCGCTCGACGTCCGACAGGCCTGACGTCGCGGTTCCGCCGACGTAGACCTCACCCTCGTCCGGACTTTCAAGCAGGCCTGCGATATGCAGCAAGGTGGACTTGCCGGATCCGGAAGGCGCCACCAGCGCTACCGACTGGCCTGCCCACAGGGCCAATTTGGCGCCGTCCAGAATGACCAGCTTGGTTTCGCCTTGCGTGTACTGGCGTTTGATCTCGTGAAGATAAACGACCGGTACTTCTTCTGCCCCCTGCTCCATATCCGTCGCTCACTCGTACCGCAGGGCGTCGACAGGATCGAGGCGCGCGGCACGCCACGACGGATAAAGCGTCGCCAGAAACGACAGCGTCAGCGCCATGATCACCACGGCGCTGGTTTCCCGAATATCGACTTCGGCCGGCAGTTTGGACAGGAAGTAAAGCTCGGGCGAGAACAGTTCGGTGCTGGTGACCCACGACAGAAATTCCCGGATCGACTCGATGTTGAGGCAGATCACGAGCCCGACGACAAACCCCGTGAGCGTGCCGACGACGCCGATCGCGGCACCCGTGATCAGGAAGATGCGCATGATCGATCCCTGCGACGCGCCCATGGTGCGCAGGATCGCGATGTCGCTACCCTTGTCCTTGACCAGCATGATCAGGCCCGAGACGATATTCAGCGCCGCGACGAGGACAATCAGCGTCAGAATCAGAAACATCACATTGCGCTCGACCTGGAGCGCATTGAAAAATGTCGAATTGCGCTGTCGCCAGTCCACCAGAAACACCGGCCGGCCGGCCGCCTCGGTGACGGTCTTTCGGAACGTGTCGACCTTGTCCGGATTGTCCGTGAAGACCTCGATCGCGGTCACATCATTGGGACGGTTGAAATAAGCCTGCGCCTCCGGCAGCGGCATGAATACGAATGTCGAATCATATTCCGACATCCCGATCTCGAAGACCGCTGCGATCTTGTACGGCTTGATGCGCGGCGTCGTACCCATCGCCGTCACCGCCCCCTTCGGCGAGATCAGCGTGATGCTGTCGCCGGCGTGCAACGACAATTGATCGGCGAGCCGGCGGCCGATGGCCACACCCTGCCCGTCGTCAAAACCTTCGAGCGTTCCCTGCTTGATATTCTTGGCGATCGAGGTGAGCTTGTTGAGGTCGTCGGCCCTGATACCGCGAATAAATACCCCGGCCGCATTGAACGGCGACGACCCGAGCCCCTGGCCGTCCACAACGGGCGCCGCGAGGCGTATGCCCGACACCTGACTGATACGATCCGCGACGTCTTTCCAGTCGGTCAGCGGCGACTCCAGCGGCTGAACCAGCAGATGGCCGTTGAGGCCGAGGATCTTGCTGAGCAGTTCCGTCCGGAAGCCGTTCATGACGGCCATGACGATGATCAGCGTGGCAACACCGAGCATGATGCCGAGAAATGAAAAGCCGGCAATGACGGAGATGAAGCCTTCCTTGCGCCGCGCGCGCAAATAGCGCCCGGACAGCATCCACTCGAAGGCAGAAAACGGCTTGGTCCGGAGCGGTTCGTTCATGGTCTCATCCATCGTTCGATAATCCCATGATTCGCGGCCAATTGTGGCCGGAATGGCATTGAATGCCACGCGCAGTGGATAATCGTTACGCCGTCAGCCGCGCAACGGCTTCGTCCAACGCCACGTTCTCACGCGTCCCGTCGCTCCGCCGCTTGATCTCGACCTTGCCTTCGGCGAGGCCTTTGGGGCCCACCATGACCTGCCGGGGAATGCCGATCAGGTCGGCGGTCGCGAATTTCGCACCCGCCCGCTGGTCGGTATCGTCATAGAGCACGTCGACCCCCTTGGCGGAGAGTTCGCGATAGAGCCGTTCGCATGCGGCATCGGTATCATCAGCGCCCTGCTTCAGGTTCAGGATGGCCACTGTGAACGGGGCCACCGCCTCCGGCCACTTGATGCCCGCCTCATCGTGGCAGGCTTCGATGATCGCCCCGACAAGACGCGAGACCCCCACGCCATAGGAGCCGCCGTGAATGGGCTGATCGACGCCGTCGGGACCGGCCACCAGGGCCTTCATCGTGTCCGAGTATTTGGTACCGAAATAGAAGATCTGGCCGACTTCGATGCCGCGCGTGTGAACGCGCTTGTCCTCGGAGACCTCGCGCTCGTAGCGCGCACCATCATGAACGTCCTCAGTCGCGGCATAGGCCGTGGTCCATTGCTTGATGATCGGCGTCAGATCGCCGTCGTAGTCCACGTCCGAGCCCGGCACCGGAAGATCGAGAACGTCCTTGTCGATATAGACGCCGGACTCTCCCGTCTCGGCGAGGACGATGAATTCGTGGCTGAGGTCGCCGCCGATCGGGCCGGTTTCCGCCCGCATCGGGATCGCCTTCAATCCCATCCGCGCGAACGTCCGCAAATAGGCGACGAACATCTTGTTGTAGGATCGCCGTGCGGCGGCCTCATCGATATCGAACGAATAGGCGTCCTTCATCAGGAATTCGCGGCCGCGCATGACGCCGAAACGCGGGCGCTGCTCGTCCCGGAACTTCCACTGAATGTGATAGAGGTTCAGCGGCAGGCTCTTGTAGGAGCGCACGTAACTGCGGAAAATCTCGGTGATCATTTCCTCGTTGGTCGGCCCGTACAGCAATTCGCGTTTGTTCCGGTCCGCAATCCGCAACATCTCCGGACCATAGGCGTCGTAGCGGCCGCTCTCGCGCCAGAGATCGGCGAGTTGCAGGGTCGGCATCAGCAATTCGATGGCGCCGGCGCGGTTCTGCTCCTCGCGCACGATCTGCTCGATCTTCTTGAGCACGCGAAGACCCAACGGCAACCAGGCATAAATGCCGGCTGCCTCCTGCCGCATCATGCCGGCGCGCAGCATCAGCCGATGCGAAACGATCTCGGCTTCCTTTGGGGTTTCCTTCAGGATCGGCAAAAAGAAACGCGACAATCGCATGGGCAGGCCTGGGAATCGTTTCGGGACACGGGACGTCCGCAGTGAAAGCGGATCGGGTGCCAAAACACAAGGGCCCAGCCCTCTCGGCAAGGCGCGGTTCAGCCGCTGGCGAAGCCGTCCTCGCTACATCTTCATCCCGGAATGCTCGCCAGATTTCATTCCGTCCATATGGCCGGGCTTTCCGGGTGCATCCTTGGGACCCTGCGCCCCTACCGAACGGATATGGAAGGTGGCGTCGATGTCGCCCGCCTTTTCAAATTTAAGTGTGACGTGCAGCATCTCGCCTTCTTTCAGGGGCGCAGTCAGACCGGTCAGCATGATGTGATAGCCGCCGGGAGCCAGGGTGACCTTCTGACCGGCAGCAATCGCAACTCCACCTTCTACCGGCCGCATGGTCATCACGCCGTTGGTGGTCTTCATCTCGTGCACTTCGGCCTGTCCGACCGGGCTCGAAAGGCCGACCAACCGATCGGCAGCCGCTCCCTTGTTCTCGATGGTGAGGTAGGCCGCACCGACTTTCGCGCCCGGGGGCGTTGCCCGGCTCCAGAGGTCGGTCAGAAGGAGATCTCCCACCTTCATTTCATGGCTGAACGAAGCCGCGGTCCCGGCGAGCAGCATCATCAGAATCAGCGCCGTCGTTCGGACGATCGATTTCATTGTGGTCTCCTTTTCAATTTCAGTTCGTCATGGCCGGTGTCCGGGCTTACGTAAAGCCGGACGTGCGTTGTGAGCTCTTGATTGGGATCAACATGTCAACACGTCCTCGTGACCCGCTCAAAAGCTGTATTTCGCGGCGAGGACATAGGTCCTTCCGGGAAACGGATGGAACAGGAAATACTGTTCGTTGAAGAGATTATCGATACCAGCATCGAACGAGAGATTTTTCGTCGCGTTGTAGTGCACCTTCGCGTCCACGACGACGTAATTGTCGAACGCGCCGTACACATGAGAGACGATGTCGGTATTATCCAACGTCGAATATTGCTTGCCGCTGTAGCGCGCCGCGATGGTGTAGGCCCAGCTCTCGTTCGGGCGATAGGTCACGCCGATTTTGGCACGCCAATTCGGCACATAGGGCACACGTTTGCCCACGACCGTATCGGGCTTGCCGGTCAGCGGATCGGTGCCTGCCCATGTCGGGTCCGAAATGATGCGGGAATCGACGTAAGTGACGCTGCCGAATACCTGCAATCCCCTGACAAGCACGTTGTTCTTGTCGGCGGATAATTCAACCCCCTGCATCCCGATCGCCGCGACGTTGCCGATCGTCGTTGTCGGGACCTGAGCCCCGGTGAGCGGATTCGTGACGAGGTTGGTTTGCGAGATGATTGCGTTGTCCGTCCGCTCCTTGAACAAGGTCAACCGCACGCGTCCATCCGTCCAGCGACGCTCGATGTTCAACTGGCCATTCAGATCCCGCTCAGGCGTGAGGTTCGGATTGGCAAACGTCGCCACGCCACCAACAGCGACGTTCTGATACAGTTCGGTCACCGTTGGATAGCGATAGGCTTCGCCAAAATTGGCGGTGATGTTCCAGTCCTTGTTCGGATCATAGGAGAGCGAAGCCTTCGGCGAGAAATTCGTCGAAGCCAGCGATGGCTGATTGATCGTCGAGGTCGACGTAATGACGCCAGCGGAGCTCGCTGTCGTATTGAGATTGAAGCCGTCCTGCGCACGCCAGGTCTCGAGACGTCCGCCGAGCGTCAGCTTGAGATTTGGGACGATCTTCCAGGCATCCTGAAACCAGAGAGCGCCGGTGCGTGTTTCGCCCAGTCCCTCTGAATAAAGGCGGCCACTTCCCGTCGAGGACGTCGCGTTCCAGATGGACGACGCGAACACCGGATTCTCGAAATGATAACGGTCGCCATGCAGGCCGAAGCTGATTTCATGCGGGCCATCGTAACCAAAGGGACGCCAGATCGCTTTCGCATCGGCATTCTGCCAGTTGGTGCCGTCGTTGCGCGTGATCTTGCCGTTGGCTGAATAGCCGGCACCCGTCGCGGACACGGTGTACGGATTCAGCATGATGTCCTGAAGATAGTTGTAGCTCGATGCGGAAAGGTCGAAATCGTAGGTGCCCTTGGTGTCGCTTCGCAATGAAATCGCATTGCTGACGTGGGTCTCATCCCAGGTGTACTTGTTATTGGCAAACGATGAGATGCCGGCAAATGTCGGCAACCCCGTCGCAACATTGCGCAGATAGGTCTGGGGATTTGACGTCTGGACGTTATTCCAGACACCGAACGAATAGGTCGCCTGCACGAGCGGCGTCACGTCATAGGCCAGTTTGAAATTGCCGGACGTCTGCTGCGAGTGAACCAGTGCACCCGTACCGACGACGTCGGCTTCAATTCCTTGCTTGTTCAGCGCTGGGAAAGCGCCCGTCGTGCCGATCGGAATTCCCTTGTTGGTCGTATAGGTCAGCGGCTGCTGATAACTATCCTGGTAGGTCGCGCTCAGGAGCCACGAGAACTTGCCCTGACGGTCTCCCACAAGGGCACTCGTTTGGCTGCTGACGTAGGTGTCCTTGGTGCCGTATTGGCTCCACGGCATGACCGACACGGTTTCCTTGGCACTGGCAATCAGGTGGTCCGGCATCTTTGTTGTAAAGATCAGCACGCCGCCGATCGAGTTGCCGGGATAGGCAGCGGCAAACGGACCGTCCAGAAAGTCGACGCGGGCGATTGCTTCCGGCGCGATCAAATTCCAGTGTGGAGAGCCGTTCTGGTTGTTGTTGGCGATCAACGCCGAAATCAGCAGGTCATCGTAATAGATCAGCGAACGCGCGCTCGAATTCAGTCCCCAGGTGCGGGTTGCGAGAACCGCCTGATTGTCGCCGTCGTTGCGTTTCCGCACGAACAGGCTCGGCATGTACTTAACCGCGTCCTCCGGATCCTTGAGGTTGATCGTCTCGTCGATCTGCTTTGCGGTGATGCTGTGGGATTCCTGCGGAAGTTGAAACCGCTGCTTGATGGGCGGCGACCCGGATGAGGCATTCAGCCCCCTGCTTTCTGCGGCTGGTGGACTTGCCGCCACAGTCCTGATTACCACACGAGGCCGCGATGGCGTCGTAACCTGGCGGCGAGGCTTTTTTGCAGAGCGCGCAACCGATCTTTGAGTGGGTGCTTCCACAGTGATGGACGGCAGCGCCTGGTCTGACGTCTGGGCGGGTGCGGCAACCGGCCAACCCGACAGCGCGCCACAAAGCGCGACTGCACTTGCGCCACGCGACGCATCGAAACGAAACATCTGATTGTCCTGACGCCGGACACAGCCGGCTCGCTAAGCTCGATGGCCGCACGGATTGGAACCGGCGGTCGCGAAGGAGGCTTGGATCAGGAGAAAGACGGTGGCGCGCGCGCCTGCGCGGGGAAGCCGCTAAGGCGGCCCGACGAATTGTCGACGGCCTCGAACCAGACAATGCGCTGTGGCAACGTGGCGGGCTTGGCAACGGTCGCGAGCGGGGTATCGAGGGGTACGCTTCCGGCCTGCCCCAGGCAGCAAAGTACGCAGCACTTGGAATGCTGACCGGACTGATCGGTTTGACCGGAGCCGCCTCCCGACGGCGTGGAGCAAATCGCGGAAGCGCCCAATGGGTCAGATAGCGCAGCGCCGGTCGCCCAGCGGGCGCCGATTGGTGCAAATATCTGCACCAAAATCGCGAGCAGGACGATCGGAAGAAATTTCCTCATTCGCCAGCGCATGACGTCCCCATCTGTTCGGCACCTATCATGCTGAGAGTCGGGAGTCGAGAAGAGGTTCCCGACATCGCGTGTAGAAGCGCGGTTGAAGGACGCGGCTTCGATATCGGCGCGTCAGCAAGGCACGTCGGGGCCTATCCGAATACGGGTCATGGCAAAATTTGCGCGGAATGGGGCCTATTTTTGCGATTATTAGAGGCAAAAATGCATAGGGATCATTCGTTTCGGGAAATGCTCGAATTTTGAACATTCGTTGCTGAAAATGGTGACAGGAGGAGAAAGATCGGCTACGACTGCGGGCTCAGACTACCCGCAGGGTAATAGTCTGGTGGTCCAAGTCTCGGGAGGAGCCCTGGCGCGCATAAGCAGCGCCGCCCCGTCAAATAACGATAAATCTGACGTTCGGGGAAAATAGGGTCGACACAATTTTGAGAGCGGGGCGATGGCCCTGCTCTTTTTTTTTCGAAATCAGTACGGCTAATCTACGCGGGATAACGCGAGGGATATCCGTCTGACCAATTTCATTCATCAAAGTTTTGAGCTGACCGCGCAGCGATGCGAGGACCTGACGCCCCTCGTCTATCGCCGCCTGTTCCGCGAGCATCCCGAGACCCAATCGATGTTCCGGAGTCAAGGCAGCGATCTGGTGAAAGGTTCGATGCTCGCGTTGACGATCGACGCGATACTGGATTTTGCCGGCGAGCAGAGCGGTAACTTCCGAATGATTCAGTGCGAGATTCAGTCGCACGATGCCTATGGCACACCTCCGGAATTGTTCGCTCAGTTTTTCGGTGTCATTGCCGCTACCATGCGCGACGTTCTCGGCCCAGACTGGTCGCCCGAAATCGACGGAGCGTGGCAACGCTTGCTGATCGATCTTGATCGCTTCGTAACGAATTCGGGCCAGGATGCTGTTTACGGCCGATTTTGAAAGCGAAAGCGAGTGTTCGATCCCGAAATACATAAGGTGAGTTGGCAACAGGTCGGACGCGTCACCGAGCCGGGCCGTTACCTCTTCACGTTCGGTTGGCTTACGATCAAGGCTGAAGATATCGCGGTGTGGCAACGATTTCCGAATGCAGCTTTTACTCGCGTCATCCAGCCAGCCACCGGCGACGCGGATGAGTTCCATCTGGGAGCATTCGAGATTCCACGTTAGTGAAATGGAACCGGAACCTCACGCTGGGTTGAACCGGATATATTTGGCTTCCGGAACGTCTCTTCTTCCGCATCGTTGGCCCTTGTCACAAGCAAGGAGCAACGAATGACGAAAATGACATTTCTCGCCGCGGCTGCGGTTCTCACATCTCTGATCGCCTCGCCTGTTATGGCGCAATCATCATCTCAGCCGATGTCGACGCAGCACCGCCAGACCTATGACCGTCAGATGGACAATGATCGTCAGGACAGCGGCTTCTGGCCGGGCGATGTTGCCGCAGGCGTAGTGGGTGGCGCTGTGGGGGCCGCGGGCGCTATTGCAACTGCCCCGTTCAGGAATAACGACTACGCTTACAACGATGCTTACAACGACAGCTACGCCTACGATAACGATGATTGCATGACCGACGGCCAAAAAGCGGCCGGCGGCTGTGGCTTGAACCATCATGAGAATTACGCTGCGCGTAACGGGTTCGTCTGTCAGCCCGGCACATGGATCCGGATGGAAGATGGCCAGCGGCATCTCTGCCAGTAACGATCAGCGCAGCAGTACGTGAATCAAAAGAGGGCGGCCCCATCTGGCCGCCCTTTTTGCTTTGCGCACTAGATCGGAAAACCCATCAGTCGCGACAGCCGCTCGATGTTGAACAGCCCCTCGTAGTAAGCCAGTGCGCCAGCACCGTAAATCGCCAGCGAAACAATCGTGGTCCACATCAATTTGCGGCGCATCAGCGGTACCACCGGCGCGCCGGGATCGGTGCCGGGGGCGCTCTCTCCGTCCTCGTGCTGGCTTCGCACGCCAAACGGCAACGTCAGGAACAGCGTTATCCACCAGATGACAAAGTAGATGGCGAGTGCAGACGAGATCGCGTAGGCCATCCGAGTCCTCAGGACTGTTCGATTTCGACGAGCGCGCCGGAGAAATCCTTGGGGTGCAGAAACAATACGGGCTTGCCGTGCGCGCCGATCTTCGGCTCGCCGTCGCCGAGAACGCGCGCGCCTTCTTTTATAAGGGTATCGCGCGCCGCGATGATATCGGGCACCTCATAGCAGATGTGGTGAATGCCGCCATCCGCGTTGCGCTCGACGAATTTCGCGATCGGCGAGGTTTCACCGAGCGGCTGAATGAATTCGATCTTGGTATTCGGCAACGTCGCAAAGACAGTGATCACACCGTGCTCAGGCAACGGTACCGCAGCGGAAATATCGGCGCCAAAGGCAGCACCGTAGATCTTCGCGGCCTTCTCGGCATCCTTGACGGCGATAGCCACATGATTGAGCCGGCCCAGCATGTTATCCTCGCAATCCTAAACCACCAGAACGTGAACATAGCAGAGCGGCTTCTTGCCCCACTCCTCCGCAACCGTCGCCCGCACAGCCCGGCGCACGGACTCGGCCATGGCATCGGGATCGCGCCGCCGCGCGCGCGGCAAATTCTCTACCGTTGAGACGACGGCATCGAAAACAATGTCATCGAGATCTTCGCCGGCCTTGTTTTTCTCAGGGATGCCGACCAGATCGATCTCCGGATCGTCGGCCAGTTCACCCTTCTCTGTGACGGCAATCGCCACGAACACGCAGCCCGCAAACGCCATGCGCCGCCGCTCGACGACCGCGCGCGACTTCGAATCCTCGAGAAGGTTGCCGTCCTTGTAAAGCCGCCCCGAGGGAAGCTCCTCAAGAATGGCAGGATCTCCCGGCCCCAGCCGGACAAGATCGCCGTTCTTGATGACCATGACCTTCGGCACGCCGCACGCGCGCGCCAGTTGTGCGTGTTCCGACAGATGCAGCGCTTCGCCATGGACCGGAATCAGCAACTGCGGGCGGACCCAGCCAATCATGTCGCGCAATTCGTCACGGCGCGGATGGCCGGAGACATGAACCAGTTTGGTGCGATCGGTGATGACCTCGATACCCTGCGTCACCAGACCATTGATGATTGCGCCGACGGATTTCTCATTGCCGGGGATCGTCCGCGACGAAAAGATCACGGTGTCGCCCTTGTTCAGCGTCACCTGCGGATGGTCGTCCCTGGCGATACGCGCCAGCGCAGCGCGCGGCTCGCCTTGACTGCCCGTGCACAGCGCCAGCACCTTGTCCGCCGGCAGATGACCGTAAACATCGGCACCGCGGAAATTCTGCACCCCGTCCAGATGCCCGGTCTCGCGCGCCACCTGCACCACGCGCTCCATCGCGCGGCCAACCACGACGACTTCGCGTCCGGCCTCGCGCGCGGCGTCGGCCACGGCGCGCAGGCGCGCGACATTGGATGCGAACGTCGTCACCGCCACGCGGCCCTTCGCGGCCTTCACCAGGTCGGCGATCGTCCTTGCGACTTCCGTTTCCGATGGCGAGCGCCCTTCCCGCACGGCGTTGGTCGAGTCACCGATCAGCGCCAGCACACCTTCGTCACCGAGCTCGCGCAATCGCCGCTCGTCGGTCGGCACGCCAATGATAGGAGTCGGATCGATCTTCCAGTCACCGGTATGCAAGACAATCCCCGCCGCCGTGTGAATGGCGAGCGCGTGGGATTCAGGAATCGAATGCGCCACGGGAATGAACTCGACGCTGAACGGGCCGAGATCAATACGGCCTCCGGACTCTACCACCGTCACCGGAATTTTTGGCGCATTGCGCTCCGCTGCGCACTTAGCTTCAAACAAGGCGGCACTGAATTTGGTGGCGTAGATCGGGCACTTCAGACGCGGCCACAGATCGATAATGGCGCCGAAATGATCCTCATGCGCATGTGTCAGAACGAGACCGACGAGGTTCTTGCGTTCTTTCTCGAGAAATTTGATATCCGGCATGATGAGATCGATGCCCGGCAGGTGCTCCTCGTCGCCGAAGGACACGCCGAGATCGACGGCCAGCCAGCTTCGCTGATGGCGATTGCCAAGCCCGTAGATCGACAAATTCATGCCGATCTCGCCAACGCCCCCCAACGGAGCGAATGTCAGTTCATCGGGCCGCGTCATTCGTGGGATGTCCTTGTCGACGCAGCCGATCCGAAATGAACGTCACCGGCGGTGATCGGAATTCGCCGGCGGTCCGCGGTGGCAATGATCATAGCGCCGGTCTCGTCGATGGTGTCGAATATTCCGGTGACTGCCTGTCCGGCATTTGTAACGGAGACCGGCTGACCAACCCCCGCCGCCCGGTCCAGCCACAGCCGGCGAATCTCACCAAAGCCGCGTCCACAGTCCCAGATACCGCGCATCTCCTGCCACGCATCCGACAACGCGGAAAACAGGTCTTCGGCGCTCGCGCTCACGCCGAGCCCGCGCAGGCAAGCGACGGGATAGGACATGTTCTCGGGAACCGCGACCACGTTGGTGCCCATGCCGACCACGACGGCGAGCTGACCGTTCGGTCGCCCCTCCGCTTCCAGATTCATGCCGACCAGCTTGTGGCCGCCGGCCAGAACGTCGTTCGGCCATTTCAGCCGGTAGTCATTGGCGGCGGAGTTCGGCGCACGCGTCGCGGCCTCGAAACTGATCTGCCGCAGCGCTTTCTCAAGCGCAATACCGGCCGCAAAGCCGAGCGTGGCGGCAACCCCCGGCGTCACGTCGAGAACTTCGAGAACAGAGCTGGCCAGATTCCCGCGCGGCGCTACCCAAACGCGGTTGCGACGGCCGCGCCCCGCCGTCTGCATGGTTGTCACGAACCAGCACGGGCCCTCTCCGCCCGCGCGGGCGTAGTCCATGGCATCGATATTTGTAGAGCCGGTCTCGTCGAAAACCTTGAGCCCCACGCCGGCATGGCTGGCCTTGGGTCCCAGCGAAAACGCCATCAAAAAAGTGACTTCGCGGCAGCCGTGGCGGCGCTGACCAGCGGCCCCGGATACACGAAGAACAGGATGTTGAAGAGGCCCGCGACCGCGAGCACAGTGCGCAATTCCATGCGCATGCTATCCACTTTCCCTGCGGGCTCGTCGAAATACATCACCTTGATGATGGTCAGATAATAAAACGCACCCACCACGCTCGACAGCACGCCAAGCACAGCGAGCGTAAAGAGACCCGCCTTGATCGCCGCTACGAACACGTAGAACTTAGCAAAGAAGCCCGCGAGCGGCGGAATGCCGGCTAGCGAGAACAGCAGCATGGCGAAAAAGAACGCCAGCAACGGATTGGTCCGCGACAGTCCGGAAAAATCGGCAATGGTCTCAACCGCCTGCCCGTTCCGCTTCATGGTGAGGATCACCGCGAAGGTGCCGAGCGTCATGGCGACGTAGATCGCGATATAAACCAATACGCCTTGCGCGCCTTCCACCGTTCCCGATGCCAGCCCGACCAGCGCAAAGCCCATGTGGCCGATCGACGAATAAGCCATCAGGCGCTTGATGTTGGTCTGGCCAATCGCAGCGAACGATCCCAGCGCCATCGACGCGATCGAAACGAACACCACGATCTGCTGCCATTCGTGGACGATGCCGGGAAACGCAGTCAGCGCCACGCGGGTGAACACCGCCAGCGCGGCCACCTTCGGCGCAGACGCAAAGAAGGCGGTCACCGGGGTCGGTGCGCCCTCATAGACGTCAGGCGTCCACATATGGAACGGCACTGCCGATACCTTGAAGCACAGGCCCGCGAGTAAGAACACCAATCCAAATACGATGCCGATGCTGCCGGTTGTCGCGGCCGCCGCGATACCTGAGAAGCTGACCGTTCCCGTGAAGCCATAGATCAGTGAAGCGCCGTATAGCAGCATGCCCGACGACAGCGCGCCGAGGACGAAGTATTTCAGGCCCGCTTCGGTCGACTTGGCGTTGTCGCGATTGCTCGCGGCGACGACATACAGCGCGAGGCTCATCAGTTCGAGCCCGAGATACAGCATGATCAGGTCGCCCGCCGAGATCAGCACCATCATGCCGACCGTGGAAAGCATCACCAGAATCGCAAATTCAAAGATCCGGCGCGACTGATCTTCAAGAAACTCGCGCGACAGGATCAGCGTCGCCGCCGAACCGATCAACGCGAGAGCCTTCAGAAACCGCGCATAGTCATCGACGATAAAGCTGCCGCCGAATGTAACGAGCTTACCGTGCGGCAGCAGGTATTCGATCACGCCGGTGACGACGAGAAGGCAGATCGCAAGACCGGTCACGACACCGGTTACGCGCTGGCCGCTATAGGCCCCGATCATCAGCAACACCATCGCGCCCACTGCCAGCACAATCTCCGGCAGCACGGGAAGCAGTTGGTATCCGGCGGTCTCAAACGTCATAGCTGGTGTTCCTGACCTGGCCGCTCAGTGCAGCAGCGCAGCCGCCTTGATGGCGGACGTCGCGGTTGCATAATTATTGACAAGAAGTTGTACCGACGCCGCCGACATATCCAGCACCGGCTTCGGATAGACACCGAACAGGATCGTCAACGCCACCAAGGGCATCAGCGTCAGGCACTCACGAAATGTAAGGTCCTTGATGCTCGCCAGCGACGGCTTCACCAGCGCGCCGAACACCACTTTGCGATAGAGCCACAGGGCATACGCGGCCGAAAGGATAACGCCGAGGGTCGCGGCAAACGCCGTGGGAATGCTGACCTTGAAGGTGCCGATCAGCGAAAGGAATTCGCCGACGAAGCCGGAAGTGCCGGGCAGTCCGACATTCGCCATCGTGAAGATCAGGAACACCAGCGCGTATAGCGGCATCCGGTTGACCAGGCCGCCATAGGCCGCGATCTCGCGGGTATGCATGCGGTCGTAGACGATGCCGACACAGAGGAACAGCGCGCCCGACACGATGCCGTGCGAGATCATCTGGAATACACCACCGGCGACGCCCTGCATGGTGCCGGCGAAGATACCCATTGTCACGAAGCCCATGTGAGCCACGGACGAATAAGCGATCAGCTTCTTCATGTCCTCCTGCATCAGCGCCACCAGCGAGGTGTAGATGATCGCGATCGTGGAGAGCGTGAAGATGAACGGCGCAAAGTAGTGCGACGCGAGCGGAAACATCGGCAGCGAAAAGCGCAGGAAGCCGTAGCCGCCCATTTTCAGCAGGATGGCCGCCAGCACCACAGATCCCGCCGTCGGCGCTTCGACGTGCGCGTCGGGCAGCCAGGTATGCACCGGCCACATCGGCATTTTCACCGCAAACGATGCAAAGAACGCCAGCCATGCCCACGTCTGCAGGCTGCGTGGCACGGCCGTCTGCATCAGCGTCGGGATGTCGGTGGTGCCGGCATTCCAGTACAGCGCCATGATCGCCAGCAGCATCAGCACCGAGCCGAGCAGCGTGTACAGAAAGAATTTGAAGGACGCATAGACCCGGCGCGGGCCACCCCAGACACCGATGATCAGGAACATCGGGATAAGGCCGCCCTCGAAGAACAGGTAGAACAGCACCAGGTCGAGCGAGCAGAACGTACCTGTCATCAGCGTTTCCAGGACCAGAAACGCCATCATGTATTCCCGCACGCGCGACGTGACCGACCGCCAGCTGGCGATGATGCAGAACGGCATCAAGGCCGTGGTGAGGATTACAAACGGCAGCGAAATTCCGTCAACACCCATGTGATAGGTGATGCCGGTGGCGAGCCAGTTGGCTTTTTCGACGAACTGGAAGCCACTGTTCGCAGGATCGAAGCGCATCACCAGGATCAGCGAGACCGCAAACGTGATCAGCGTGGTCCAAAGCGCAATCCAGCGTGCATTGCGGCTCGCCGCCTCGTCGTTGCCGCGCGCCAGCAGATAGACCAGCAGCGCGCCAACCGACGGCAAGAACGTCACAACCGAAAGAATAGGCCAGGTCGTCATCACTGGCCTCCCACGCCAAACATGAACCAGGTGATCAGACCCGCGACCCCGATCAGCATCGCGAATGCGTAGTGGTAGAGATATCCGGTTTGGATACGCTTCACGCCGCGCGCCGCATCCAGCACGCGGGCCGAAACACCATCGGGACCGAAGCCGTCAATGACGAAGCCGTCGCCCTTCTTCCACAAGAAGCGGCCAAGCCACTTCGCCGGGCGCACGAAGAGAAAGTCATAAAGCTCGTCAAAATACCATTTGTTGAGCAGGAACTGATAAAGCATCTGATGCTGGCGCGCGAGCTCTACCGGCAGATACGGCCGGCGAATATAGAACAGCCACGCGACGATGAATCCGAGGATCATCATCGCGGTCGGCAGGAAGCCGATGGCTTCCGGAATGTGATGCATCTCTTCGATGATACCGGGATGCATCTTCACGGACTCGCGGAAGAACTCCTCGACACCATGGCCAGCGAACAGCTCCTTGAACGGGAAGCCCGCGAGGATCGACCCGGCGGCAAGAACACCGATCGGAATCAGCATCCAGATCGGCGCTTCGTGCGCGGCCTCATAATGGGCCTGATCGTGCGGCTCGCCATGGAAAGTCTTGAAGATCAGCCGCCATGAATAGAATGAGGTGAGCCCGGCGGCGAGCACCGTCATCAGGAAGCCGTAGAACGCGAACGGGTTATGCGAGACGAACGCGGACTCGATGATCGCGTCCTTTGAGAAATAACCGGCCGTCAGCGGGAAGCCGGTCAATGCCAGCGTCCCGATCACCATCACGATATAGGTGTAGGGGATGCGATCCTTGAGGCCACCCATGTTGCGGATGTCCTGCTCGTGATGCATCGCGTAGATCACCGAGCCCGAACCCAGGAACAGCAGCGCCTTGAAGAAGGCATGCGTGAACAGGTGGAACATGCCGACCGAATAGGCCCCTGCTCCCATCGCCACGAACATGTAGCCGAGCTGCGAACAAGTCGAATACGCGATGATCCGCTTGATGTCGTTCTGCACGAGCCCGATCGTAGCCGCAAACATTGCTGTCGTTGCGCCGATGAACATTACAAAAGCCTGCGCATCGGGCGCCAGTTCGAACAACGGCGACAGCCGCGCCACCATGAAGACACCCGCGGTCACCATGGTCGCGGCATGGATCAAAGCCGACACCGGCGTCGGGCCTTCCATGGCGTCCGGCAACCAGGTGTGCAGCAGGAACTGGGCGGACTTGCCCATCGCACCCATGAACAGCAGCAGACAGGTCAGCGTCAGGGCATCGACGTTCCATGCGAGAAAGTGAATGGTCTTGCCGGTCAAGCCCGGCGCGGCGCTGAAGATGGTATCGAAATCGGTCGAGCCGATCAGCATGAACACCGCAAAGATGCCGAGCGAAAAGCCGAAGTCGCCGACGCGATTGACGACGAACGCCTTGATCGCCGCAGCATTCGCCGAAGGCTTTTGATACCAGAATCCGATCAGCAGATAGCTGGCGAGACCGACGCCTTCCCAGCCGAAGAACAACTGCACCAGGTTGTCCGAGGTCACCAGCATCAGCATCGCGAAGGTGAACAGCGAGAGGTAAGCGAAGAACCGCGGCCGGTTCGGATCCTCGTCCATGTAACCGATGGAATAGAGGTGCACGAGCGAGGACACGGTGTTGACGACCACCAGCATGACCGCCGTCAGCGTATCGACCCGCAACGACCACGCCACTTGCAGATCGCCCGAATTGATCCACGGGAACAGCGCGATCCGCGCGTCGTGGTGCATGAAGCCGACATCGACCAGCGTCATCCACGACAGGCCGGCCCCGATCAGCAGCAACACCGTCGTGATCAGCTCGGCCGCACGCGACCCGGCCGCAGCCGGTTCGACCGCGTGGTGATCGTCGTGACCATGATCGTCATGGCTCAACGCAGCATGCGCGCCATCATGACCAGGCGCGTCACCATGGGCGCCATGATGATCGACGGTATCGCCGCTGGGGTTGCGCGCATGCGCGCCCGACAGCGCGATCAATCCAGCGATGATTGCGCCGATCAGCGGCAGAAAGACGATAGCCTGGATCATAGCGCTTATCAGCCCTTCATCAGATTGACGTCTTCAACCGCGATCGAACCGCGGTTGCGGAAATACACCACGAGAACGGCAAGTCCAATCGCGGCTTCAGCCGCAGCAACGGTCAACACCAGCAGCGCGAACACCTGCCCCACGATGTCGCCGAGGAATGTCGAGAACGCCACCAAGTTGATATTCACCGCCAGCAAAATCAGCTCGATCGACATCAGAATGACGATGATGTTCTTGCGGTTGAGAAAGATGCCGAGGATCCCCAGCGTGAACAGGATCGCACCGACAGCCAGATAGTGCCCGAGCCCGATTGTCATTGCACCCACTCCGCCGCGTCTGCGTCCTGCAAGCCCTGCCCGGAGGCGACCTTGCGTACGCTCATGGCAAGTTCCGGCGTTCGCGCGTTCTGGACATTGATATCCTGCCGCTTGACGCTCGCCTTGTGTTGCAACGTCAGCACGATGGCGCCGATCATCGCCACCAGCAGCACCATGCCGGAGAGCTGGAAGTAGTGAATGTACTTCGTATAGAGCACGAGTCCGAGCGCTTCGGTGTTGCTGACATTGCCCGGAATAGCCGCGGTAATCGATTTCGTCACCGTCGGATTGATGACCCAGCCGCCGACCACGAGCAGCAATTCCAAAAGAAAGATCGCGCCGATCACCAGACCGAACGGCAGATATTCAAGAAAACCTTCGCGCAATTCAGCGAAATCGACATCCAGCATCATGATGACGAACAAGAACAGCACCGCGACCGCGCCGACGTAAACGACGACAAGGATCATCGCAAGGAATTCAGCACCCATCAGGATGAACAGGCCGGAGGCATTCACGAACGCCAGGATCAGAAACAGCACGGAGTGCACGGGATTGCGCGACGTGATGACCATCGCGGCCGAGGCGACGCAAATGCCGGCGAACAGATAGAAGAACAGCGCGGGAAGGATCATGCCCTCACCTCACCGGTACGGAGCGTCGAGTTCGATTGCTTTCGCAATCTCGCGCTCCCAGCGGTCGCCATTGGCGAGCAGTTTCGCCTTGTCATAGTAGAGTTCCTCACGCGTCTCGGCGGCGAATTCGAAGTTCGGTCCCTCGACGATCGCGTCCACCGGGCATGCCTCCTGGCACAACCCGCAGTAAATGCATTTCACCATGTCAATGTCGTAGCGCACCGTCCGCCGCGTACCATCGTTGCGGCGCGGCCCCGCTTCAATGGTGATCGCCTGCGCCGGGCAGATCGCCTCGCACAGCTTGCAGGCGATGCAGCGTTCCTCGCCGTTAGGATAGCGCCGCAGCGCATGCTCGCCCCGGAAGCGCGGCGAGATCGGCCCTTTCTCGAACGGATAGTTCAACGTCGGCTTCGGCTTGAAGAAATAACGCATGGCGAGAACGAACGCCGATACGAATTCGGAGAGCAGAAGCGAACGGGCGG